>JBIKNA010000157.1:0-14632 GCA_044358965.1 Polyangiaceae bacterium
CATCCGGAACTACGATGGCTCCACCACGGGGGTCATGCCCGAGCTGTACGAGCGCACGGATCCGGTGCCCCCGGGCTCCGCATGGTCCACCGACAACTTTCACCCAGATGTCGTCGTCATCGCCCTCGGCCAGAACGACTTCACCGTCGGTCGCGTGGTGCCCATCGAGGCCGAGCTCAGCGCTGCCATGCAGACCTTCTTGGGGCGCTTGCGCAAGTCGCACCCGCAAGCCCTGTTGGTCATGATGGTGTCGCCCACCGTCCACGACGACTTCCCGCAAGGGCAGAGCGCCCGGACGCGATTGCGCGGCGCGTTTCGCAAGGCCAAGACGGCGCTCAACACCGCTGGGGACATGCGGGTCGAGGTGTTCGAGCCCGCCGAGGCCACGGCCGCCGAGCAGACCGGCTGCGACTACCATTTGTCCGTGGCGGCCCACGCGCGCATCAGCGGCGAGCTGACGCCGTACCTGCGCGCGCAGCTTGGCTGGTAGCTGTTCGGCCCTATCTATCCGGAACCATGCCGACTCTGCCCGCGTCGGGTGATGTGTGCACCGCCCGGGGCGCACCCCATTGCGCCGTCCGCTCCCGGGATGGAACCGCCTGGGCCGGAGTGCTACCCTTGAGCGTGGAATTCTAGTTGGTTACATGAGGCCCACACTTCGAGACCCCGCGGCGCCCCTGGTCCTTTGGATCTGTGCCGCGGTGTGTGCGCACTACATGTTTGCCCAAGGCGGCAACGCAGTAGCCGTGGTGCACGACGACCGCACGTTCATCTCCATCTTGGGCATGAAGGTGCGCGATCAGGTTCGGCAAAATAGCCAGGCCTTCGACGTCATCACCGGCACCGACGAGAAGATCGAAGAACCCAAGAAAGACGAGCCCGAGGCGCCGCAAGACAAGCCCAAGGTGCCCGAAAAGCCCGAGGCCAAAAAAGACGAGCTGCCCAAGCCCGAAGACAAGAAAGACGAGCCCAAGCCCGTCCCCGAGAAAAAAGAGCTGAAGGTCGTCGTCAAAGAAGAAGACCCGCTCAAGAAGCTCGAGCGCATGCCGCAGATGGACAAGCGCATCGCGGTCAAGCAGCACGCCAAAAAAGACCAAGAAGACAACCCCACGGCGCAGTTCGTTGGCGACGAGGCCAACCATGTCGACGAGGAGTCCGTCGCCAAACAGACCTCCCACGACCAAGACGATCCGAACCCCACGCCTGGCGGCAATCACTCGGGCCCCACGCAAGACCCGGGCGACAGCGAGCGCAACAAGATCGCCGAGAGCGACGAGCACCGGGGCGAAAAAGACCGCGCGCCCGGCGAAAAGGGCACCGAGTTCGAGGTCCAAAAAGACCCCATGCCCACGCGCCCCATGGGCCCTGTGGCCATCGCAGCCAAGCCCAGTGTCGAGACCCCGCGCGTGGGTGGCGACGGCAAACCGCAAGTACAGCCCCATGGCGCTCAGCCCACGGTGGCGCCGCCGCTTGCCGCCGGTGCGCCAGCCCCCGCGTCGCCCGAAGTCGTGCAAGGTGGCGCTGCGGGGGCCGGATCATGGACCTTCAATCCCGTGCGGCCCAACCCGGGCACCGGCCAGAACCCCGACCCATCGCAGGGCGGTTCCAGTCGCCCACAGCCCACCCAAGGCGTCACCCAGTGGCTCGGTTTGGGCGGCAAGCCCGGGCCTGGGCAGATCAACATCAATCTCACGCAGCAAGGCGTCGTGGCAGCCGTTGGCCAAGATCAGCTTCGCAAAGAGCGCTTCGCCGACGGTGAGCGACGCAAGAGCGAACACCGTGGCTCGTGGCAGGCGTCCAACATGGAGCGCTGGCGCAACGCCATCGAGAACTACGTATCCACCGTGAAGCCCGGCAACCAAACCGCGCTCAACACCGCGGCGGTGCCCTTCGCGTCGTACCTGCTCGCCATCCACAACCGCATTCACCCCATCTTTGCCGACGGCTTCTTGGGCTCGCTCGATTCGCTGCCGGGCACGCACCCGCTCAGCAACCAGCGGCTCATGACGCGCCTCGAGATCGTCGTCACCCGCGAGGGGCGCCTCGTCAAAATGGGCGTTGTACGCGCCAGCGGCGTGACCGCCTTCGACATCGCCGCGCTCGACTCGGTGCAGCGCGCGTCGCCCTTTGGCCCGGCCCCGGGGGCCATCATCTCGTCCGATGGCAACGTGTACCTGCACTGGGAGTTCCATCGCGACGAGCTCGCCTGCTCCACCATGAACGCCCGGCCGTTCTTGCTAAACCTGCCGCCCTCGGCCCCGGTGCCCGAGCCGCCGCCCGGAGACCCAAACCCCAAGGCCCCCATCCGCGAGCGCGGCGGGCCTCCGCCGGCCAACGTGCAAGATACCCGCGAGGGCAGTCGCCAAAAGCCGCAGATCCTTCCGCACGGGTAGCCCATGTTCGGCAAAGTCGCACTCATCGTGCTTGGTCTTGCGGGAGTGGCCTTCGGGGTGCGCGCTCTGTTCGAGGGCACCGTGCGTTGGATCTGGATCCGCTTCGGAGCTTGGGGATCGTTCGGCTCCGAATTCGACCGCGACGACAACCCCGTGGGCTTCTGGTTCGCCACGCTGTCCTATCTGGCCGGCGGCGTGTTCCTTGCCCTGTTCGGCGTCTATCGACTGCTCGGCAACTGAGTCGCTGCGAGCCGCTCGAGCGACACGCAAAAAGCCCCCGGGCGTCGCGGGGCGCCGTCTCTGTGCTAAGTCCTGCGACGGTATGACCGAGAGCGCGCCCGTTTCCGAACGCCTGCTCCCCGAGCTGCGCGTGCTGCCCATGCGCTGGGGCAAAGGCGCGCTCTTGCTCACGGTGGCCTTGGCCTGGGTGGCCTCGTTGTTGGGCACCCTCGTCGTGCCCAGCTTGCGGGGCAACGCTTCGGAGGCCCTGGTGGTCCCCGTCGAAAAAACGTCGGCGTTTTTCTCCTATGCGTCGGTAGGGCTGGTGGTCGCGCTCGTGTGTGCGGCGGCCTTCGAGCTCGCCAAGGCCAAGGGCGTTCCGCTCCTGGGGCGCGTGGTCTCCGTGCTTGGCGCGGGCATGACCCTGGCTGTCACGTCGCCGGCGCTCTCGTCTCGCTTGCCGCCGGTGGCGTCGTTCGCCCTCGACCTCGTCACGTCGCTCACAGTGCTGCTGCTGTCTGCGGTGGCCGCGTCCAAAAAAGAGGGGCGGGCCTTTGCTCTCATGGGGCTGTGTTTTGCCCTGTCGTCCATCGTCAAGGTTGCATCGTTCCAGATGGCGCTCGATGCGGCCGAGAAGACCCATTGGACGACCTTCGCCGTCGCACGCAACATGGGGCGTCTCGCGCTGCTGCTCGAAGGCCTGGGGCAACTCGCCGCCATCACCTTTTGGGTGCAGGCTGGGGCCCAGCGCGGCCGCATCGCGTCCGTGGCTGCAGGCGTGCTCGCGCTCGTGCTCACCTGCGTCACCATGCTGGGCGCCCGCAACGGCAACCATGCCTTGCGCACAGCGCTCATCGATGTGCAATGGGGGCAAGTCCTGCACGGTTTGCCGCTGGTGTCCGCGTGGCTCGCCTCGTTGGCGTTTGCCCTCGCGGCCTCGGCCTTTGCGCTGCCCCGCCGCCTCGGCGCCATGCCTGCGTTGTTCGCGCTGCTCTTGGTGTCGAGGGCCCGCTACGACATCCCCGCCTCGGCGCTTTTTGCATCGGCCGCGGTGCTGTGGGGGCTCCTGGCCACATCGTCGTCGCCCCCTTCGGCTTCGCGATCCAGCGCACCAAGCTGAGGGGGGCGCCAAAGTATTCGACGCCTCGGGCTTCCCAGCGTTGCTGCGTTCTCTTACCCTGCGGGCCCGTGACTGACCCGCAAAACAACGCCGACGACGCAACGGTCCAGGGTTTTGGCGACGAGTGGTCTCGTTTCGACCAGACAGGCCTCTCCGACGCCGAGCGCCAAGAGATCTGGGAGCAATACTTTGGGCTCTTGGACTTTGCGGCCTTGGGGCCCAACATCCGCGCTCTCGACGTGGGGTGCGGCAGTGGCCGCTGGGCGCAGTTGGTCGCGCCCAAGGTCAAGGAGCTTCTGTGCATCGACGCCAGCGAAGACGCTGCCGCCGTGGCCCGTCGCAACCTGGCCGGGCACCGCAACTGTTCGGTGCAGGTTGCATCTGTTGGCGCGCTGCCGGTGCCCGACAACTCCTTCGACTTGGTGTACTCGCTCGGCGTCTTGCATCACGTGCCCGATACCCGGGCGGCCATTGCCGAGTGCGCGCGCAAGGTGCGGCCCGGCGGCTCGTTGTTGGTGTACCTGTACTACCGCTTCGACAACCGCCCGCCCTGGTACGCCGCCGTGTGGCGCGCCAGCGAGCTCGGCCGGCGCACCATCAGCCGCATGCCCCACGGCCTGCGCTACGCCAGCAGCCAGGTCATCGCAGCCTCGGTGTATCTGCCGTTGGCCCGGGCCGCGCGGCTCGCCGAATCCCTGGGGCGGCCCGTGGCCCAGTGGCCGCTTTCCTACTATCGCGACCGCTCGTTCTACGTCATGCGCACCGATGCCCTCGATCGGTTCGGCACCCGCCTCGAGCAGCGGTTCACCCGCAAGGAGATCCGCGAGATGCTCGAGTCTGCGGGCCTCGGCAATGTCCGCTTCAGCGATCGGGCGCCCTTTTGGTGCGCCCTTGCACAAAAGCCCGCGTAACTGGGCCCCGGGTGCCGCGCCCGGCGCACGGCCGGGCGTTCTTTTTGAACCATCTGTGGTAACCCGGACACCAAGACTCCCGTGGAACCCGGCGCACCCCTCATTCTAATTCCGGCTCGGAACGAGGCCGCCCGCATTCCCAAGGTCATTGCCGCCATTCGCGAGCACGTGCCCCAGGCCCAGATCCTGGTCATCGAAGACGGCTCCAAAGACGACACCGTGGCCGTGGTGCGGCGCCTGGGCGCCCGCATCGTCAGCCTCCCGGTCAATCTGGGCTACGGCGGCGCGCTCCGCGTGGGGTACCAATACGCCGTCTCCAAGGGCTACCAGTACGTGGTCAGCATCGACGCCGACGGCCAACACGATCCCGCAGACATGCCCACGTTCTTGGCCAAGCTGGCCGAGGGGCAAGCGGACTTGGTGGTGGGCTCGCGGTTCTTGGGCAAGGCCCACTACAAGATCCCGCTGGCCCGACGCCTCGGCATGTTTCTCTTCTCGTCCATCACTTCTGCGGTGGTGGGTCGAAAGATCTCCGACACCACCTGTGGCTTCTTGGCCGTGGGCCCCCGGGCGCTGCCCATCGTCGCGCGGGATTGCGCCGTAGACTTCCCCAACGCCGAACTCATCTGCATCGTGGCCCGGCACGGCCGCCGCGTCGAAGAGGTGCCCGTCAACATTCGGGAGCGCGAGGACGGCCAGTCCATGTTCACCTTCTGGACGTCGCTCTACTATCCGTTCAAGTTGCTGCTCGCCATCAGCATGATCTTCGTCCGCAACGAGAGGTAAGCCATCGTGATCGACGGAAATCCCATGACCCTTCGCAGCCAGCTCGGCATGGCGACCATCGCCGTGGCGGGGGTTGTGGTCATCGTTTCGTTGCTCCGGCGCCGGCGCATCAGCGAGGGCCTCTTTTACCTCTGGCTCTCGGTGTTCGCCGGCATCTTGCTCGTGGGGCTTTCCCGCGACGTCCAGGTGGGCCTGACGCACCTGCTCGGCACTTACGCGGTGATCTCCACCATGTTGTTGCTGGCGCTGGGCTTTCTGTTCGGCGCCTCGCTGGTGTACTCCGTGTTGCTTCACAACATGAGCGTCCAGGTGCGCGATCTCACCTCTTACGTCGCGGAGCTGCGCCTCGACATCGATGACCTGCAAAAGCGTCTGGCGCAAACAGCGCCGGCCTCGGCGGCGGCCCCCACTCCGGCCTCTGTGCCCCCAAGCGAAGCGAGCAAAGAGTCATGAGCACCCTCAAAGGCAAGAAGGTCCTGGTCACCGGGGCCTGCGGTTTCATTGGCAGCCACCTCGTGCAGGCCTTGCTGGCCCAGGGCGCCAACGTGCGAGCGTTTGTATACTACAACTCGTTCAACTCTTGGGGGTGGCTCGACGCGCTGCCCGAAGAGCAAAAGACGCAGCTCGACGTGTTCGCTGGCGACATCCGCGACCCGCGCGGCGTGGAGACGGCCATGGAGGGCTGCCAGGTCATCTTGCACCTTGCCGCACTCATCGCGATCCCGTTTTCGTACCACTCGCCCGACTCCTACGTAGACACCAACATCAAAGGCACGCTCAACGTGCTGCAGGCCGCGCGCAAAACAGCGCCGGAGCGTGTGCTCGTGACGTCCACCTCCGAGGTCTACGGCACCGCGCGCTACGTACCCATCGACGAGAACCACCCGTTTCAGGGGCAGTCACCGTACAGCGCCACCAAGATCGGCGCCGACCGCATCGCCGAGTCGTTCTATCGCTCCTTCGACTTGCCCGTCACCATCGTGCGGCCCTTCAACACCTACGGGCCGCGGCAGTCTGCCCGGGCCGTCATTCCCACCATCATCACGCAGCTCTTGGCGGGCGCCGACGAGATCAAGCTTGGCAGTCTGGCCCCCACCCGGGACCTCACGTTCGTCACGGACACGTGTGCCGGCATGTTGGCCATCGCCAACACCCCGGCCACCATTGGCCAAGAGATCAACATCGCCACGCAGTCGGAGATCTCCGTGGGCGATTTGGCGCAGAAGCTCATCGGCAAGATCCGACCGCAGGCCCGCATCGTCCAAGACAACGAGCGCCTTCGCCCAGAAAAGTCCGAGGTGGAGCGGTTGTTCGGCGCCAACGGCAAGATCAAAGAACTCACCGGCTGGACCCCGAAGGTGTCGCTCGACGAGGGCCTCGACCAGGCCATCGCGTGGTTCCGTGCCCCGGGCAACCTGCAGCGCTACAAGCCGCAGGTCTACAACCTGTAGACCGAAGCTCCCGGCAACGCACCGGGGCCACTTTGGGGTAACATCGCCCTCGTGCGCGCGATCCTACTGGCCGGTGGCATGGGCACCCGACTCAAGCCCTACACCACGTTCATCCCCAAGCCGCTGGTCCCCATCGGGGGCGAGTACTCCATCATCGAGGTGGTCATCCGGCAGCTCAAGCGCCACGGCTTTACGCACATCACCATTGCGGTCAATCACTTGGCCGAGCTCATCAAGGCGTTCTTGGGCGACGGCAGTCGCTTCGGGCTCACCATCGACTACTCCCTCGAAACCTCGCCGCTGGGCACCATCGGGCCGCTGACCTTGATTCCCGATTTGCCCGACACCTTCTTGGTGATGAACGGCGACGTACTCACGGACTTGGACTTTGGCGCGTTCTATCGCGACCATCAGGCCCGCAACAATGTCGTGTCCGTTGCCGCGTTCAAGCGCGACGCCAAAATCGATTTCGGCGTGCTGCGCTACGACGAGGCAGGGCGCCTCACCGAGTTTCAAGAGAAGCCTGTCTTTCACTTCGACGTAAGCATGGGCATCTACTGCATTCAGCGAAGCGTCATCGACGCGTTGCCCAAAGGGCAAAAGTACGGCTTCGACGATCTGATGCTCGACGGTCTTCGGAGCAAGGCCGATATCCGCATTCATCCTTTCGGGGGCTTCTGGCTCGATATCGGCCGCCCCGAAGACTACGACCACGTCAACGAGAACTACGCGAGCATCAAGGCCAAGCTCGGGTTCGACCAGTGAAGGTGCTCGTGACCGGTGCCCAAGGGGCCACGGGCGCTCCGGTGCTGGCAGCTCTGGCCGCGCGCATGCCGTCGGCGCAAGTGGTCAAGACCGACCTGCGCGTGGCCCCAGGCGACGATATCGTCCCGTGCGATCTGACCGACGGTACCGCGGTGCGTGCCCTGGTGGCGGCGCACGTGCCCACGCGCGTGGTTCATCTGGCGGGTACCTTCAGCAACGACTTCGCCGTCGATCACGCCTGCAACGTGCTGGGCACCCGGCACCTGCTCGAAGCGCTGCGGCACGAGTGCCCCCAGGCCCGGGTGCTGCTCGTGGGCAGCGCCGCGGAGTATGGTCTGGTGTTGCCCGAGCACAACCCCGTACCGGAGACCCACGCGCCGGCGCCGGTGTCCATCTACGGCCTGAGCAAGCTCATGCAGGCCGAGCTCATGGCCTTCTACCATCGCGCCTACGGGTTGCCGGTGCTCTTGGCTCGGGCCTTCAATCTCGTGGGCCCGGGGCTTTCGCCGTCGCTGTTGCCCGGGCGCCTCGAGCGCGAGATCCAGCGCGTGAAGTCCGGCGAAGCCACACACGTCGAACTTGGCGCGCTGCAGGGGCAGCGCGATTTTTTGTCCGTTCATGCCGCGGCCGCCGCCTACGCGCGCATTCTCGAACACGGCCAACCCGGGCAGATCTACAACGTGGGTTCCGGTCGTCCTACAGAGCTTCGTGCGTTCGTGATGTCGCAGCTGGCTGCGGCGGGGCTGCCCGAGAGCGCCTTGCGAGAAGGCTCAGTCGTGGGCAGCAACCGCGGCTTTTCCATTTGGGCCGACGTCTCGAAGCTCGAGGCGTTGCCCGCTTGAGCGGGCGTCGCGTTAGCGAGCGCGGCTCCAGCAGCCCGGCAGTGCGATGGGCTCCGGCGGCACCTTGCTGGTGTCGCTGCCTAGCTTCACGAGGCCCAGGCACTCCATCACGGGGTAGTCCTTGACCTTGGAGTCTGCGGGGAAACACCCAGAGCCCTGACCGCCCTCGGGCCCCGCGGGGCAAACGCCCTTTTCGCGGCAGCTCTTGCCTTCGATGCGCTCGGTGCAGAAGCGCTCCGTGGAGCTCTCGGCCTTTACGCAGCTACCGGCCTTGCAGTCGGTGTCGGCGAGGCATGGGCTGCACATGCCGCCGTCGCCCTTGCAGGTGCCCGCGCGGGGCTGGCACGTGCCCTCGACGCAGCTCGCGTCGAGGGGGCAGTTGGCGTCGCCGCTGCACGCGCGCGTGCAGAACTTGCCACCCTTGGCGCTGCTGGCACACGTGCCGTTGAGACCGTCGGCGCAATCGAGGTCGCTTGCGCAAGGTGCACAGTACACGCGCTTGCGGCAGACCTTTTGGGCCTCCGAGGGGAAGGGGCGCGCGCCGTCTTCGGCGTTGGGCTGCTTGTTGACGGTGGCGCAGTACATGCCGCCGCCGCAGTCGGTGTCGTCTTTGCAGTCGAAGCGCGTGCAAATGGCCTCGCCGTCGGACGGCGACTCGGCGTAGCACTTGAAGCCCTGCTCGGTGTCGCAGGCGGGGTTCTCGATGCCGTCGGCGGGGTTGCAGAACGCGCCCCAGAGCCCAAGCTCGCTGGCCTTGAGCTGCACCTTGTTGGGCGCGCAGTACAGGGCGCCGTTGCCCGGGTCTTTGCAAGTTGTGTTGGCGCCGCAGTCGCTTTGCGCGGTGCAAGACTTCCGGCAGGCGGTGACCCCTTCGTGGGCGATGCAGGACAGGCCCTGGGGGCACTTGGCCGGATCGCACGCTGCGGCGGCGCCATCGGCGGCGGCACCACCGTCGGGGGAAGCCGTTGCTTCGGTCTTGGACGAACAAGCCGTGCCCGCGGCCACGCTCAGCAACCCAACCGTTGCGCTGCATGCAAGAAAAGTCTTCAAAGTCATGGTGTTACTTCCTTCGTTGGGTGCAAAAAAGCGTATGGCCCCGGGGGGCATTCGAGCGAAGTGTGAAACCGAACGTCGGCTGGTGCGTAGGTGTTAAGCGCAAAGAGACGCGAAAATGCCCGGTTGGCCTTTGACCGTCTCATCTCGATGCCCACAATGACTTTCTCGATGCCCACAATGACTTTCCTGGGCTCATCCCCTTGACCACACCATGGAGCGCGTTAGGCTCCGCGCCCGGCTTGCCGGAGCTTTCTCGCCCCGCGCTGCTGTATAGCCCCGCAACGTTTCTCTCGCAAAGCCCATCGTTTCGTTAGGAGTCACCATGACCAAGCCCGTCGTTCTCGTCCTCGGTTCCCTGTTCGCGCTGATGGCCGCGGCCTGTGCCTCTTCGTCGCCCACGCCCACGCCGGACCCGGGCACTGCTTCGAGCAGCGGTGGCGCCACCAGCAGCGGCGAGCCCGTGGCCGTCGACCCCACGCCCACGCCGGCCGACGCCACGTACCCCAAAGAGAACATCGGCAGCGCCGCCTCCACGCACAACCCCAAGACGGGCAAGGTCGGCAACCGCGGTAGCATCATCCAGAACTTCAAGTTCCTGGGCTACCCCGACGGCGTCGGCGGCGAGTACAAGCAGGTCTCGCTGGCCAACTACCACGACCCCGAGGGCAAGACGTACAAGCTCATTGCCATCCAGGCCGCGGGCAGCTGGTGCAGCGTCTGCCGCACCGAGATGAACATCAAGAAGCCCATCGCCGACCAGCTCAAAGAGATGGGCGTGGCGCTCATCACCACACTGGCCGAGGGCAACAGCGGCGGCGTCGCGTCCACGCGCAACGACCTCGACAAGTGGATGAACTCGTTCAAGCCCAACTACGCGCAGCTGCTCGACCCGGGTAACCAGAACCTGGGCATCTTCTACGACGCCGCCGCGCTGCCGTGGAACGGCCTCGTCGACGCCCGCAGCATGGAGATCCTGAGCTCTGACGTCGGCCTCGAGTACTCCACCGCTGACGCCATGCTCAAGGGCTTCCAGGGCTGGATCGACTTCCTCGCCACCAACTCGCTCGCGGCGAAATGAAGCGAATCATCTTCACGCTGGGACTCCTCCTTGCCACCGGAGCCGCAGCGTGCGGCCCCGAAGGGCAGAGCACAGCCGGCCCCAAGACGGCATCTGGGGCCACATCGGCCCAAGACTTCACCACGCGTGACGTCGACGGCAAGACCGTGCGCATGTCCGATCACCTCGGCAAGCAGGTGATCCTGGTCAACTTCTGGTCCACGTTCTGCCAGCCTTGCCTCGCGCAGTTTCCGCACGTGCAGCGCCTGTACGACGCCAAGAAGTCTCAGGGCTTCATCGTGCTCGCCGTCTCCATGGACGGCTCCGAGACCATTCAGAACGTGCCGGCGTTCGCCAAGCGCAACAGCCTCACGTTCCCCGTATTGCTCGACGAAGACTCGCGCATCGCCAGCTTGTACAATCCCAAGAAGGCCGAGCCCCTCACGGTGCTCATCGACAAGTCCGGCAAGATCGTCAAGGTGCGCGAGGGGTACAACCCCGGCGACGAAAAGCTCCTCGAGGCCGAGGTCGAAAAGCTTCTCGCCGGCGGCACGCTCTAACGACCCGTTAACCATCGGGGCATCTAGCGCCCGTGCACCTTTTGGGTGCGCGGGCGTCGTTGCGTTTGTTGCCGCCGGCGTCGGGCCGCCACAAGGCTTTCGCCGCAGGGGCCGGGCGCATTTGTGGCGAGAGACTGTGGTAGGTCTTTGATGGTGAAGCACGTAGCGAACGTTGCGCTGATTGCGCTGCTGACCCTCGCGCCCGCGAGCGCGTACGCCATCGATGTGGGCACCGTGCGGGGCGATCCCGTCGTCGTCGATGTCACCAACACCACCATCGCGGCCCAGCGCTTTCAGGCGCGCGAAGGCGAGCGCGAGTCCGATCAGGGGTACGGCTTCTTCATCAACAAGCTCAACGTGCTGGGCAAGTGGGGGCGCTTCACCGTTGGTCTGCGCGTCGATGGCTCGCTCTACTGGCTGCGCCCCGAAGACCGCGATCTTCCGGCCAACGAAAAGCGCGCGGTGATCTCCGATGGCGCCTCGCGTTTCCGGGACGTGGTGTTCCCCTCCAAGGTGTGGGTCACATACCAAGCGCCAGGGCTCGAGGTCACCGCCGGCGACTCCTACGTGCAGTTTGGTCGTGGCTTGGTGTTGTCCATGCGGCGCATCGACGAGCTCGGTGTCGACAACTCCATTTTCGGGGCCAAAGTAGCCCTCCAGAAGGACCCGGTCGCCGTCACGCTGGTGGCGGGCCTGGCCAACCCGTCGCGCTTCGACGAAGCCACGGGCCGCAGCATCTTGCTGCCCAAGCCCGTGGCCTTCGACGCACAAAGCCCGCAGCCTCTCTTTGGCTCGGACCGAATTGTGGGCGCCGAGGTGCAAGGTGGCCGCGGAGGTCCGGTGGTGCTCTCCACCCGCGCCATGCGGCTTACGCGCTGCGCGCCGTATCGCTACGCCGGCGACCGAAAAGTCGTCGATGGCGCGCTCGACGCGCCCTTTGGCACCTGCGAGCCCGAGGCCTCGGCCACTTGGCTCGCCTCGTTGCCCTCGGGTCTCGCGCCCACACTCAGCGTCAGCGAGGTGGTGCAGGCTGGTCAGGGCATCGAGGTACCCAACCTGTTTGGTCACGGGTCGTTCTATCTCGAAGGGGCCATCCAGCGTCGCTTCCCCGACGACCGCGTCGAGGCGAACCGCGAGGGCAACGCCATCTATTCCGGCCTCACGGTCAACGCGGGGGCGCTCACCAACACCCTCGAGTTCAAGAGCTACCGAAACTTCTACCCCGTCTCTGCGGGCATCAACGCTTCGCGCGCGATCAGCTTCAGCGGCGTGTCGTACAACAACCCGCCCACCACGGAGCCCATCACCCAAGACTCCATGTACGGCTTCTTCAATGCGTGTGTCACCGGCGGTCGCCTGCGATCCGACTACCGCATCAACAAGCCGTTCTTGCTGTACGGCGCCTATGGCCACTACCGCACGCAATCCGAGGTGACCGGCGGTACCTGCGATCGCATGGGCCGGAGCCGCGCGGACGACAAGGCGGCGAGCACCAACAACGTCAACGATGGTCGCATTGGCTTCGAGTGGCGCTTCGACCAGGACCTCTCGTGGTTCTTTGCCTCGGCCGGTGTGCGCTACGACATTCGCGACAACGACGAGACCTACTATCGCGAACAGGGCTTGGACTACGTAATCAACAAGAACATCACGGGGCCCTACAACATCGAGCTCTATGGTCGGCACCGGGTGCGCTTTCACGAGGGCGACAACCAACGCGACTGGGACGCGAACCCCAACACCCCGGTCACCTCGGACAGCTGGCGCGAAGGCGAGCACTACACTTCGTTCAAGATCGCCCCCAAGTGGATCTTCGCCCAGGGCATCGAGTACACGACGCTGCTCGGGCTACCCACCATGTACTTCAACGGTTCGGTGCTCTACCGCTTCAGCTCGGCCAACAACGTCAAGATCTTCGCCGGTCAGCAGCGCGGTGGTCTCAAGTGCGTCAACGGCGTGTGCAAGGTGTTCCCGCCGTTCGAAGGCGTGCGCGCCGAGCTGACCATGCGCTTCTGAGCCTGGACGCAAGCCCGGCAACGGGGCGAGCGGCCATCGAAAGCTCGGGTACGTTTGGTGTGTGGCACCAGGGTCCCCCCCCGAAGCGCCCCTGCGCCAACCCTGTCCACGTCCGCTTGATGGACTCTCCCCGAACTCTCTAAGCGTACCGAGCGGCCGAAGGTTGAGAAGCCGGCATGTTCGGGGCCTTCGCCTTTTGGTGCGCGCATGGCGCACCTAGGAGGGCATGTGTTCGCTTGTTGCCTGCAGCCGGGGGCCTGGGCATACAGGCCAATGCCGCGGGCGCGCGAGGCCATCGCGCAGCAACCTACGGCGCGTTTTCTGCGCGCAAGAGCTTGAGGAAGATGGGCAAGTGCTGCTGCAGGTGCTCGTCGAACTTGGGCAAGTAGGGCTCCGTGAATCCCACCGTGGCCTCGTGGCCATCGTGCAATCCGCGCTTGCCGTACAGCTCCACGACTTCTTCGAGGGTGGGAATTGTCCCGCCGTGACCAAAGGGGCCAGTGACATCGGAGCCGCGCAGCGTGGGGGTCTTGAACGCGCCGCGGGCTCTGCCCGGAGGCACCCGCGACAGGTTGCGCGCGCTCTTGGCGTCGCTCCAGCGACCATTGCTGTTGAACTCGCTGCCACTGAGCTTTGGGTACCCTGCCTCGCGGCCGACGTCCGGCGCTTTGTCTTGGCGCCCGGTGGGAAACCGCGTCACGAAGAAGGCGTCGTTGGTCAACGTCGGCCCGAAATGGCACTGGGCGCAGCCAACGGAGAAGTACTCGCGAATGGCTCGCTTGCCTTCGTCGTCGAAGGCCTGCTTGTCGCCATCGAGGTACTGATCCAGCTTGGTTGGCTTGATGCGGAAGGTGCGCTCGAACGCCGCGATGGACTTGCCAACGTTGACGAATACCTGCGTGACCGCATCGCGGTCTGCGGTGGCCATGGCATCCCATGCGGCTTGCCCGGGCTTGCCCCGTGCCGGGAATTTGGCGGTGTCCCCCAGATTCGGCAGCGGAGCGTTGGCAAAGGCCGCCTCGTAGTCGGCCTTGTAGCGATCGAAGATCTGGTGGGCGACGAACAAGCGGTCGCCGGCCATCTCTTTGTCGTCTTCGAAGGGGCCCAGGGCCTGCATCCAAAGCGTGTCGGCCCGCCCATCCCAGAACTGCCAACGGAAATGTGCCGCAAGGCCCAAGGCCGGCGCGTTGCGATCGACCTTTGCGACCCCCACGGACTGCGGCAGGCCGTCGGTGAAGGCCTTGGTCTTGTCGTGACAAGTGGCGCAGGACACCGTGCCTGACGGCGACAGTTTGGCGTCACCAAACAGCTTGGCGCCAAGGCTTGCCGCTGGCGCCGAGTCTGCCACGGCGTTGGTGGGATCTGCGGGCGGCGCACCCGGCGTGCGCATGCCTTGCAACATGTCGACGATCTCCGCAGAGAACCCGTCGATGAGCACCTCTTGCACCGGGGGTGG
>JBIKNA010000007.1:0-47242 GCA_044358965.1 Polyangiaceae bacterium
CGCCGCACTCTTCGGGGCGATGGCCGGGGCTTGTGGCACGAGCAGCCAGCCCACGCGGGCGGCGCTCAGTGACGCCGACGCCACGCCGGCAGTCTCCTCGGCCCCGCCCCCTCTGTCGTCGGGACTTGCAGCGGTTGCAGCGCCGCCCGTCGACGCCGGCGCGAGCGACGCAGCAAGAGACGCGTCCGCGGATATGGGCGGAGATGCGAGCAAGGGCGAGGCCCAAGGTCTTTTGCCCCGGATCCAGACCCAAGACGGCGACATGCTGCTGGTCCCCGCGGGGCCGTTCACCATGGGTGCCGACACCGGCGGCGAAGAAGACGAACGCCCGGCACACACCGTGGAATTAAGTGCATTCTACATGGACGCCACCGAAGTGACCCAGAAGGCCTACTTTGCCTGCGTGCAAGAGAAGGCCTGCGCGATGCCGGCCATGCAGCACATCGACAAGTTTGGCGGGCTCTTCCGCGGCCCGGCGCGCCCGGTGGTGGGCGTCTCGTGGTTCGACGCCGCCCAGTACTGCAAGCACCTGGGCAAACGCCTGCCCCGAGAGGCGGAGTTCGAAAGGGCCGTGCGCGGCACCGATGCCCGCAGGTACCCCTGGGGTAACGAAGCGCCCAGCAAAGACCGGTCGGTGTACCAGAGCAACCACACCGAAGACGTGGCCTCGCGCCCCTCCGGCCGTGGCCCCTTCGGCCACGATGATCTGGCAGGCAACGTCTGGGAGTGGATGGACGACGATTACGATCCCATCGCGTATCGACGCCCCGGAGCCTCGGCGGGTACGCCGGGAAACTGCGCCGAGATCAACAAGACCCAAGCCGAGCTGCGCCGCGACGGCAAACAGGGCTTCACGGGCTCGAATCCCATCCCCACGGAATGCGAGAAAGCCATTCGGGGCGGCGCCTACAATTACGGCGCCGAGGGCCTCCGCTCGAGCAACCGCGTGCACCACCCCGGCACCTTCCGGTTGCTGATGACGGGCTTCCGCTGCGCCAAGGACGCCAAGCCTTCCCCCTGACACGAATGTCCGAAGGCCTTGGGGGGAACCGCGGGGAAGTGGCGCTTTTCGTGGAGATTCTCCGTTGGCCTGTCTCTTGCTCTGTATGCGTCCATGCGCCAACTACACAAGCTCCGCCTCGCCTCGCTCCTCGGCCTTTTTGTCTTTGCGGGGCTCTCGGCTGGCGATGCAAGCAAGGCCGATGCGTGTGGCGCGTGTTTCGTCCCGCCCAGCGAGAGCACCGTGGTCACCGACCACCGCATGGCACTTGCGGTGTCGCCTCAGCAGACCGTGCTGTGGGACCAGATCCGCTACCAAGGAGATCCCAAAGAGTTTGCCTGGGTGCTGCCAGTGGGGCGCGGCGCACGCATCGAGGTCGGTCATGACCAGTTCATTTCGGCGCTCGACCTCACCACGCAACCTGTGATCAACGCACCAGCACGCCCCAGGGGCGGCTTCGGGGGCGACGGCGAGGGCGCGGGATGCGGGTGCGGCGCCCAGTCCGAATCAGCGAGCGCCGCTTTCGCAGGCGAGAACGCAGGCAAGCCGCCGGTCACCGTGGTCGAGCAAAAGGTCGTTGGGCCCTACGAATCGGTCACCCTCAGGTCCGAGAACCCCAAAGCGCTCAACGACTGGCTCGAAAGCAACGGGTACAAGATCCCCGACGCGATGGATCCCGTCATCGCGGCCTACGTGGCCGAGAAGCTCGACTTCATCGCCATCAAGCTCCGCCCCGGCGTCGGTGTCGCTGCCATGCAGCCCGTGCGCGTGGTGGTGCCCGGTGCCGATGCGCAGTTGCCGCTCCGCATGGTGGCGGGCGGCATCGGTGCCAACGTTGGGCTTACGCTCTTCGTCATCAGCGAGGGTCGTTACGAGGCCCAGAACTTCCCCAACGCGACCATCGACGCCAACAAGGTGTTCTGGGACTTCAGCACGAACCGCTCGAACTACCAGGATCTGGTGCTCGAGGGCATGAAGGCCCAAGACGGCAAAACCTGGGTCAGCGAGTACGCAAATCCCACCAGCGTGTTTCGTGGCAGCGGGCTGGGTTCGGGCTCCACGTCCATCAGCCTGTACGATGCGCTCTACAGCAACTGCATCGGCTCGCCAGACACGGTCGTCCCGGCCAAGCCCATCCTGGGCGACGCCGGACACGATACCGGCACCCCGGACGCGGGAGACCACGACGCGGGAGACCACGACGCGGGAGACCCGGATGCCGCGACAGACGCCGGCGATGCGGGCATCGGTGACGGAGAGGATCGCGGCGGCAACGCCCGTCCGGCGGACGACAAGCCGGTGCCGCCCAACTTTGGCAGCAGCATTCAATGCGGCGAACTGGACGATCTGAATGTGGCGCTCAAGGGACTGCGCAGCGAGTCCGTTTGGGTCACACGCATGCGTGCCAACTTGCCGGCGCAGGCGCTCACCCAAGACCTTCGCCTTACGCCCACCCCAGACCAAGCCAAGATCAGCCACGTCTACGCGGCCCGCGATCCGAACCCTCCGGGCGGTAGCATCGCGTCCCGACGCCCCGGCCCCGCTGGCTCGGTGCTCACGGCCCTCATGACGCTCGGCGCGGTGGCATTCTTGCTACGCAAACGCGAGCACAAGGCCTGAGGCGAGATACCCAGCGGCCACCGGACCGCGCTCTACGGGCCGTGGTTTTGTCCGAGAGCGAGAGACGCTGGGCGGGGGAGCTAGCCGAACAACTTGTCGAACTCGATGTAGAGCTGCCCCTCGCGAAACCTTCGGCCAATGGGGCCTTCGTAGGGGTACTCGACAACGAGCACCCTGCCCTCGAGCACGACGTTGGCCTGATCGGCATCGCGGATGCGCAGAATGTCGGCGCGACCACGCACGGCGGCCAGCGTGCTCTCGTCGAGAATCAGGCTGGATAGCGCGCCGTCGATGACCTGCACCGCATGACGCATGGTTGCGCGGGCGCGCGCGGTGGTGGGTGCCGTGCCAACGTCGAGCTTGAGGGGGAGCTTCTTGGCCGTCTGGTCGACAAAGCGCGCAAGCTCCAGGTCTGCGGGTGGCTCCATGTCGTCTGCCGGATCGATGGTGTGCGGCGCCACGGCTTCGCGCAGGGTGCGCATGTTGGGCACCGTGACCGCAGCCACAGAGTGCACCTCGACGCAGGTGACTTCGCCGGAGTCCGTGGTGAGCAAGAGCACGTTCGACGCTGCGAGGCCGGGCCCCTCGCCCAAGATGTACCCCGTGAGCTTGGCGCCCCCTATCAGTGGAGCGTGACCAACGCTCCTCGCTTACCCTTGGCTCTGGCCTCGAGCGCCGTGAGCACGTCCAGCACCTTGACGCTTGGAAACCCCTCGTCGGCCATGCGCTTCCCCTGGGTGCAAAGTGTACGGGGGCCACCGATGGGCGGCAAGCCGGGCACCGCTCGCTTGGCGCTGCCGGGTTCCGTCGGCGCAGGCGAATAAGGCCAGCCAAAGAGCCCATTTCCGGGCATGCGCAAGGGGTTTGGTGCTGCGGCGCGCCCTACGCGCGAACGCGCCAGTTGCCCACCACGGTGCGACCAACATCGTCGCACGTGGGATCCGTCACGATGAGCTCGGGTCGACCGGAGCCACAGACCACGATGGTGTTCTGTCGAAATACGCGGCCAAAGGCCAGGGCCTCATCGCGGTTCATGTCGTGCACCAGCCAAGACGGCTCACGAAACGCGCCCTCGGGGTCTTCTTCGTAGCCGACGCAGGCCTCGACGCGATAGCAACCCAAGATCAACAAGTCGCGAAGCACCGTGTGCCGGGCGTCGTTGACCTTGCGCGGCAAAAGCATGCTGCGGGGGTTGAAGGCCGTGAGGATGGCGAAGGGCCGAACCAACAGGTCGGGCAACGTGGAAGGATCCGTGACGATGTCGCCATCGAGGGAGACGCGCAGCGGGCCCGTGGCGGTGGGAAGCTCGTAGACCGTGGAGAGGTATTGGCGGAGGAGGTTGTGATCCATGGTCTTGGCCTGAAGGTTGGTGGCGATAGCACAGCCGGGCTCAGCCGTCGAAGCGGTAGCCCACGCCGCGCACCGTAAGGAAGTGTTTGGGTTGCTGCGGGTCGATCTCGAGCTTGGAGCGGAGCTGCTGCACGAAGTTGTCGATGGTGCGCGGCGTGCCGTGATGGTTTGGCCCCCAGACACGCTGGAAGATGGACTCCCTCGACAAGACCCGACCGCGCTCGAGCAGCAAACACTGGAGCAGATCGAACTCCGTGGCCGTCATGTCCACGTCGGCACCGGCGCGGCGCACGGTGCGCGCCTCCATGTCGACGGTGACATCGCCGAACTGCAAGGTACGGCGGGCGCCAGCCGTTTGGGCGCTGCGACGAAGGGCCCCGCGCACCCGTGCCAAAAGCTCTGCGAGGCTGAACGGCTTGGCCACGTAGTCGTGGGCTCCAAGCTCCAGGCCGGCCACCTTGTCCATCTCGTTGGCGCGCGCGCTGAGAATGATGATGGGCATGGTGAAGCCTTCGCGACGCAGGCTGTCCAGCACCTCGAGCCCGTTTTTGTTGGGCAGCATCACGTCCAGAATCATGAGCTCGGGGTTCGTGGACCTCGCCAGCTCGAGGCCACGCTCGCCGTCCTCGGCCACGGTGACGTCGTAGCCCTCGGACTCGAGATTGATGCGCAGGCCGAGCAAGATGCTTCGGTCGTCTTCGACGACGAGCACCCGTGACTTTCGCGGTGGGTCGCCCCAAGGTCGCGTTTGGTCGGACATGTGCCTTTGGACTTACCGCGAAATGCACGGCCCGGAAAGCCCCAGCTACGGCGCCTCGGCCAGGGGGTCTTGCTCGGGCACCGGCGGGAATACCAGCGCAAACACGCTGCCCTTGCCGGGCTTGCTCTCGAGGTCGATGCGGGCCTCGTGAGCGTGGGCAATGTGTTTGACGATGGCGAGCCCAAGGCCGCTGCCCTCCCGGGTACGCGAAAGCCGGTCGTCGATGCGATAGAACTTCTGGAAGATGCGCGGGTGCTCCTCGTGGGGGATGCCTGCGCCGTTGTCTTTGACGGTGATGCGCACCTCGCCTTTGGGCGTGACGCCGGCGGCGAGGCGCACCACGGCTGGAGAGCCACCGTACTTCTTGGCATTGGAGAGCAGGTTCACCAGCGCGTCGACCACAGCGGCCTTGTCGACGCGGACCCGCGGAAGGCCCTCGGGGATCTCGGTCTGGAAATCGAGCGCCTCGCCGTATTGGAGCGTCTCGAAGGCCTTGGCGGCATCGCGCACCACCTCGGCCACCTCGCACTCGCGCAGCTCGTACAACTTACGGCCCGATTCCATGCGCCCCCAGTCGAGCAGGCGCTCGATGAGAATGGACAGGCGCTCGGTCTCCTCGACCAAGAGTTTGCGGCACTGGGCCACGGTTTCCGGGTTGTCTTGCGCGCGGTCCATGGTCTCGGCAAAGAGCCGAATGGCCGTGAGCGGCGTGCGCAGCTCGTGGCTCACCTTGGACACGAAGTCCGCCTGGAGCTCGCTCAGATTGGCCTCCCGGCGCAAGAACACCCACACGAGCACAACCCCGGTGACCAGCACGCCCACGAAGCTCATGGTCAGAATGCCGAACAGCAGATTGAACTGCTGCTCCAGGAACATCATGACGAGGCCCGTGGACAGCAACATCACCGCGGGGATGATGATGAGATACACGAGCATTTGAACGATGCGGCGGTAGCCGAGGCGCTGGAAGTTGCGGCCACGCGGCAGCGGTCGCGGCGCCACGCTGGGCGGCTTGTCTTTGGTCGCAGGCTCGGCGGGCAGCGGGTTGGTGGTGACGTCCACGGTCGTGCACAGATTGTGGCACGGCAGCGGAGGAAAGTCCGAACGGAGTCACCCCCCTGCCCGACCACTGCACACGCGCACGAGGGTTCAGCCGATGAACGACTGCAGCGCCGCGAGCATGATGTCCCTGGGCGGCGGCAGACCCAGCCACAAGGAGAACGCGAGCGCGCCCTGCTGGGCCAACATCCCAAGACCGTTGTCGGCGCGAAGGGCGCGGGCGCGGGCCATCGCCAAGAACGGCGTTTCGAGCGGTGCGTACACCGTGTCGAGCACCACGCACGAAGGCGGGAGCGACGGCCAGTGCACCGCCGCCACAACGGCCTCGCCAGAGCTCGCCCCCAGCATGCCGTCGCTCGTGCACTGCACCACGCAGGCAACCCGAGCATCCGCGGGGCTTGGCCCGAGGGCCTCGGTGACGATGGCGCTCGCCCCGGGCAGCGAGCCCAGCGCATCGCGGAACGCGCCGGCGCGGCTTTCGTCGGCGAAGGCACGGGCCCGCACGCGAACCTCGTCGAAGCCAAGCTCGAGGACCGCGGCCACTGCTGCCCGCGCAGCGCCGCCAGAGCCAAGCACCAAGGCCGCAGCACCGCGGGTCGACACGGGTGCACCTTGGGACAACCGTAGGAGCTCGGCGCCAATGGCCGGGACATCGGTGTTGTGCGCCGTGACCGCGCCGTCGTGGGCTCGTACGAGGGTGTTCGCCGCGTCGATGGCCCGGGCAAGCGGAGTGACCTGATCGGAGAGCCCGAGCACGGCCTGCTTGTGCGGAATCGTGACGTTGAAGCCGGCGTACTTGCCCTGCCGCAGCGCGGCTACCCAGGCCGGCAGCTCTGGGGCGGGCACACGATGTTTGTCGTAGGTGTGGGGTAGCCCGAGTGCCCGATAAGCCGCTTGGTGCATGCCGGGGCTCTTGGATTGGGCGATGGGATCTCCCAGCACCGCAAAGGCGAGCGCACCCGTCATGAGCCTTGGGGCCGCGTGGCCGTGACCGTGGCGCGGACCACACCATCGTGCACGCGCACGTCGATGGTGTCGCCGGAGTTCACGTCGCTGGCGGCGCGCACGGCCCGGCCGTTGACCGTGGCGATGGCATAACCGCGGCCGAGCACCTTGAGCGGACTCAGGGCATCGAGACGCGCAGACAGCTCGCGCACGCGCCCCTGGCTTTTGCTGAGCCGCGTCGTTGCCAAGCGCGACATGCGCTCGGAAAGTGCCGTGAGGGTGGCGCGGCGCTTGGCCAACATGACCTTGGGGTGCGCGGCGGCGAGGCGCGCAGACACACGCTGCGCGGTTTGTCGCTCGACGCGGAGCCGCGCGCGCAAGGCGCTCTGCAGGCGCGCCGCCAGATCATCGATACGCTGCGACGACGATGCGAGCAGGAGCCGTGGGTCTTTGAGCCGGCGCTCGGCGCGCAAGAGAGCATGTTTGGAGCGCGCGAGCTGCGACTCCATGGCTCTTCGAAGCCGTGCATCGTAGGTGGACAGGCGCTGCACCTGGGCCTGCGTGTCGGGCACCACGCGCTCCGCGGCCTGCGAAGGTGTCGAAGCGCGCACGTCCGCGGCAAAGTCGCACAACGTGACGTCGACCTCGTGGCCCACGGCGCTCACCACCGGAACGCGGCAGGCGGCGACGGCGCGCACCAGCGCCTCGTCGTTGAAGGCCGACAAGTCCTCGGCGGAGCCGCCACCGCGGGCGACGATGATGACGTCCACGTCGGACACGCGCTGGAGCTCGGCGAGCTGGCGAACGATGGTCTGCGCCGCCGCAGCCCCCTGCACCTGCGCGGGGGCCAAAAGGATGTTGGCGCCGCCGCGACGAAACGCCACCCGGGCGATGTCGTGAATGACCGCGCCCTGGGCGCTGGTCACAACGCCGATGCGACGCGGAGCCTTGGGCAGAGCACGCTTTCTGTCTTCGCGAAAAATGCCCTCGGCAGTGAGCTTGGCCTTCAGTTCTTCGAGCCTGCGTTGCGCCTCGCCCTCGCCGGCCAGCGTGGCCCGCTCGGCCACGAACTGCAACTTGCCCCGGGGCGTCCAGAACGAGGGCTTGCCGCGAAGGCGCACTTTGGCGCCGTCGCGCATGATGGTGCGGGCCCGCGGGGTCACCGCCGAGCGGTACATGACGGCGTCGAGCACCGCGTCTTCGGTGGTGTCTTTGATGGAGAAGTACAGGTGCCCGCTAGGCGGTGCTTTGAGCCCGCCCACTTCGCCTTCGACAAAGACACCGGCCTCGAACTCGCTCTCGAGCGCGCCGGTGAGCAAGCGCCCAAGCTGTGCCACGGACAGGACCTTGGGCCCCTCGTCTTGAGACGGCGGGTCCGGGGTTCGCTTGCCCTGCGGGCGCTCGGACGGCGGGCGCTCCACCGGTGCCGGCGGCGTACTGAAATCGAACGTGAGGGATTTGCCGGCCACAGACCTGTTGTACGTGGGAGCGACGGAAGCTTTCAAGAGGCGCCGCCGGGCTTTCTGGCGGCCGGGGCCAAACGTCCCTTCCGGTCCGGAGCACGGGAGCCATGGCCCCGGCGCGCCGACTGCGGTAGGAGTAGACGCATGGCCCAGGCGTTCAAAAAAGTGATGGTCGCGAACCGCGGCGAGATTGCCATTCGGGTGATGCGCACCCTCCGCGAGATGGACATCGGCAGCGTGGCCATCTTCTCCGACGCCGACCGCGAGGCGTTGCACGTGCGCACCGCCGACGAGGCCTACCGCGTGGGCCCGGCCCCGGCTGGCGAGAGCTACCTGCGCATCGACAAGGTCATCGACATCGCCAAGAAGGCCGGCGTCGACGCCATCCATCCGGGCTACGGCTTCCTGAGCGAGAACCCAGAGTTCGTCGACGCGTGTGATCGCGCCAAGATCGCCTTCATCGGGCCTCCGGCCTCGGCCATGCGGCAAATGGGCTCCAAAACCGCCGCGCGCAAGGTCATGGAGGCCGCCGGCGTGCCCATCGTGCCCGGCGCCATGTGCGACACCACCGACGAAGCCAAGGCCGCGTCCAAGCGCATCGGCTACCCCGTCATGCTCAAGGCTGCGTCGGGCGGCGGTGGCAAAGGCATGCGCCTCGTGCACGACGAGTCCGAGATGGACTCGGCCTGGGAGCGCGCGCGCAGCGAAGCCAAGAAGTTTTTCGGCGACGACACGGTGTACATCGAAAAGGCCATCATCAAGCCACGGCACGTCGAGATCCAGGTGCTGGGCGACCGCGACGGCAACATGGTGCACGTGTTCGAGCGCGATTGCTCCATCCAGCGGCGCAACCAGAAGGTGGTCGAAGAGAGCCCCTCGCCGGCGGCGTCGCGGGAGTTGGTGGCCCGCATGGGCGCCATCGCCGTGCAAGGCGCCAAGGCCGTGGGCTACCACTCCGCCGGCACCTTCGAGTTCTTGCTCTCCGAGGACGGCAGTTTCTACTTCCTCGAGATGAACACGCGCCTCCAGGTGGAGCACCCCGTCACCGAGCTGGTCACCGGGCTAGACCTGGTGCACCACATGGTTCGCGTGGCCGAGGGACACAAGCTCCCGTTCCTGCAAGACGATCTCCATTCGCGTGGTGCGGCCATCGAGGTACGCGTGTACGCCGAAGATCCCGCGTCGGGCTTCTTGCCGTCTCCCGGTCGCATCGAACGGCTGGCTGTGCCCGCGGGGCCCTTCGTGCGCGACGACGGCGGCGCCTACGCTGGCTGCGAGATCTCGAGCTTCTACGATCCACTCATCTCCAAGCTCAGCGTCTGGGCCGACACCCGAGAGAATGCCGTGCGCCGCATGCGTCGCGCGCTCCGCGAGTACGTGGTCACCGGCATCCGTACCAATCTGGCTTTCCACGAGAAGCTGTTCGCCCACCCGGATTTCGTCGCCGGTCGCTACGACACGGGCTTCCTCGAGCGTCACGCCGACGAGCTATTGGGCTACGCCCCAGTGCCCGAACACGAACGCGAGACCTTCGCGGTTGCTGCGGCTCTCGCCGCGCATCGCCTCGAGAACGCCGCCGGCAAGGCCGCGGGCAACACCGCCGAGAAGGGCTCACGGGTCTCGCCGTGGGTCGCGCAGCACCGCGCCCGCATGCGCTAACGCGACGAGCTAGGTCGAAGATCACGCTCGGCGATTTAGCCCGTGAGGGCCCGCACGATGCCCAGGTTGAACACCACGGCGATGGCCGTGATCAGGACGAGGCTCGTGCGATCGAAGAGCGTGGCTTCGTTGGGGTTGCTGCCCTCGTTGCACAGATACCGGTGGTACAGCACGGCCTGAAGGATGATCTGGCCGATGACCAGATAGGACACGCCGTTGACCAAATCGGCAAGCGTCGCGTTGCCATCTTCGGGCACCACGGAAGCGATCTCCATGCCGTTGATGACCGCAACGAACAAGGCGGTAGATGCGAGGCCAAGCCGCTCTCCGGCACCGCGCACGAAGAGCCCCGCGAGCGCCAGCAGCACGGCGATGTAGGTGGCCAAGAACATCTTGGTAAAGAAGCCCCAGGTCGGCCGCGCGATGGTGATGCCAAACACAAACTGCGAATACGTGGCCTTGTAGTTGGGCGGAAGCCCGGGCTTGCCAAGGGATGTCTTGTAGGCGTGCGGCTTGACCACGGCAGACTTGCCCACGGTCTTGTAGCCGGCGACGGCAACGCGCGAGCTGATGTCCGAGGCGGCTTCGTCGGTGACAAAAGCGAGCTGGTATGACTGCAGGCTCTGGTCTTCGATGGCGATGGTGAGCAGGTGCTCGTCGCGCGGGAAGCTCGATGTGTCGAAGCTCTTCGTGATCTGCGCCGTGACACGGTAGAGCGCATAGTGTTCGGGACCGTGGTCCGTCTTTTCCTGCAGTGCCTTGGTCAGGATCTCTCCGTTGACCAGCTTGAAGGTGTCGCCCGGGTTGAGATCGCCGGTCCAGTTGAACCAAACGTAGAAGTCGACCTTCCACGAGGAGCCGACGATGGAGAACTCCGAGATGCGGTCGACGTAGGCGCCGATCTTGACGCGCGCAGGCACGTCGTTTTCGTGGCCCGGCGGCGGCGTGCGCTCGGCATCGGACGCGCCCGCCTCGGCGCTCATGCGGCTGGCGTGCCGCGCAATGGTGGCCTGGCGGTAGTCCCGCAGCTGCGAGGTCAGCAGCATGTAGCCAATGGCCGCGGGGATGACGAGCCAGGCCCACCAGGCCATCATCCAGAAGCGCTTGCGCGGCGACATGGACGCCCACACGGAGGCCGCTCCGGGACCTGGTCCGGGCAGCCCAGATGGGCGCTTACTCAACTTGGGCGGAAACCAGCTCGACACGAGCCCTTAGTCGGTGCCGGTGTCGGGGAGCGACGCGTCGACCAAGTCGGTGCTGCACTGCTCGGGGCACTTCTTTTGGGCGCACTGGAGCAGGCTCAGGCCAATCTCTCGGGCCTTGGCGGGCGCGGCGATGAGCCCCGCGCCGCACTGGAAGGGATTGCCACCCTTGCCTACGCAAGAAATCACGTCGCCGATGAGCGCTTTGCAGTCGCAGTCTGCGTTGCAGGCGGTGATGTCGGCTTGGCAGGTGGTGGGCTGCTTGAGGCAAGCGATGCACAGGCCCGTGGACCGGGTCCCCGTCTCGTCGAGCGAGGCGTCGGGGATCTTGGTGCTGAAGTCTTCGCTGAGATCGCACTTGGCCGAGTCTACCGATGCGTCTTTGGGCGCGTCGGTGGTGGCATCGCTGGGCGGAGCCACCGAGTCGAGCGTGGCATCGGCGGCGCCGGCATCGGCAGGGTTGCTGTCGGAGGTGCCACCGCACGCCCCCATGAGGCCCATGGCCAAAGTGAACGCGCTGCCCAAAACGAACCAAGTCCTCATGACAGTTCAAGCCTCCGGATGGCCAAAGCCAGACCAAAAGGGTACGTCAAGTCCGTGCCTTGTGCCCGAAAATTGGCGTGAGGGCGCGGCGAAGGACCGACATTCGAAGCGCCGGTGGCCCCACGGACACATTGCGCCCAGCAACGCATCGCTCAACGATGAGGACGTGAGCAAGGGGCGCCCGATATTTCTGTTGCTGCTCGTCGGCCCCGCGGCCGTCGCTATGGCGTGCGGGGCATTCTCGGGGACGGATGGGGGTGGCCAAGGCGACGCCGGCCAAAGCGACGCCGGCCAAAGCGACGCCGGCCAAAGCGACGCCGGCCTCATCGAAACAGGTCCGCCCGATGCGGACGCTGCCGCGGCATGCGTTGGTGAACCAAAGTGGACGGCCTTGGCAGACACGAACGGCTCGGCCACCTGTGGTGGTGCCGCTGGAGTCTCCATTCTCACCGATCCGAACCATTGCGGACGCTGTGACCACTCTTGCGACGGGGACTTGTGCGTCCGGGGGCGGTGCGAGCGGCGCGAGCTTTCGGTGGCAGCACTTAGCCTTGCGGCAACCCCGGACGTACTGTGGGCAGTGAGCGCCGTCGACGGAGGCAATGGCGCGGCACGCGCGTACCGGAGCATTCTCCCGGATGACAACGCCAGCGGCGCGCCGGACTTGACGCTTGCCGTTGTCCCCGACGCGGTGCTGGCCAGCGGTCCATTTGGGACCTACGGCATCGGCCTGGACGACGACGACAATATCTTTCAGCTCACGTCCGCGGGCATGCTTCGCATCGGCGCGGACCAGACCGTCACCAATGAGTTTCAGCCGGCGTACAACGTCGCCAGTGGTTTCTTCGGCATCGATCGGAGCAGCGGCACCGCGTACTTCAGCCGGGGCAAAAACATCATTTCTTTTGACGGCGTCGCGCTGCCGGAGGCGGGGACATCACCCGTTTTGGTTCGCACGACAGAGGGGGCGAACGAAATCGCAGCAGGAGACGGGTCCGTGTTCTGGCTTCAAGGGGACTGGCGCACAAGTTCCAGCGCCCGAAGCAGTGTGCACCGGGTGAATGCGGCGGACCTGGGCGCACGGCAGCTTGCGCTGCCCCCGGACGCAAAGCCCCAGAACCTTCTGCAACACAACGGCTACGTCTATTGGATGGACGCGAGCAAAGGCATCTTCCGCCTCCCCAGCACCTTCGACGGAGCCACTCCCATCGAGACGATCATCGGCGAACGCGGCCCCTTCGCGTTTCGTTCATCCAAGGACGACGACTGCAGGCAATTGGCCGTCGACGACACGCACATCTATTGGATCGAGGCTCCGCCAGCGGATAGCGCAAGCGCGCCGACCGATCGCCGAGGCGCGCAGATCCTGAAGAAGAGAGCCCTCTGCGGCGGCGAGGAGGTCGAATTGGCTGCCGTCTCCTACGCGTGTGATCTGGTCGTCACGCAGGACTACGTTGCGTGGAACAAGCTGGGTACCGTCTCGACCATGCACAAGTGAAGCGTCGACAGGCGCGCGCTTGCCGGCTGCCTTCGGAGCCTCGGCGTGTGGGAGCGCGGAGCACGGGGTGCGAGCAAACAGCGGGCGCCCTCAGGCGTGCCCGAGCGCCGGATGCTACTTCCATAAGGGCGCGCGTCGCGTGCTCGGATCTCCCATGCCCCGACCTCGGCAACAACGCTTCGCCCTCGATGGCGGTGACACCGGCGGCGCCGGACCGGCACTGACCGCGGCGCTGCAGTTCACCGTGGTAGCCGCCGCGTGGCTCCACGCGTTGCTCGGGACCGGTGGAGGCCCCGCCGCCCGCGTGGGCTTGGCACTGGCCGCGGCATTGCTTGTGGCGGCGCGACGCAGCACCTTGGCGCCGCCCCGGCGCAGCCGCGTGTATCTGGAGCTCGACGGTGCAGGCCTGTACCGCGTCCGGCAAGGGGCCCGAAGCGCGTTGCTCGAGTGGCGCGCAGCCGGTGGCATCACGCTGCTCGGAAACTGTACGCGGACAGAGCTGTACCTGGCCTTCACCACTCACGAGCGCACCCGCTACGTACGCGTAGACACCCAGGCCTCGCCCTTGGCCACCTTTCGTTGGCTCGGGGCCCGGGCCGTCGCCGTTGCCGATCTGGACATCGGCCCCTCCGGCGAGGCCGAGCATCTCAGCGGGGCCGACGCCATGCGATTGCTGACCGCCTGTGACGCACAGGCGCCAGGCCTGCTGGGTCGCGTGTACTTTACAAATCAGCGCGGCGAGGCCGTAGAGTTCTCGCGGGACCGACTGCGCGTCGGGGTGCATGCCGTAGACCTTCGGGCGCCGCTCGAGTGGCGGGCCATCACGTTCCACGAGACCGCCGGCGCCACCACCACGCTTTACCAAGGCACCTATGTGGCTCAGGGGGGGCGCGAGTTCACCTTCGTGGCGCCCATGCCGGGCGAGCTGGTCATGGGCGGTGACTTCCGGGCCGCCGCCCGCAAAGACCCGGATCTGCGCCCGCAGGTCATGGAAGATTTGCGGCTCTTGCAGTCCACCCCCGGCGATCCGCCGGCTGGCGCCGAACGCGTGGCCATGGAGCGATTGTTCGTGGTGCCACTACGGCGCGCCCTCGAGCGCGCACCGCGGTTGCGCCGCGGAAGCAGCAAAATGGCAGCGGCCCGGGCCAAACTGGGCTGAGCGCCCAAGGCATCCGAAAGCGATCTGTAGTAGTGGATGGGGGACGTCATGTCCCAGCGCACCTACCTCACGACGCCCATCTACTACGTCAACGACGTGCCCCACTTGGGCACCGCGTACACCACCATCGTGTGCGACGCGCTCCGGCGCTACCACCTGCTGCAAGGCCGTGACACGTACATGCTCACGGGCACCGACGAGCACGGCCTCAAGATCGAGCGCCAAGCGCAAGAGCAAGGCGAGGCCCCCAAAGCCTTCGTCGATCGCATCAGCGCCCGGTTCCGCGACGCGTGGCCAAAGCTCAGCGTCGAGGCCAATCACTTCTTGCGCACCACCGACCAGAGCCATCGCGAGTTCGTGCAAGGCCTTTGGAGCAAGATCAAGGCGAGGGGCTTCTTGGAGAAGGGCTCCTACGAAGATTGGTATTGCGTGGGTTGCGAGTCGTTCAAGACGGAAAAAGAGCTCCTGCCGGGCAACATCTGCCCGCTGCACCAAAAGCCCGTCGAGAAGCTCAAAGAAGACACCTACTTCTTCAAGCTGTCGGCCTTCGAGAAGCCGCTGCTCGAACTCTACAAAAAACGCCCGGACTTCATCGCCCCAGAGACCCGCAAGAACGAAGTGGTCAGCTTCGTCGAAGGTGGCTTGCGGGATCTCAGTGTGTCGCGCACCAGCTTCTCCTGGGGCATCCCGGTGCCCGATGATCCGTCTCATGTCATGTACGTCTGGTTCGATGCACTCTCCAACTACATGAGTGCGTTGTCCGGTGGCGACCTCATGAAGTTTTGGCCGGGCGCCGGCAAAGACACCAAAGTGGTGCACCTGGTGGGCAAAGACATCTTGCGGTTCCACGCGGTGTACTGGCCCGCGTTCCTGCTGGCGGCGGGCTACTCCGAAGACGAGCTGCCCTCGCAAATCTTTGCGCACGGGTTCCTCACCGTCGATGGCCAAAAGATGTCCAAGTCCCTGCGCAACGCGGTGGACCCGCTGCGCCTGGCACAAGAGCTCGGCCCCGATGTGCTGCGCTACCAACTGCTGCGCGCCATCTCCTTTGGCCAAGACGGCGACTTCGACCACAAGGCGCTCATCGAGCGCTACAACGCCGACCTGGGCAAAAACCTGGGCAACCTGCTCAACCGCACGCTGGGCTTGTGCACCAAGATGACGGGGAACAAGACCCCGGCCTACAGCACCCCGGGCCCGCTCGAAGCCGAGCTGGTCGCCCGTATCGAGGGCAACCTGGCCAGTGCGGCCAAGTCCTGGGACGACATCGCGCCCCACACCGCTCTCGAACAAACCTGGGACATCAGCGCAGCTGCAAACCAGTACGTCGACCGCGCGGCCCCCTGGGCGCTCGCCAAGGCCGGCGACACCGCGCGCCTCGAGACCACACTCGCCGCGCTGCTCGAAGCACTGCGCCTGCTGAGCATCATGATCTGGCCCGCCATGCCCACCAAGAGCGCCGAGATGCGCGCGCAGCTCGGCCTGGCCCCGTTGTCTCCCACCACCGGCACCGCCCTGTTCCCCACGACCTTCTCCCCCCGCCCCCAAGGCGAGCCCCTCACGCCCACCGGCGCCCTGTTCCCCGTCTTCGACAAAGATCGCGAGAAAGAAGTCTTGGACAAACTCATGCCGAAGGTGGACGCAGACCCCGCCCCTGCGGCCCCTGCGGCCCCTGCGGCCCCCGCGGCCCCCGCCCCCGCCCCCGCCCCCGAGGGCGACGCCCCCAGCCCGGCCATCGCCTACGACGATTTCGCGAAGGTCGACCTTCGCGTGGGCGTTGTGCTCACGGCCGAGCGTGTGCCCAAGAAAGACAAGCTCCTGCGCCTCACCGTCGATGTCGGCGAGCCTTCACCGCGTAACATCATCGCCGGACTCGCGCTCAGCTTTACGCCCGACACGCTGGTGGGACGCAAAGTTGTCGTTGTCGCCAACCTTCAACCTCGTGACTTCGGCAAGGGCATGGTGTCACACGGCATGTTGCTCGCCACGGGCCCCTCCGATGCTCTAGAGCTCGCAACGGTTGCGGGCCATGCGCCGCCGGGGATGCGCCTGAAATAGCCCCTCGCGATACGCGCGCGCTCCTCGGGATTTTCCCGTATGATACCGGCCGTGGCGGGGAGCCGAGAAGGCGAGACAATTTCGGGGAAGTACCTGCTGGAGCAGCGCATCGGCTCCGGCGGTATGGGAGAGGTGTACCGCGCGCGGAACATCGCCATCGACCGCGTCGTGGCCATCAAGTTCCTTCTGCCGCAACACGCCGGCGACCCGAATGCGCTCCGACGATTCATGCGCGAGGCCAACACCGCGGCCAAGGTGCGGCACCCCAACGTCGTCGACGTGCTCGATGTCGACAAAGACGCGCAGGGCGTGCCCTACATCGTTCAAGACTATTTGCGCGGCCAAGACCTCGAGGCCTTCGTAGAAAGCAAAGGGGGCCAACTGTCGCCCATGGAGGCCCTTGTGGTGCTGCGCCCCATCGCAAGCGCCCTGGCCTTGGCGCACGAGCAAGGCGTCGTGCACCGCGATCTCAAGCCCGCCAACGTGCTCTTGGCCATCGAGCACGGGCAGTGCATCCCAAAGCTGGTGGACTTTGGCATCTCCGTCGTCAAACAGGGCGACAAGACAGTGACCGGCACCATCACCGGAACGCCGGCCTACATGTCCCCGGAGCAAATCAAGGCGCCGGAAGAGGTCGGACCAGCGAGCGATGTCTGGTCCTTCGCGGTGATGCTCTACGAGCTCTTGGCCGGACGTCTGCCTTTCGATGGCCCCACCTTCCCCGCATTGGCCATCGAGATCGCCGAGCGCGACGCTCCCCCCATCGAATCGCTGGTGCCCAACATTCCATCAGACCTGGCGGCGATCATCGCGCAGTGTTTGCAGAAGTCGCCCAAAGCTCGTTTCGCGACGGGCACCGCGCTCTTGGGAGCGCTCGACAACGTGATGGCGCAGCGCCCCTCGGAAGAGGTCGAGCGTCCCTCGCAGGTCTTTCGAGTGCCGGGCACGTTCTCGGCGCCGCACAGCGCCACCTTCGATCAGCCCGGCGGTCCCGAGTTTGCGCCCCCGGTGTCGGCGGCGGTTCCCGAGCTTGGGTTGCCGCGCGCCCGCGCAAGCAAGGCACAGATGCCGGCAGCGGTAAGCCCCGTTCCCAACACGGTGGCGGGCACGGGCGCTGCGGAGCACACGATCCCCGATCTGGGCGTGCCATCGCGGCGAGTGAGCTCGGCGCAAATGCCCGCAGCGCGACCGTCGACGCAAATGGCCACCGCGGCGCAAGCGCCCGCCGCCATGGCAGCTCGCGCCCAGGTGCAGGCACCTGCAGCGCACACGGCCCCGATGGCGAAAGCGCCCGCGGTTGGTCCTTCGGGGCCGGCACACGGCATCGCCATGCCCACGTTCGACGACGACGATTTCGACATGGCGCTGGAGCGCGGCGGGGGGGGCCCGGCAAGCAGCCCCATGATGCCGGCCCCAACGTCGGGCCGCATGAGCCCCACGCCCGGGCGCATGAGCCCCACGCCGGGTTCATCGCCCCGACTGCAGCTCGATGCCGATCGCGCATCCCGTGCGGCGCAATTCCAGGCACCCACGCGGCCTAGTGGGCCTGGCAGCGCGCGCACGTATACGGCCCCCGAAGAGACCGCCGGCGCCAAGGCCGTTCGGGTGCTCGTGCTCGTGCTGAGCTTCGTGTTGGGTGCAGCGCCATTGCTTCGTTTCGTTCACCGCGGACGGGGCCTGAGCCTCGAGCAGGCGTGGCCCGCGGCGGTCAACGGCACCACCCCCTTCGCGCCGGGCCTCGTGTCGTTGGGCGCGTTGGCGGCCGCCATCGCCTTCGGCTACTTCGGCTTTGCGTCCATACGGTCGTGGGGCTTCCGCATCAGCGCCGTAGGCAGCGTGCTCGTCTCCATGCTCATGATCATCGCCACCTTCGCAACCACCACGCCCTCGGAGGTGCCGCAACCCGCGGAGGTCGTGTTCTTGGTGCCGTACGTGCTGCCGCTTGTACCCGCCGGGAGCGCCCTCGCGTTCTTTTGGCTGGGCTTCCAGCAATGGCAGGAGCGAAAGGGGCTAGCGCCGCTGCTGGCGCTCCTGGGCGGCGTGTGCCTGTACCTGATGATCAAGCTCAGCCCCTTCGCCGCGGCGCTGTAGGGTGCACCGCCCGCTCACCAACGGCAACGGCGCACCTTCAGTTGAAGGGCGAGCCGCAGGTGAGCCAATCACGAACCTTTTTGAGTTCGGCCTCGGTGGGCTGTGTGCCCGGCGCAAATGGCATCTTGGTTCCGCATGCGCCCATTGCCTGCAAATTGCACTCGAACGATGATGCCCCAGGATCGATGCTGCATGGGTTGATGTAGGGCTTTCCGCCGGTGGACTCCCGGCGAAGGCTGTCCCAGATCTGCTTGTCGTCACCTGGGGTCATCTTGGGCGCTGCGGTGCCGGCGTGGCAACTGCTGGTGGCGCAGGCCCAGCTGGCCCCCGTGAGCAGCGGCACGATGTCGGTCTTGAAACTGACGGCGCAGGGGCCTCCGTCGATGGCCCCCTTACCTCCGCCGCAAAGCCCGTCCCCAACCTCTTCGGACGACGATGGGCGAGGGTGGTCTTTGCCTTCGAGGGCGTTGGGGCCACCGAGCCGAGGCGCTTCGGGGCCACTGCAGTGAAACGCAGCAAGACCCAGCGCCACCTGGACGGAAAGACCCCCCGCAACATGCCGCAGCCGCATGGGCAAAGCATGCTTGGCCTTAGCAAAAGACGCAAGGCCGGCGGTTGCGCTCGAGGTCTGCGCGACGATCGGCCCCGATTGCCGTGGCACGGCCGCCGGCCCCGCGGTAAACTTAGGGTTCGGAGGTCGCACGATGTCCACGGGTGATGGTTCCAAGAGCGTCATTCGCAAGCTGGGCGCCTCTGCCGGGTTGCTGGCAGTGGCCGTTGTCCTTGGTGGCTGCGTCAAGGTCGCGCCCTACGAGCGCGGCATGCTCGCGCACCCCACCATGACCCTCGACGATGTGGCCGTCGGCATCGACGATCACGTCCGGGCCGTGTCCGAAGGTGCGGCCGGGGGCTTGGGTGGAGGCGGGGGCGGTTGCGGCTGCAACTGAGCGCTGCTTGGTTTTGCGTAGTGCCCTTCCCGCGCCACAGATGCGTATCGGTTCCCCCTGAAATCGTGTAGGAATACCTGGGTGAAGCCCCGTGTCCCAGCGCGCGCTGTCGCAACGTCGGCTGGACATCCGGCGTCCCGACGGCCTCGTCGTGTCGCTGCGCGGCTCATCCTCGGCGCATGCGTTGCCGTGGCCACGCTTGGCCTGGCGCGTCCGGCCTTCGCGGGGCCCGACGAGGCTGCAGCGCTCACCGTGCAGACGGTCATGTCCGAGGACTACCCGGGCAACCTGGGGCCTGCGCGCAAGAAGCTCTCCGACGCGCTGTCCACCTGCGCCGCAAAAAAGTGCGGCGGCCCCGCGCGGGCGCAGATTCACGTCGCGCTCGGCATGGTCTCCTCGCAGCTCGGGCAGGCCGACGAGGCCAAGGCCGCGTTCGCCAACGCGCTGTCGCTGGACCCCAATGCCAAGCTGCCCTCGGCAGGCCTGACACCGAACATCAAATCCCAGTGGGAGGAGATGAAGGCCAAGGCGGCGCCGCCTCCCCCGCCCCCCGCCGAGGACCCGCCCAAACAGCCCGTTCCCCTGAGCGCCAAGCCAACACTCAGCGCGGGCACCACCGCCGCCGCCGCCGAAAAGCCGGCAGAAAAGCCCGAGGAACCATCGGGCGACGAACCACCAAGCAAGCTGGCTCCGGCATGGGTCAAGCTCGCCATGGAGGCCCTGCAGGCCGACCAAGCGGGCAAGCTCGACGAGTGCATCGAGAAAGATCGCGCCTCGCTCAAGCTCGAAGAGCAGCCCCGCACACGCTTGCACCTTGCGTCCTGCGAATCGCGCTCCGGCAAGCTGGTCGACGCGCTGCGCGACGCGCAGGCCGCGCTCAAGACCGGTCTCGAACGCAAGGACGTTCAGCTCACCAAGGTCGCCACGCAGCGCGTTCGCGAGCTGCTCGAGCGCATCCCCCACGTCACCTTCGTACCGCCATCCAATACCGAAGACCTCCAGGTCACGTTCGATGACCGTCCGGTCCCCGTCGAGAGCCTCAGCAAGAAGTTCTCGATCGACCCGGGCAAGCACACCGTAAAGGCCGAGGGCGCCGGCGGAACGTTCGAAGAAGAGATCGAAGTCAAAGAACGCGAGCTTGCCACCGTCAAAATCAAGCTCCAAACCGCCGTGGCCCGCGGTGGCGGCGGCAAGCTCACCAAGGGCCAGATCGACTGTCTGCTCACGGCCAAAACCGACGAAGAAGTCGCCAAGTGCATCGGCGAGAAACAAAAGAACCTGGTGTTTCGCCTTGGGCTCGACACCAGCGCCTACACCGACACGAACTACGTCAACGTCTTCTCCCCCGGCATCAACTTCTCGGTCACGTCGCCGACGTCGGGCTGGAATGCCGGCGGCCACTACATCCTCGACGTGGTGAGTGCCGCCTCGCCGGACATCATCTCCACGGCCTCGCCGCCGTTCTACGAGTCCCGACACGCCGGTGGCTTGGCCGGTGGGTACAAGCCGGGCTTGTACGGCGTGCAGGGCACCACCAACGTGTCCCGCGAGCCCGACTACCTGTCGCTTTCCGCAGGCATCGCCGGCACCGCCGAGCTCAACGACAAGCTCATCACGCCGCGCATCGCCTATTCGTTCAGCTACGACACCATCGGTCGCGGGCCCAGCAACCCGCTGCACGACGTCACGCCGTACAAGGGCATCTTCAAGACCCACGAATTCGACCTGGGTGTCACCTTCGTGCTCTCGCCCACATCCATCATCTTGGTGGGCATGAGCTTGCAGTTCGAGCGCGGAGACCAGTCCAAGCCGTACCGTTACGTTCCCATGTTCGATCCAGACAACGTGGCGCCCTTCGTGCCCGTGGGTGCCACCGTCGACCTGGTCAACCGCACGCGTCTGCCGGTGCGTCCCACGGAGCAGTTGCCCAACGAGCGCGACCGTTACGCCGTGGGAGCGCGCTACAACAAGCGCCTGGGCAACGGAACGTTCCGTATCGACGAACGATTGTATTACGACACCTGGGGCACCAAGGCCTCCACCACCGACAGCCGGTACATGGTGGATTTGTCGAAACACCTGCGGGTTTGGCCGCACCTGCGCTTGAATTTGCAGAGCGCGGCCTCAAGCTTCTATCAGCTCGCCTACTCGGCAGTACGTGACCAGCAAGGCATCTTGGTGCCCCTGTTCCGCACCGGCGACCGCGAGCTCGCCCCCATGGTCACGGTCACCGCGGGCGGCGGCACACGCATCGGTTTGGGCGCCCCCGAGGGCGAGGTTCAATACGGCATCACCATCGTGGGCGACGTCATGTACTCCCGGTTCTTCAACTCGCTGTTCGTCACCACCCGCACGGGCGTGTACGGCACCGTCGCCTTCGACGTGGAGTTCTAGAATGCGCAACGTCTCGCAGCTCCTGACCAAGGTTTCTTTCTTGGCGGTCATGGGCACGGCCGTGGTGCTCGGCTCGTCGTGCACCATCGACCCGGTACACGACGCCGCGGTCAAGGCCCTCGGCGACGAAGACCCGGCCATCCCCCAGGGCAAGTATCACCGCGCGGGGCAACCTTGCCTCACGTGCCACGGCGGCCAGGGCCCCGCCGATACACGTCTTGCCATCGCCGGAACGGTGTACCTGGGCGCCGACGACGCCAAAGAGAAGTCCGGTCAAGGCGCCGACAAAGCACTGGTGCGCATCAAAGACGCCAACGGCGCCACCAAGTGTTTCGTGACCAACTGCAAGGGCAACTTCATTGTGCGCCCGGAAGACTTTCCGCGGCTCACGTTCCCTCTGCTCACGTCCATCCAGAAGGTCAGCGGAGGCGTCGACCAACAGCGCACCATGAACAGCCGCATTGGTCGCGAAGGCTCTTGTGCGTATTGCCACAAGCCCCCCTTCAACATCGGAAACAAGCGCCAGCTCTTCGACATCGACTCCCCGGGATTGGTCCGCCTCTTCGACACCGAAGACCAGATCCCCGCAGCGTTTACCTCGAAAGACCCGTGCCCCCCCGACGGCGAGCCCGACGGCCCCATCGTTTGCCCCGAGGACGGTCGATGAAGCCCGCTGCGATGTCGCGCAAAGTGCTTGGGGTGCCCGTCTTGCTGGGGGCCATCTACGCGTGCACGGGGCTATCTTGCGCCAGCAAGCCCGACGCCGGTCGCACCACCGAGATCACGTTGCCCAACTACCCGATTTACCAACGTCACGTCGATTCGTGGCTGCAGAAGCGCTGTGGCACCCTCGACTGCCACGGCCAGCCGGGCCGTGCATATCGGCTGTACGGCTTCAGTGGCTTCCGGCTCTACAATGTGGACGCTGGTCTGCTCACGGGCCAACAGGCCACGAGCCCCGCCGAAACACGCGCCAACTTCGATGCGTTCGTGTCCCTCGACCCCGAAGAGTTCAGCCGGGTGCTCGAGGCCGATGTCACGGAGATGAATCGCTTGCTCGTGATCCGCAAGGCGCTCAACCTCGAGCGACACAAGGGCGGCGCGGTCATGTCCGAAGACGACAAGAGCTACCGATGCCTCCGGGCGTGGTTGCGGGCAGATCCCAAGGCCGAGACCACCCTGCCCGCCGAAGACATTGGGTTCTGCACCGAAGCCAACAACCAACCTTAGGCGCGGGCATTTTGCGCCCATAGCTTCGCCCGGGCGCCGCCGGGCGTGTGCGGCGACCGGACAGCGCGCCTCCGTGCCCGACGACGCCGGGGCTCGCTCGCGACGCAAACTGCTCCGCGCCTTCGTGCGCGACGGGCGTGGGAGAGGTTGAGGCGGGCTGCGGCTCCGCCGCGCGCGAGGGGGAGTGGCGGATGCGCGACGGCGAGCTCGGTGACACTCGGGGCTGTGGCTGCGCCGCGCGCGAGGGGAGAGGCGGGCGGGGACAAAATGGGGCGAGCCGACGGGGGTGGGGCCCGGTCGGCTCGCGGGAGCAAAAGAGCGGGGCTCTAGAGCTGGATGGGGTTGACGATCTTGTCGCTCAGGTTGAAGCGGGCGAAGTCTTGGACGCGGCGGGAGTCGCCTTTGGCGACGGCGTACAGGACCGCGGCGGCGGCGTCCTGGGTGCAGGCAGCGGACGTCTTGCCCGGGACGTCGGCACCCGTTTGCGGGTCCCAGCCGACGGCGGTGGCGTTGGCTTTCACGCCGCCGAACCAGCCGGTCTTGAGGTAGCCGTTGGACATCACGTAGATCCAGTTAGAGTTGCCCGGAGTGCCGTCGGGCCAGCCGGCGCGGATAGTGGGCTGCTTGGGGGTGTCGCCGTCGACGACGAACATGATCTCGTCGCCCAAAGTCTTGTTGCCCGTGGGAGAGGGCATCGAGGCCGCGAGCTTCATCATGCCGTCGAAGGCAGCCTTGGTCTGCATGGCCTTGTTCTGCGGCGCGGTGTCGCCTCCCGCAAAGAGGCCGTGCGGGTCGTCGCGGAAGACGGACTGGTAGACCATCGATGTGAGACCCAACTGCATGGCTTTGAGGCCGATGATGAAGGTCTTGGCGATGGCGGAAATGGTGCCCGGCGTCTGGGCGGTCACGCCGAGCGCAGTGAGGTCTGCGGCGGTGGGACGCAGCTTGGCAGCCAAGTTTTGTCCGAGCAGGTTCGCGGCCACCTTGCCGGTGCCGTAGCTCTTGAGCAGCGAGGTGCGCCCCGCAGCGGCGTTGAGGCCAAGGAATGCCTTGTAGTAGGCCTCGTGGAGGGCTGCGTTCTCTGGGCTCTGCAAGAGCGCCCGGGAAGCCGCACTGTTGAACAAGTCGATGAGGCCGTCGGGATCGGCCACCGTGGCGGCGGCCGGAGCGCCCGGCGCCGTGCCGAAGTTGAATGGCGTGACGGCGATGACCGGCAGAAGCGTTGGCTCGGCCTGCTGGATGGCCGCCATGGCCGCGATGGTGCTGATGCCCGCGGCAGCATCGCCCGTCGGCACGTTGGTGTGCGTCTGGTTCTGCGACCACATCATGGCGGTCACTTGCTTGGACTTGGGCATGCCGGCGAACGGCGAGCCCGGGTGCGTGACCGACGGACGATCGGTGGCGGCGTCGGCTACTTGGTTCGCAGCCCAGGGGAACGCGAAGGCCGCGTTGCCCGCTTTGGCAACCTCGACGTGCGGCCAAAGCAGCTGGAAGTTGGCAAAGCCGCCAGTGCCGGCGCGCAGCCAGAAGGAGCGCATGACCTTGGACGCCGCAAGCGTGTCGGCCATGGCCGTACCGCCGTTGTCGTTCAAGAAGTTGAGCAGCCCTGCGCGGTCGAGGCCAACGGCAACAGATGCCGCGGTCACCCAACGGAAGAAGTCACGACGGCTGGTGCCTGAAAGCGCCTTGAGTCTCGGGTCGACGGCCATGGTTCGTTCCTTCTTTCTTATTCACACGTGTGGGAGGCTGCGAGCAGCGCGGAGACCGCGATCTGTTTTCCCGCAGCGGGAGTTTGCGCCTGCTTGACGGCTTGGTTGGCCAAGGCCACGTGCTCGTCTTTGGCAGGCTTTCCGATGAGGCAGCTGATGCCTTCTTTGGTGAAGTCGTCGCCGTTGAACAGCTTGACGTTGGGGCACGCCGGCGCCGTCCAGGTCGGGGCGATGATCTCTCCGGCGGCGATGGCGAAGATGTCCATCTGCTTGGCCATGCCGGAGGTGGAGTAGAACGGTGCCTCGGGGACGCGGCCAGAGTAGTTGGGGACACCAAGTGCGGCGCCACCAGAGGTGTAGAGAGCTCCGGCAGAGTTCGCGGCGTTGTTCCGCATGTTGACGCCGCGCGACGTCAGGAACGTGCCCAGCGACGCGTAGGAGATCTTGCCGCAGGAGTGCAGCCGGGCGCCAACCTCTGGCGTGCCCACCACGGCCTGCTCGGCACGCTTTTCTTGGGCATCGGTGGGCTGCTGCGCTGCCGCTGGGTCCGAAGCGTTGGGGCTTTGGTTGTGCTGGTGGTCGCCACCGCCCATATCCGTGGGGTCTTGGGCAATGGGGGAACTGGTTTCGCCGTTGGTGAGGCCGTCCCGGTCGCCAGACGAATCACAGGCCGCGAGGGCGAGGCAGGTGATGGCAGCGGACAGGGTCAGGATCGAACGAGTGTTCATGGTTCTGGTGTCTCCTTTCCCTTAGAATTTGATGAAGTCTTCGGACTTGAAGACTTGGGCGATGATGGGCTTCAGCTTGAAGCCGCCGTCTTTGAAAGACTTCAGGTACGGGTCCGTGACCACCTGCGGCAACGTGGCGAGGTCGTTGACGACGTCGCCCTTGGACATGGCGAAGTTGAACACGCGCGTGACAGCGCAGCGTTGCACGTCGGTGTCATCGACCATGGCCTTGCCGAGGGACACGATGTCGGTGACCGTTTTGCCGTTACGCCAAGCCAGGGGCTCGCCGTCCTTGAGCCAGTCGACTCGCCGTGTGGCCGGTGTACCGGGGACGGGCGTCTGCACCTGGATAGTCGTAGCGTTGTAGACGCCCTTGTCGTCGTAGTTGGCGAACAGGGGCGCCATGCGGTTCATGGTGTTGTGGCAGTTGGCGCAGATGACGGCGCTCGTGTCTTGGAAGTTCACCGCGCCCTTCTTCGCCGCGTCCGTTTCTTTGCTGTCCGGCAGCTTGTCGAAGGGCCACGGATTGGTGTACGTGCCGGCACCCATGGGGGTGGGATTCGAGGCGAACTCCGCCGGGAACTTGGAGCACGCGAAACGCTCCTGGACGATGCGCACGCGGCGAAAGGCCATGTTGGCGTAGTACTGCGACAAGAGGCCCGGGTCCGTGAGCAAACCGGCCGTGGGGGCCGCGTTCGCGCCGGTGGTGCAGTCTGCAGGGGTGAACACGCCCTTCTCCGTTGCGGTGGCGCCGGCCCTGTAGGTGGGGCAGGTGCCTTTCGAGGCCGTGAAGAGTTCCATGTACGAGCGGTCTTCGAGGACGACTTGCGCCGCGAAGGTGGCAGCCGTGTCGTAGCTCGGGAAGCCCGCCCTGGGGGACGGCCCCCCCGTCGCTAGGGTGTCGCGCCACCACTGGATCATGCGGACCTCAAAGCGCGGGTCTGCCATCATCTTGTCGATTTCTTGCTCGTAGACCTGCTTCTGCGCGGCCTCGTTGCTGGCCGTCGCGAGACGCTGGATCTGGTCGAACGTGGGCAGCTCGCTGACGAGCTTGAGGCTGGCCGTACGAAGGGCCTCGCCGTAGTCGACCTTGCGCGCGTCGAGGATCTTTTTGACCTCCTCTTCTTGCTCTTGGGCCGGTGTTTTGACGGGGGTCGAGCTTCCGCCGCTCGTGGTGCCCGGGTCGGTGTTCACCGGCGCATTCGGGTCTTGGCCACCTTGGTTGAGGCTGCCACCCCCCTCGTCGCTGCCGCCACAAGCCGCGAGCGCGAGCAGCGCTGCCATGCCGAGCGCTGTCTTGAGCAAAATGCCACCTCGCATTGTCCGCCTGCCTTTCTGTGCCGAGCTAGAACTCATGGTGTTCCCGTTCCGTTGGAAAATTGAAGCAATCACTGGGCCAGCGTCAGTTGAAGATCGCGTTGCCCGTGATGGCCGCCTGCAGCGCGTTCCTGAGCTGCGTTTGCCCGGCGGCGTTGACCGTGTTGCCCGAGTGGGCGAGCCCACCGGAGATCTTCCTCATGATGAGGCTGTCATCGACGTTCGTCTTGTTGATGCGCTGCTGCACGTTGAGGCAGCCCGTGGCCAAATCAGCGGGCGGTGTCCCCAGAATGCCGCGGAGGTCGAAGCCGCCACCCTGCGTATTGGTACCGTGGCAGTTGCCGTTGGTGCAGTTGAGGCTGAGCCCGCCGCGGAAAAGACCCGCGAGGTCGGTGTTGAACTTTGCCGGGTCTTTGCACGTCCCCGGTACCCCGGCCTCTTGCAGAACGCCCTTCTCGAGCTTGAAGAACGCGATGCGGAGCTTGTCGGCGTCGGCCCACTGCCAACCCGAGAACACCACGGTGCCGGGGTTCAGCGTTTGGTCTGCCCCACCGTTGATGGTCTGGTCGGCGTTCGAAAAGCTGTCCGCCGGATCGACGATGTCATCGTCTTTCGGGTTTTTGTTGGCGGGCACCCGGTAGAACTTGGGGCCCTGGATGTGCACCGCTTGGCCGGCCGGAGCGTTGATGCGCACCTTGGTGAGCGACAAGATCGAGCCGATCTTGGATGCATCGAACTTGAGCTTCACGCCGGTGATGCCCGTGGCCGCCTTGGACAGGTCGATCTCGTTGGCGCCCATGACGATGGAGACCGGATCCGTGGTGGGCAGGTCTTCGCCGGCGAGCACGAGGGACTCGAGGATGAGCCAATCGATAAGCTGCTTTTCGAGGGGGTTGCCATAGAGCGCGGGGCCGGCGTGCTGGCCCTTGGTGATGATGGTGCTCTGGTACGGGTCCTTGACCAGGATGCCCGGCGACGCCTTGATGGACTTGTAAGCGTCGGGAGCCGCGAGGAACTTCTGCGGATTGCCCGCGTAGGTGCCGTTGACGTGGCAGACGCCCGATGCCCCGCCGCAGGTCTTCACGAACTCTGGCTCGACCTTCCGGAACTCGGCCTCGGCCCGCGCCACGCGCACCTCTTGTTTGGTCACCGGCGCGTCGGCGCCGCCGTCGGACAGGGCGCTGGAATCAGGGTCTTCGGTGTTGCCGCTCGATGATGCTCCGGTGCGCGAACGACCTCCGGGAGCAACGTCATCGCCACACGCCATCAAGGCGCCAGCGACGGTCGACGTGAGACACAGCACGAGGATGAGCGTTCCCGAGCGTTGCATGGTTGCGTGATCCATCGTTGCACAGTCGAGGCCATCACTGCCAATGGCCAAATGCATAACAATACTCGTGTCCTACATGTACTCTACATGGGCGATGGATCATGGATCACCCCCCGGATGGACCAGGACCCCGCCCGCCCGCGGACGGAAAATTCAACCGCAGGCGCTCTGAAGTCGCAACTTCTGAGCATGCCTACATTTGCGGGCACGTACGTGCAGCTCGCATTGGATCCCGCCTTGCCCGAGAGGTGTCGCGCCCCCAATGGAGCGGTGTGGCCCCCTCCATCACCCGCAACGCTTGTTGCTTCGGGCCGGTCGGGCGGGCACGCGCGTGCGCAGCAACGGCCGGTGCACGCTACCGGCGCGGAGTGAGGATGCGGGCGGCTTCGCCGTAGGCCGGGTTCTCGGGGTGCTCTTTGGCGAGCTGCGAATACATGGCAGCAGCGCGGGCAAGTTCGCCCATACCCAACGCGTCCACGGCTTGGCGTTCGAGGGTCTTGGCCGCGGCAGTGTTGTGACCCGTGGGTGCGGGTTGCGGATGAGCCGTGGGCTGGGTCAGGGGCGCGGAGCCCGTGGGCTGGGCCACGACCACGGTGGACGCAACGGTTGGTGCGGCAGTGGGCGCTGCGGTGGGCGCCGAAGGCACTGGGGCCTTGGTGCTTGCCTGTGGCCCTGGCCGCGATGGGCGCGGAGCATCGTCCATGAAGAACAGAACGTAGACCGCGAGCAGCAGCAGGGGCGACAGGATGACCAGGATCTTCTTGGGGATCGAGGCTTGCTCGAAGGTGGCCATGGCCTTGGCCAATGGGCTGCCGTCCGAAGCGCCGTTCTCGCGAACGGTGTGCACTTGGCTTTGCTGCCCCGGGCTCCGAACCATGGGCCCACCGAGCCCTGGCGAAGTTGGCGCCATGCCGCCACCAAAGTTCGGGTCATGCCCAAAGCTTGGGTCATGTGCATAGCCCTGCGGCGGGCCCATCATGTCGTGGGGCGCGGGTTGGAACGGCATGGGGGCGCCAAACCCCGGTGCCATGGGCGGCGGCTCCCCGTACATCAGAGACTGGGGCGGCACGGGCGCGGGCTCGGGGAAACTGGCTGGCCGCTGCATAGACCCGGTGAGGAGTCCCCGGGACATGGTGTTGAAGCCCACGGGCGCGTTGCTGCCCCCCATACGCGCAGTGCTGCGGCTCATCGGGTCCCCAGCGCCAGGAATGGGGATGCGCGTGGGCGTCATGTCGCCCGGCCGCGACGACGATGGGGCAACCATAGGGTTCAGGCGCGTGGATTCGTCGTCGGGAGCGTGCGAGGCGAAGGCACCTGGTGCAAAGGGGCGCGCAGACACCGCCGGCGTGTCCCCGCCGTCGTCGTAGTCGTGCTCCGGTGGTACCTGCGTGGCCACCGTGGGGGTCACCGTGGGCGTCGGCGCCAGCGAACGCCGCGCGGGCTTGGGTCGCGGAACGTCGTCTGCGGCCGGCGCAGGGGGCAATGGAGGCGGCGCCTCGGCCCCTTCCAGCAACGAACGGAACACCAACGACGCCGAGCCCAGCTCCAAGCGACAAGGCGCTGTGACCGGTGTCCAGGTCTTGGGGAGCGGGCGCCCATCGGCCTTGATGGGCGTTGTTTCGTCGGCGCTCTGCATGAAGAGCTGCTCGCCATCGAAGTATACGAACGCGTGGACCTCGAGGACTCTGGCCGAGTCCACCGTCCACATGCCCTTTCGCCCGATGCTGATGGGCGCAAGCTCTTTGCCCCGCACCAGCGGAATAAAAGCCGGCTCTCCGATGCCGGTTTCGATCTCGATGACGTGCGTGGTGGCGGCCATGGGGGTCGCGGACGCGGGCGTCCGACGAAGGACCTATATGTTACACGAGGCGCGGGAAAAACGCCTATCCGTGACCGTGCCCGCCGCCCTCGTCCTCGTCTTCGACGGGGCCCTGATCGGCGGCGCGATAGACGGCCTCGGGCAAATCGACGCCATGTTCGTGGAGCTGGGGCAAGCAGCGCGGCAAGCGCCCGGACGGAACCAGAACACTCTGTATGGCCCCGTCGGCTCCAAAGCCCGTGTACTTGCGCTGGAACAGGTGCTGCATCTGGTATTGTTGCTTCGCTGCATCGAAGCCCAGCACCTCGGTGATGTGTGTCACCTTGCGCGACCCATCTTGCAGGCGTGACACCTGAACGATGATGTTGACGGCGGAAGCGAGCTGCACGCGTAGCGCATGCAGCGGCATCTCCACATCGCTCATCATGGCCATCGTCTCGAGACGGGAGACCGTGTCTCGCGGGTAGGTTGCGTGGAGCGTGGCCAAACACCCGCCGTGACCGCTGGTCATGGCCTGAATGAGATCCAAGGCCTCGCCACCACGAATTTCGCCCACCACGATGCGGTCCGGACGCATACGAAGCGTGGCGCGGAAGAGTTCTCGGATGGTGACCTCGCCGCGCCCTTTGACATCCGGTGGCCGCGCCTCGAGCTGGCAGACGTGTACGCGCTGGAGCTGCAGCTCGCGAGAGTCTTCGATGACCACCACGCGCTCCCCGTCGGGAATGAACGACGAAAGCGCATTGAGCATGCTGGTCTTGCCGCTGCCCGTGCCGCCGGCAATGAGCACGTTGAGCTTGGCGGCCACGAGCGCATGCAGGGCCACGGCGGCGTCTTCGGTAAGGGAGCCAAAGCCCACGAGCCGCTGCACCGTGAGCGTCTCGCGAAAGAACCGACGGATGGAGACACAGGGCCCGTCGGGCGCGGCCGGAGGCAATACCGCCTCGATGCGGCTACCGTCGGGCAAACGCCCCTCGAGGATGGGCCGTTGCTCGTCGATGTGTTTGCCAACGAACTGCGCCGCGTTGCGCAGCGCCGCGGTGAGCGCCTCGCGGGTCTCGAACTTGGCGTCGGTGAGGTGCAGTTGCCCCTTCTTCTCGACGAAGATCTGGTTCGGCCCGTTGATCATGATGTCGCTAACCGCCGGATCGTCCAGATACGGACGAATGGGCGCAAAGAACTGGAGCAGCGTCTCTTCGAAGACTTCGCGGGGGATCACGGGGACCTCGGCTGGGAAGACAGGGGCGCAGGGGCCGGGGTAACGAACGGGGGAGAGACGGAAACCGTAGCGGCAGGTGTGGTGTTGACGGGACCGGGGCCGCTGCTTGGTGTCATGGCGCCTTCGGGTTGCACTTGCTTCAGCAGGTTCGCACGGGCCTCACCAACGTGCTCGCCATTGGGGGCCAGGCGCAAGTACGCGCGAAAGTGCGCGTCGGCGCGCACGGGATCCGCACGCAAGTCTCGGTAGAGCACGCCCAACGCGAACTGAACGTTGGGGTCTTCGGGCCGTACCTTTTGTACACGCAGCAGCGCCTCCTCGGCGGGCGCGGCCTCTCCCATGGCCGCGTGCAACGTGCCCACGACGAACCAGGTATTCATATCCCCAGGGTACCTTCGCAGGTAGTTCTGGGCGTACTGGATGGCCACGCGATACCGATTGTCGCGGGTGCACGCATCGAGCAACAGGGGCATCACCTTGCGCGGGTCGTAACCGGCGTCCATGGCTGCTGCCAGGTACTCCTCGGCGCGGGTCATGTCGCCCACCGCAGCAAAGGCCTTGCCTCGCTCGAAGAGCAACTCGGGCTTCTGGTCCGCCTGAAAGCTCTTCACGTCGGCCATCATGCGCTCGCCAGGTGTGCTGGCGCAGCCCAGCGCGGCGACGGAGAACCCCACCGCCAAAGCTGCGCGAAGGCCTTTCATTTGCCGCCGCCAGCTGCGGGCGCTTGCCCTTGTTGGGTTTGCTGTTGGCTGATGCGCGCCCGGAGGCGTCGCTCGGCCCCGGCAAGCCAAAGCACATACTCGCCTTGTTTGCCGTCGGTGTACTGCATCAGGAGTTTCACGTTCTTGAGCGCCGCCGGCCAGTCTTCGATGCTGAGGCTGTGCTCGAGGCGTACCCGCTGCGTGCGGTAATCGTTGTTGATGTCGAGGCGCAGGTACTTGGCGTTCTCGTCGGCCATCTGCGCGGCTGGTGCGTCGCCACCCACGCGAAAACAAGCGGCCGACAGCTCGTACAGGGGAACGCTCTGAATGCCGTCTTGCACATGGAACGGCCGTCGCTCACGTTTGGCGTCGGCGAGCATGACGCGCTCGCGGGCCCAGGCCAAGGCCTGGGGTCCTTTCTCGGGGCAGGGCCCCGCAGGCGTATCGGCCCACAGCTCCGGCGCGTCTTTGGGGATGTTGCGCCCCGGGTGAACCTCGTCGTCGCTGAGGAAGAGCCACAGCGCCGCCGGCACCATGATGAGCATGGCGATGAGCGTGATGGGGCTCGTCCCCTTCTTCTTTTGGGTGACCAGCGCGTCGCCGGCGTTGTGATCGCCCAACGCAACCATGATCTGCGTTTGCCCGACACCAAGCACGGCCTCTGGCGGCATCGGTCCTTGGGTAAACGGAATCTGGTTGATGGTGGGCGGAGGCTCGAAGGACAGCGCCCGCACGAACACCCCAGCAGCACTGGCCTCGACTGCCACGTGCTCAACCCGGGCTTGGTCTACCGGCAGGCGAATTTCGCAGTGGGCGCCGCTGCCGATGAGCACGCGCTCGCCTTCGACGCTGAGCTGGTCGATGGTCCCTTGCGGCGTTCGGATCTGGAAGCGAAGTACTTGCATATTACATCCCGCTCCCCATGTTGAGCATTGCGGGGCCCAAGAGCAAACCCATGAGCGCCAAGAACACGAGCATCAGGGGCCCCACCATGGCCACGCCCGCTTTGGCCGCAGACTCCTCGGCGCGCACGCTGCGCTTGTTGCGGTACACCGAAGCCTGAATGGCCAACACCTCGGCCACGGGGTTGCCCCGCTCGTCGGCCTGGATCAGCGCATTGGTAAACTCGACCACCGAGTCTGTGGGGGCGCGTTTGGCGAGCTCGAGCAACGCTTCTTTGCGCGTGCGTCCGAGGTTGAGCGTTTGCAGGATGAGCGTGAACTCCTCGACGATGGGGTCTTTGGGGTTGCTCGACTTTTCGACCACCTGGCGCACGGCCCCCGGAAAGTCCAAGCCCGCGCCCATGGACAGGGCCATCAAGTCGATGACGTAGGGCAGGCCACGGTTGATGGCCTTGCTGCGCTCTTGGGCTTCGCCACTGATCTGGAGGTATGGCAAGACACCTCCGAGCAACGCTCCGGCGATGACGGCGATGCCTCCGAGGTCGAGCAAGAGCCCGATGATGAGCCCCGCGGTGCCACCACCGGCAAACGACAACACCGTGAGCGCCAGGTACTCGTCGGGGGTGAGCCCCATGTAGTCGCCCGCGAGACCAATCTGCCGGTCAAGCTCCTTGCGCTGGTCGTCGCTGGGCAACCCGCTGAGGCGGACGCCCAGCCAGCGAACCAGGGGCTCGACGCTGGCCCAGCCTTCGTTCTCGGCCAGCACGCGTTGACGCTTGAGACCCCGGAGTCCGAGGCGGCTGGCCACCCGGGTGGGCGCGCTGGCAACGCCATAGGTGATGAGACCGAGCCCAAGGGCCAAAAAGCCTAGGCACAGAACCCGAAGTACGATGAGCGTGACCGTAGGGTTCATGTCACATGTCCACCGCGAGTACCTTGCGGGCGAGCACAATGGCGCTGACCCACGCCGTGATGCTCAAGAGCGAGATGATGTACCCCGTGACGCTGGACTGCAGCGGCGTGAAGTACCCGGGCCACACGTAGTTCATGCCCACCAGGATGAGCCCGGGCAACGCGCCGATGACCCAGAGCTGAAGCTTGCCCTCGGCGGTCTTGGTCTTGACGACCCCCTCGAGGCGCCCCATCTCCCTCAGCGTCGACGCCGTGGTCTCGAGCACCTTGGGCAAATTGCCGCCCACCTGCCGCCCGATGAGAATGGACGACAGCGCCGAATCGAGCTGCCGCGAACCAATGCGTGCGGCCATGTGCAGCAGGGCTTGTTCGAGGGAGCTGCCCACTTTCATCTCTTTGACCGCAAGCTCGAGCTCCTGCTTGAGCGGGTCTTGCAGCACAAAAATCACGCTCTGCAGCGCCGCGCCGATGCTGGGCGTTGTCTTGAGGGCGTTGGCCACGGCCAACACGAAGTTGTCGAGCTGCTCTTCGATGAGTTCGACGCGTTTGCGGCGCTGGTTCTCGATCCACACGGAGGGGGCGAGACCGATGATGAGCAAGACAGCCCACCAGAAATCTACGGTGAACAAGATGTGCGCCGCGATGACCAAGAAAGCCGCGAGCAGCTGCCCGATGGCAATGGTGCGCCCGGGCGTGAAGATGAACATGGGCCGCAGCTTGCGCTCGAGCAACGAGGTGTATCGAATGTAGATCCGATGCGGAAAGCTGCTCGGGTCGGCCATGGTGGCCCAGCTGGCCACAAAGATGGCCGCAAGTACGCCCAGAGAACCGCTCACCTTGAGCAGCGTCGTCATGGGCGAGACCTCGGCGGAAGAGAACCCGAAGGGCACTACAGGTACGCCTCCCCGCGCTTGACCAAGCCCATGACGATGAAGTCGTTGAGGAACGATGGCAAGTAGCCCGTGGCGCGGAACTCGCCAATGACCTTGCCACCGGGGCCCGTGCCCGTGCGCACGAACTGGAAGATGTGGCGCATCTCGAGCTCCATGGTGTCGCGGTCCATGCCGATGACCTCGGAGATGGCGGTGATCTTTCGCGAGCCATCGGACAATCGGCTCTGCTGGACGATGACGTGAATGCTGCTCGCGATCTGCTCGCGAATGGCGCGCACCGGCAAATCGACGCCGGCCATGAGCACCAAGGTCTCGAGGCGGGCGATGGCCTCTTCCGGAGAGTTGGCGTGCGTGGTGGTCAGCGAGCCGTCGTGGCCGGTGTTCATGGCCTGCAACATGTCGAGGGCTTCGCCGCCGCGGCACTCGCCGACCACGATGCGATCGGGACGCATACGCAGCGCGTTGCGCACGAGATCACGAATGGTGTACTCGCCACGCCCTTCGAGGTTGGCCGGGCGCGTCTCCATGGACACGACGTGTGGCTGCTTGAGCTGGAGCTCGGCGGCGTCTTCGATGGTGACGATGCGCTCGTCGGACGGAATGGCGCCGGACAGACAATTGAGCAACGTGGTCTTGCCGCTGCCGGTGCCACCCGAGATGACGATGTTGCGCTTGGCGATGACGCAGCGGGTGAGGAACGTCACCATGTTGGGAGTGACCGTGCCAAAGCTCACGAGCTTGTCGAGCGTGAGTGGCACCCGGGAGAACTTACGGATGGTGATGCACGAACCACGGAGTGCAATGGGCTTGATGACCGCGTTGACGCGGGAGCCATCCTTGAGTCGAGCGTCCACCAGCGGCGAACTCTCGTCGATGCGCCGCCCCAGAGGCGTAACGATGCGCTCGATGACCGCGCGCACGCGTTCGTCGTCGGTAAAGCGCGCCTCGGCCAACACAATTTTTCCGTTTTGCTCGATGTAGATCGTGTTCGGGTCCACGACCATCACCTCGCTGATGCTCGGGTCGGCCAGAAAGCGTTCGAGGGGGCCCAGCCCCAGTGCCTCGTCGGCGAGCTCGCCGATGAGCGTGTCGCGATCCATGGTGGCGGGAATGCGCGACTCGAGCTGCCCCACGATGCGCCGCAGAGCATTGAGCACCTTGGGGCGCATGGACGGGTCGTCGAGCTTCTTGGCGTCGATGGTGGCCAAGTCCAGGTGCTCGAGCAAGAGCTTGTGGATCTCGCGGCGCAGGGCCACGTCTTGATCCCGGCTGCCGTCGACGATGCGCGGGGACAGGTGCGCCCCGGAGCCCGAGGCAAGCAGGCTCTGCTGCACCGCACGCTGCTGCCGCGTTGCCCCCGAAGGCAGCGGTGGCGGCGCCAAGGGCGGCGCCGGTCGCGTGTTGGCGGGCCCCGATCCCGGAGAGGTGGCTACCTTGGGCTGCGGCACTGCGCCGCTGGTATCGGGGTACAGGTAGACCGTGTAGTCGCCGACCACGATGGGCGTACCGAAGGGAACCTCGACCGCCTCGTGGCGCAGGAGCACATCGCCGGCGATGGTGCCATTGGTGCTCACGTCTTCGACGAACATGGACGCTGCATTGCCCTGCACCACGGCGTGCTGGCGGCTCACCAGATCGCTATCCAAGCGAAGATCACACTGCGGGTGCCGCCCAATGGTGATGGGCACGCCCACGGGAACCAGCTCTGTGCGCTGCATTCCCTCGTCGTTCTGGATCACGATCTGTACGTACATATTGCGAAAGCTGCGGCCTCTACTTCGCCGACGGCGGCGCCTTGGGGTACACGTCCACGTCGGCGATGTCGCCGGAGTACTCTTTGTACGTGGCCATGGCGTTCTTGATGAGCTCGAGAGCGCTCTTGGGCACCGTCTCGATGACACTGGGCACCACGAACACGGCGCCCTCGACCTCGGCCTCGTCTTTGGTGTGCGAACCAAACAGCACGCCAAGCACGGGGATCTCGCTGAGCAACGGAAGCCCCGTCACACTCTGCCTTCGGGTCTGGGTCTTGATGCCCGACAAGATGAGCGCCTGCCCCAGCTTGAGGGTAACCAGGGTCTCTAGTTTGGTGGTGGTCCTGCCCGGGACGCTGCCCGCCGCCGGGGCCACCAAGTCGGCGACGTCGGCGCTGAGCTTGATCTCGACATCTTTGGTGGCCGAGTCGAAGCGCGGTAGCACGGCGATGTTGGTGCCGAACTGCACCTTCTGAAGGCCGGTGGCGAGCCCCACGTTGGCCAGGAAGTTCTGCTCGCCGCCACTTTGGTAGACGGCCTCGGAGCCATTGCCCGTGATGACCGTGGACTGCTTGAGGATCTTTGCCCAGCCGCGGCGTGCGGAGACATCGAGCCGGGGCAGCGGCTGGTTGACCACCGACGCCTGCGCAGTGGTCGTGGTCTTTGCGATGAAGTCGTAGGCGTACTGCGACTGCACCACCGCGTCGCCGCCGATGGATCCCGGCCAGGCAAGACCAACGGCGTAGCTCGAGGTCTTCTCGTACTGGACGTAGAAGAAGTCGAGGCGAATGAGGATCTTTCGCTCGGTGCCCGGGCCCACGGTCACCACGGACTCGACCTGCCCGGGGTACAGCGACGCGATGAGGGCCATGCGCTTGGCGTCTCCTTCGGTGCTGACGCCACCCTCGATGAAGAACCGGCCGCCGATGCGCCGCAAGCGAACGCCAGGGAAGCCCTCGATGAGCTGGTTGACCTCGCGCTCGACCAGCTGCGGAGGCCGCTGCGAGACCGAGATGTCGTAGGTGATCTTGGTGCCATCGTTGCGCAAGAGCACGAGGCTGGTATTGCCTGGCTTCTTGCCGACGATGACGAACTGCGAGCCCTCGGGCGTCACCCGGACGTCGACAACGCCGCCGACGCCTTCGGAGAAGCTCTTGACGCCCGCGGCAGACAGGGTCTTGGTTTCGCCGACGGCCAGCGCCAAGTCTTCGTGCGGGTCTTTGTCGCCCGTGGCGGCTGCGGCACCGCCTTTGGGCTGCGCCAGCACCGGCCTGGGCCCCAGGATACCCAACGCGACGACCATGATCGGAAGCGCAGCGCGCAACGGAGCGAGCCTCACTGGTTGCCTCCGCTCTCGGGAATGCGCACGGGCCCGATGGGCGTGCGTGTGGTGATGGCCGCGCGGTCTTTGGCGTCGAGCAGCGACGGCAATCCAATGTCCGGCGTGCGCTCGGAGACCCGCGGGTCGTCGGGATTGCGGAGCGCCACGGTCAGACGCCCTTTCTCCGAGGCCAGGGCGAGCACCTGGGCTTGCGTGAGGGTGAGGCTCAACGTCAAGAGGGTGTCACGATCGTAGGCCTTGTCCGTGCGGTCGGACTTGTCGGCGGACATGTCGGCGCCGATGGCCAGGACAAGCACCTTCTGCAAGAGTACGACGCTGGAGCGCTGCTCGCTGGTGGACGAGGGTCCGAGCACCCCCACCACGTCGACGTAGTCGCCGGGACGAATGAGAGCGATGCTGGAGTCTTCGCGGGCGGTACGCACGGACACGGCGCGGTAGCCGGGCTGCACCAGGCTCGACAAGTCCCGTCGGTCTTCGCTGGCACTCACCAAGTCGGTCCACATGAGCGTTTGGTTGGCCTTGACGGTGCCCGACACCTTGAGCTGGAGCACCTTGGCCCGGTCTTGCTCTTTGATGGCGCGCTCTTCGACATAAGCCTGGGGCACTTCGCGGGTGGCGATGGCATCTTCGGTGATGGGCTTGCCTCGCTCGATCTGCTTGACGGCAACCAACAGCTTGACGCGTTCGCCCCCGGACGCCTCGATCTCGAAGCGTCGTTGGTAGAGCACCAACAGGAACAAGCCCAGGATGCCCATGACGATGGCAAGGAACAGGGCGCGGCCGTTCATTGCTCGCCGTCGGGGCGTGGGGTCGCAAAGCTCATGGCTGCAAGAGTACAGCCTTTCCTGGGCCCAAGCGCGAGCTTTGGGCGCATTTTCCCGTATATAAGTATGCGGGCGGCGCTTTCGCGCGCGGCGATGAAGCGCGCTAGCTCGGGCTTTCGGCGGGTTACTGCGTGAGCGCCCGGAGCGCCGGCGCCCGCTTCTCTTCGGGGGAGACCTGTGCCGTGCCAAGGCTCAAGAGCGTGTTGTCGCCCTCGGCAATGGCGCCCACCGTGAGCACGACGCCGTCTTTGAGGAACCCTTTGACGACGCCCCCCTCGGCGTTTGGCGAGAATACCATCCAGCCTTGTTCGAAGAGCGCCTTGTCGAAGTAGGCCGCAGCCGACTCCGGAGAGCCTTTTGCGCGGTAGACATACATGCCGAAGGGGCTCCCGGCGATCTCCGCGGACAGAAGACGGGAGCTACCGGGCAGGCGCGGCAAACCGACGGGGTCTCGACCTGCAGGCTCCCCACCATCAGACGGCGCAAGTTGCTCGAAGTTGAAGCTGTCTTCGGTCCACAGCGTCAGCACACGGCTTCCCTGGGACTTGGACGGCCTCACGTACGCATAGCGAAGCTTGCCAAGGCTGCCCAGATCCCGCGACTTGGCGAAGGCCTTGGTGGCATCGGCGAAACCGGCTGGGGTACCGTTGCCCTTGACCAAACAAAGCACCACGCCTTCGCCACCGCTGTCGCTTCGAACGACGCCGGTGCGCAGCACGGTTCCCAGCTCTTTGGAGATGGGCATCTTGGAGGCGGGTAGGTCTTTCCAGTAGTCGGCCTTGCCCGCGCGGCAGGCCTCTTCGTAGCGGTCCAAAATCTGGCTCATGGGGAGGTCCGTGAAGGACACGTTCATGAACAGCGGCTGCCCGTTGAGATCCAACCGATGAGAATCGCCGTCCATCTCGTCGAGCAGCGGCGACAACTCGCGCCCGAGGGCCATGCTGGACTTCGCCACGTCGGCTTTGGCCCGGTGGGCCGCGAACAACGAGGTGCAGGCAAGCACTGCGGCCACATACATGCCGACGCGCAAGAAGCCGCGCAGCCGAGGCGTGTGCTCGCGGTGGAAGACATGTTTGCGCGCAGCCAATACGAAGGCGAGACCGATCATGGCTAGAACACTCCCGCGCCGGTCTTGAAGAACCGCCCCGCAAAGGACACCCAGCTCACCGGGTCTGCGTCGTACGGCTTCTCGTTGCAGAATACATTGGATTCGCTCTTGATGGTACGTTCAAGGCGCACCTTCTGCAGCGTGGTGTTGCCGTCGGCAGTGAGGTCTGCCTGCGCGAAACCAACCGATTTGCTCTGGCGGCTCGCCGTAGCCATGTTGTGCCCGCGACTCACCTTCTCTTGGGCACCGTCGGCCCCTTTGGCGCCGCCGAGATTCGGCAGGGCCTTCTTCGTTGGGTCGTCGGCGCCCACATCGAGGGTACCGCCGAATTGGGACGAGGCCCCCTGCCCCTCTTCGCAGTTGTGCGCCGAGTAAAAGCTCGCATCGCGCCGGGTCACGGCCATTTGGTCGAGCTTGTCGGCGTAGGACTGCCGGGTCCACTGCAAGAGGCCCCAGAACACCACCATCACACCAAGAACGAAAGACGCCTCGACCATGGCAGCGCCGCGAACGCGACGTGTTTGACGGCCCCGACGGCTGTGTCGTGGATTGCTGCGCATGGTTAGTGAATCACCGGGTTGCCGGTGACCTCCGCCGCTCTTGCCGCATCTTTCAGGAACTGCGTGCTCTCCCAGGGGCCCTTGACCCCACTGAAGACCTGTTGGAGACCACCGGTGATGCCCGTGTCGCTCTTCTTGAGGAACCAACCGAAAAGGGCATCACTGCCGTTCTTGCCTATCCATCCGTCGACGCTCTTCTTGGCATCGTCGAAGACTTGGGTCTGCTGCACCTTGCCCTTGAGCCAAGTCATCATGTTGCCGTTGAGAATGGACGAAGAGGCCCACCCCACGAGCATGCTCAAGAAGTTCGGCGTTGTGAGCCTGCGTACGCGCACGCGCCAACGCATGGAGAACGAGACGCGCTCGTCAGCGTTGCACTTCTCCCAGTTCTCGGTGCAGTCGAAGTAGAACTCGGCTTGGGAGGTGTAGGCGGGCACGATGGCGCTGCCGGCGCCACCGAATTGGCTTGGCCCTCGGGCGCCGCGCACTTTGCCCTCGGCGGCGTCGGCGTAGGTCTTGGGCAGGACCATCGACCAGACCTGGGTCCATTCGTTGCCGTTTTGCGCCTGCTCCCACATGACCTTCGGGCCGTTCTGTCCCCAGAACTCGTCGAAGCCAGGGTCCAGCCCTCCAAGGTTCGTCTCGTTGCAGAAGCGTGTGACGCCAACGCCCGCGATCACGTCTCGCAGGGTGCCCCGCACGGAGAAGCCGCCGGCCGAGAGGTCGAGAATGTTTCCGACCACCGGGACCTCGGCAAGTTTGTTGAGCACCGCGTCGACGGAGGACTTGATGGCCAGATCGCAGAGCTTGTCCATGTGGGCGAACTTGATGGGCAGGCCGATCTTGGAGTCGGCGCCCTTGAAGCTCGGAGGCCCGCCCGTGGGAGGCAGATTCACGTTGTTGGCCTTCATGCCGGCGGACCCGCCGGTGAGGGCATTTCCGGCGATCATGGACGGGCTCACGGCAAGGCCCACCTGATTGTACTTGGAGCCCACGGAGACCGACGAGGCCACGCTCGCGATGGGATAGATGATGCCTGCCCCGTATTGCGTGTAGGACATGACCCGCATGGCGGGCTTCATCAGGTTTGAGTACGTCTTCCACACGTTGGTGGCGACTTGCGCAGCGGCCTCTGCCGGCGCCACAAAGGGCCCGCACACCGGAGCGCCCACGATGGTGGCGCTACAAATCTCGAGTGCCCGAGCGATGATCGTGAGGATGTCGGAGACGATGCCCATGATGATGTAGAGGCCCACCATGGCCAACATGAGCACGTTGACGGCGGCGATGAAGTTCATGCCCCGGGCGTGCACCGCGGCGCTTGTGAACACCACGGAATCCGCGGCCTCTTGCATGCGGTCGTGCAAGATCAATGCATCGCCGATGCCCATCATGTACCAGAGGGTTCCAATGAGGAACGTGGCCATGAAGAGGCCCATCATCATGACCGCTCCGCGCTCGTCGCTGGCGAGCTCACGAGCGGGGCGCGGGGGCTGCACGTGCCACGGGCATGTGATTGCGCTCATTTCGTCACCTGATAGCGAGCACCCTGGTGCGGAAAGCTGGCCCGCAGCGGTTTGAAGGTCTTTCGCCGGCCGAACCCGCAGGCAACCAACGAGCCCAGAGGCACGTCGCAGCGATACGAAGCGTTCACCGTGACGCTGACCATGCCGTAAGGGTCTTGCGTGGACGAGTCGTCTTTCACGTCGACACTCCCAATGTCGATGTTGCCTCGGTAGTACCAAGGCCCCAGAGCGATCTTCACCGCCCGCTGGATATCGTCTTCACTGCCGTTGTCGCCCGGATTGGTGTTGTTCTTGTTGGAGACAACGGCTGCGGCTCTTGCGCCGGACACCACGGCGTGCCGGAGCACGAGGTTTGCGGTGCTCATGCGTGCATACTGCACAAACGTCATGAACGTGGTCATGAGCGGCATGAACACCACCACGAACTCGGCCAGGACTGCGCCCTTGGTCGACTTCCACAACGATGGCTTGGGGCGGCGGTTGGGCTTCATGGCGGGGTTGTTGGGGGGCGCTTGCCCCCCGGGCGGTGTCCGCGTCACTCGTTCCAGTGCAAGAGTGTTGCCAGCAGTGTGCCGGCAAAGATGGCGGGGCCGAGCTTGAACCAGGTGAGCGCCTGGGCGTCGATGGTCTTCTGTTTGTCTTTCGAGCGGAACCAGTTGCCCGCGATGGTGCCGGCGTTGCGCATGGTGCCGAGCAACTTGCCCTCGTAGGCGAGCTTTGCGGGAGCCACCAGGGTGGCCACCACGAACGCGTAGGCTTCGGCCTCGAAGCCCACGTTGGGCCTGCAGAGCGCCCCGATGGCGCAGAGCACCTTGAGGTCTCCACCGCCCATGGCATTCATGCGAAACAGCACGAAGGGCACGATGCCGCACAGAAGCACCCCGGCGACGGACGAGACGGCCTCCATCATGGCGGCGTCTTTGCTGGCCCCCATGACGGCTGCGTACGCCGCGTGAGCGAAGGGCGCGGCGAGCAGCGGCGGAAGCGTGAGCGCGTTGGGAATGGTCCCCTTGCGCACGTCGGTAAAGGCCGCGACCAGTGATATGGCCACGGCCACCACGAAGAAGACCTTCATGACGTTGTTTGCCCCGGCCAAGCGCGCCGGAGCGTGTGTGGTGCCTTAGAAGGCGCCAGTGGCGTTCTGCGCGCCGCCCAGGACTTTTTGCCCCAAGGCCTTAAAGGCCGCCGCCGCAAGAATCAGGATCGCTACCAGGAGAAGGGCGTACTCGACCATGCTTGCGCCGCGAGACTTGGACTTCTTCATTGCCTTCGACATGTCAGACTCCTTCGCTCAAAACTGATCGCCTGGGAGGGCGGATCGAAAGACGTTTGGTGCTCAAGGCACCGGCAGCATCAATACGGCGCGGCCTTCTTGGTACTGCGACAGCAGGGCTTTGCCGGCAGCTGTGATGCCGAGCACGAACATGACTGAAACCGTTGTGAGGAGAAACGCGTACTCCACCATGACTGCACCCCGAGGTCCCGGCTGCCGGGAGGCTCGTTCGACGTGCTTTGCGTGTCGGGCAACGGACATGGGGGGCTGAAGCTCTCTTACACTCATCGTGCCAAACTTTTTCCTGGTCCGCAAAAGCCCCGGGGCCGGCCGGCGACTGCTCCGTACATGGAACTACACGGGGATTTCGGGGACAGGGGATTTTGGCCGTGTCGGAGGATCTGGATCGCTCGGACACCAGGTGATGGACCTAGGGCGATCCTGCACACCGGGAGAAACGTGCAGCCGGCCTGGAATTCTAGGGTCTATAGGCAGTAGTGCACACGCAGCTGCACGGCTTCGAGCCGCGCGTCCTGGAGCGTGCCGCTGCTCGGCAGGCGGGCGCGAACCCTCACACCAAAGGTCGGCGAGTTGACGGTGGCCGGGCTGATCGGCCATTGCCAGGTGTCGGTGGGGCCGCCGTAGGAGACCGTCTGCTCGACCGTTTGCCAGAAGCCCAAGGTCCGCGAGGTGCCTATTTCTGCGCCGTCGTTCACCAAACGAACAAGGTCGTCGACCACGCTCCCCTGCGCAGACGACCGTCGAATACGAAACTCGACCCCCTTGATGACTGCCGCGGCGGGGAGCGCAAGGCCAAAGCCGCGCACCGTGAGGTTGGCACTGACCGGAGCCTCCGCGGAGAGTGTGGCCTTGGCCGCGCCGTCGCCTGGGACGGCTGCAAGGAGCGGACTGCTCCAGGGGACGCCAGGGCCCTCGGAGACCAGGTCGCCAGCGTTGGCGTCGACGTACGTATCGCTACAGGGGCCGCTCGCCTGCCCGTCAGCGCCGGCATCCTGGGCCGCGGTCCCCGTGTCCACCAGGGATCCATCGCCGGCGCGCTGGTCCGCGTCTGGGGTCCCGGCGTCCGAGACAGCGTCATTGCCAGAGGCCGAAGCATCCGTACCGGGGAGCTCAGGGTCTGCGGCCCCCTCTTTGACACGAATGCATGCGGCCGCAGCGCTGCCCAGCAAGGCAAGGGCGAGCCCCCGGAGAGCATGAGTTCGAAAAGACATGACGCCTACGAGCGTAGCGCGTGTGCCTTAGAACTGCTTGGGCAAGACGGGACCAGGAGCGAACACGCGGTTGCGCTCGCGCTCGAACTTGGTGTCGAAGAACATCACCTCGTCTTGGGCGTGGACGCTGAACGAGCGCGATGGGTTTTGCGGGCGCAGGTTCTCGCCGCCGCGCTCGGCGGTGGTGGAGATCATGATGGTGAAGGTTTGGCCCGGCGCCGCGCGCACAAGACAGTGCGCCGCTCCGCTGGCATCGGTGCGGGCGCAGGGCGTATCTAGATACATGACGGGCAGATTGGCGCCGTTCTCTGCACGCACGGCCACAACCACGTTGCGCAACAAGGGGGCGCATTGCACTTTGTACTCTGCAACTTTTTGGTCGGCGGTGCGGTGCAAGGTGACCTGAAACGGGCGTGGCGGAGCGAACTCGGCGCTGGGGCAACGCACCATGAGGTCGACGCGGTCGCCTTCGCGACCACGCAGCGGCACGTTGACGCTGCCATCGGCGCCGGTGACACCGAGATCATGCGCGTCGCGGACGACGGTGGCCCCAGCCAGGGGCCGCCCGGGATCGCTCTCGACGGTGACCTTGACCTGAATGGGGGGCGGCGCGGGCCGTTCGAGGGAGCTGCAGGCGGGGGCGGCGAACAGACACACCACGGCCGCAAGGAACAGGGCGGCCGAGGCTGTGCGTCGCGGGGCTGGCATGAAGAAGACTATCGCAGGCGGGCGCGGGCCTTGGAGAGCGCGTTCTCGACCATCGTCGCGCGTTCGGCTTCGTCTTGCCAGCGGCGCTGCGTGGCCGTGGAGAGCTGGGTGACCGGGTCGAAGTACAAGAAGAACTGCCCGGGCTTGACGCTCGGAGCCTGGTACACGCTGATGCCCGTCTCGCGATCGTAGTGCTCGTAGGAGTGAGCGTCGCGCTTGCCGCCGCCGCCGGGTGCGTCGACGACAAAGGTGGGAGTGTTGAACCCGGCGGTGGACCCTCGCACGTGTTTCTCGATGAAGATGGCCGTATCAACCGTGGTGCGCAGGTCTTCGACACCTTTGACCAGGTCGTGCACATACACGTAGTACGGGTGCACGTTGACGTAGCCTAGACGCTTGACGAGGAGAGTCATGGTGTCGGGGCTGTCGTTGACGCCGCGCTGCAACACCGATTGGTTGCGCACGAAGATGCCACGCTCGAACAGGCGATTCATGGCCGCACGGGTGATCTCGGTGATCTCGCTCGGGTGGTTGAAGTGTGTGTGAAGCACGACTTCTTTGTGGACTTTGCGGCCCTTGTCGACGACGCGGGTAAGGGCGTCGAGCCAGGCTTCGTCGGTGAGGATGCGCTGGGGCATGACCGCGGGGCCCTTGGTGGCAAAACGCATGCGCCGAACGTTGGGCATGGCCAAGAGCGACATACCGATGTCTTCGATTTGCTGCGCGCGAAGCTGGTACACGTCGCCGCCGGAGATGACGATGTCCTCGAGCTCCGGGCGCGATTCGATGTACTTGTAGGCGCGCTTCCAGCGTTCTTCGTTGGCCTTGAGGCTCACCTTCTCGACGTCTTCGGTGTCGACACCGACGGCGTAGCTGCGGGTGCAGAAGCGGCAGTAGACCGGGCAGGTATCGAGCGGAAGAAACAGGGCCTTGTCGGGGTACCGGTGCGTGAGCCCTGGCACTGGTGCATCGGCCTGTTCGTGCAAGGAGTCGAGGTCGAGCTTGGGGTGGTCGGGCAGAAGCCGGGACCCCAGCGGAATGAACTGCGTGCGCAACGGGTCGGCGTAGGGCTCTGTCCAGTCGATGAGCGAGAGCAAGTAGGGGCTGACCCGCACGCTCATGGGCGAATGACGGAACCCGCGCTCGGCGTCTTCGATGAAGGCCGGGGTGACGAGCCCCTGCAGTGCCTCGAGCAGCTTGCTGACCTTGGTGATGGAGTGCTTGGCCTGCCACGAGTGATCGAGGAAGGTGGCCTCGTCGATGTCCTTGTACGCGGGAATGCGCTGCCAGAAGGGCCCGTCTTGGAGTTCTTTGTACTTGAGCGTGGCGGGGTCGACCGGCGGCTTCTTGGCGACGATGTCATCGCTGTCCGAAAGGACCGGGAGCTTGCGCGCGACTTCTTGCGGTTCCATAGCGTTCCTGAGCTTTTCCCACGGTTTCACGATTGCCGCAACTTGTGCGGCCCGCCGTGTACCGACGGCCTGTGGGAAGCTGCCCCCGCGGATGCTCACGTTGGTGGCCCCCCGTTTGGAGGCACGGGATTGCTCGGGTTCCTGGGGCACCGGGTTCCTGGGAACCACGTGTGGTTGCCCGGAAGGCCCACCCGCCCGGAACGACCTTGATTTCACCCGCCCGGAACGACCTTGATTTCACCCGCCCGGAACGACCTTGATTTCACCCGCCCGGAACGACCTTGATTTCACCCGCCCGGAACGACCTTGATTTCCGATCTCTCGGCCGCCCGGAACGACCGTTTGCGCCAACTACGGCATGCCCCAATCCTACCCGAGGGAATCAAGGCGGTCCCAGAGCGATCAAGCCCGTGCACTGGTTCGCCTGGCTGAATGTCCCCGGCCTGTGCTTGCACAACGGTTCTCCTAAAGGGCCAGAAGCGCGAACGGCGTGGGTGGCCGGGCCAGTGCCTGGGTGGCACGGGCCATGTGACGGTTGTGCCGGATATCGAGTTTTGTACGAGGAACTCGTCGGCATGGAACGTGGATGACCTTGGGTATGTGCCGGCCTCGACGCGTCCTCCCAGGTCAAACTTGGTTCGTCACGCGGCGCTGCACACAGCGCATGTTCCTGCTGCGACCCGACGAGCAGACGACCCAGGTGTACCTCTACTGCCTTGCGCTTGCGGCCGACAAAACGGGCGTGCGGGTACTCGCGTTCCTGGCCATGAGTAACCACCATCACCTCGTGGTGCATGACCCCGAGGGGCGCCTACCCGAGTTCTACGAACATCTGCACAAGTTCGTCGCCAAAGCACTCAATCAGCGTTGGAAGCGTGAGGAGAACTTCTGGAGCAGCGAGCCGACCTGCGCCACCTTGCTTGTGGAGCCCCACGATGTCATCCGCAAGATTGTCTACACGCTTGCCAACCCCGTACGAGAACATCTCGTAGACC
>JBIKNA010000551.1:0-4419 GCA_044358965.1 Polyangiaceae bacterium
CGTCGGGCCCGCGGGCCGGGGCCGTAGGTCTGGGCGCGATGAGCCCAAACTGCCTCAGATGTGTGCCCAGTCGCCGCAAGGCGCCGCGCGCCGGTGCGGCGGCATCGACTTTGGCATCGGCATTTCAATGTGTTTGAGTCCACGCGCCGAACGTCTTCATCGTTGGGGTCGAACCTCGCTCGCTCGTTTCGTAGACCTTGAGCGCCTCTACTCTCCGTCCTGCCACGCGTGGCACGTGGTCATCGACTCGGCGGAGCACGTGATGGGCTCGCAGCTGGCAGCGCATGCCCGTGCCACATCGCAAGCAAGCTGGTATTGCGAGCACTCGCGCTCCGTGGCCCGCTGGCAACGTCCACAGGACTCTTGCCGGAGCGCTTGACGGTACGCGCAGAGCGTCTGCTTGCACGCGGGGGCAAACTCCGAAGCCGCCACTTGGCCCGGGCCGGCTTCGGACGCACTCTCTTCGGTACCGGCCGCGCAACCACCGAGGATGCCGGAGACAAGGGCAAGGCCAAGGGCGAAAAACGTCTTGTTCATGCCCAGCCCATCGGCCGCCCAAAGGCCAGGTTGCGAACAAAGTAAGCTCCCACCAAAAAAGGGCGAGGTCGGACGAGCAGCAAAGAGCGCGGGCACGGGCGCCCCCCCAAAAGTCCCGGGGTCGAGCCCCAAGGTATCGCCCTCGGTGCTATTTCTCGGCCGACAGATCTGCGCAGCAGCGAAACCCGGTGGAGTAATCCCAGTACCGGGCCTCGTGGGCGGTGGTCACGTAGTCGCAGCCTTTGCCGTTGAGCCACGTGTCCATGTAGTAGCCACCACGAAAGTGCCCTGTTGGGTCCGCCGTCCACTCGTGCAGGTTGCCCACCAAGTCGAAGGCGCCTTCGCTCGTTTCGCAGCCGGCCTTGGCGCCCGTGGGCAGCAGCGAGTCTGGCACTTGGTTGATGCACGGATGCTCGAGCTTGCTGAACACCGAGAGGTCTTGCGTCTCCAGGTACTGCATGGCGGGGTGTTTGCCCCGGTGGTCATTGCAGGTGCCCTGTTTTTCGTCGTTGCCGTAGGGGTAGCGTGTGTTCTTGCTGCTGCGGCACGCGACCACCCACTCGTCGTCTTTGCACAGGCGTTTGTTGGCCTGGGCGCAAGCGGCGGCAGCTTGGGGCTGCGAGATGTACGCCTGGGGGATGGCGCCGGGAGCGCTCTTGGCGCGGATCTTCATGCCTCCGGGGTTGAAGTACGGGCTCCAGGTGTGCTCGGTGCCATCGTCGAGCAACTCGACCACGTGGGCCTCCCAGCGATCGATGCACAACGCTGCCTTGCCGGCCACCTTGGCCATGCCCGCGGGGCAGCCGCCGAGCCCTGGCGGCTCTCGCAAGTCTTTGCCCGCGTTGGGCCTGCGCAACTCTTGTGGGTCGCAGTACTTGGCCTTGAGCTGCCATCGAAACTTCTGGTTGGCTTGGACCACATGGCTGGCTTCGCGATCGCGTACGGCTTTGAGTGCCTTGACGTGTTCCTTCGAATACACGGCGCAGCGCTGCGGCAGCTCTCCCAGGTGCAGGGGGAACCTGTGGTCTGGCATCGCGTCGAACTGAAACGAGAGGCGTTCGCCGGGTGCGTTCTGGCAAACCACCTCGCCCTCGCCGTCGGGATGCGGCAACTTGATGGTGATGGGCACCCGGAACCGTACATTGGCCGGGGCGAACTCGTAGCCCGTGTCGGTTCCCCGGGGCCAATCGGCCAAGGCTGGCCCTGTGACCTTGGTGATCTTGAACGAGACATCGGCCGTGAGCGCATCGACGGGCACGACGATCTGGGCGCCCTCGGCGCGAAAGATGCCGCCGGCCGCGCCGATGGGGCCTTGCGGGGCACCGGCATCGGACGCTGACACGGCAGAGGGTTGCGCGGACGGCGGTGTGGCTACGCTCCCCGCCGAGGCGACCTCGTGCGCTACCGGTGCAGGTTGCACGCTTGTCCGGCTGCACCCCCATAGCGCGAGGACAAATAGGAACGCAGTGGCTCTTTGCACCGGGCAGAGGATACGAGAGCCTGGAAACGACATACAGCCCTTCCGACCTGAAGAGGGAGCGAGGCTACGGCGGACGGTTCACGTTGCGCGCGAGCCTACCTTCGTTATGCGATAGGCCGCCCGCAGGCCGTCATTGGCGCCTACCCGGCGAAGGAAATGAACTTTGGCCGAAGCATGGTGATGCCCTCGCCGCCTCGATAGGCAGCGCCGCCCGGGTCGAGACCTTGCTGCGCGTCTCCGATGACTTCGACCGGCATGCCGACCAGAAGTGAGGCTTCAAAGAAGAGATGTTCTTTGAGCAGACCCATGTACTGCGTCGGCGCCACGCCACGTGCACGAAAGAACGCTTCGAGATCCGCGGGCATGCTGTTCAATCGCGGGCTCTCGGCGACTTGCCGCAGCGGCGCTTGCCAAGCGATGCCGCCAGAAGACAGCTCGACATTCCCGAGGCGCTCTTTCCACAGGGCAGTCACATGCCCGGTCGGCAACGCATCCATCACCGCCGCGGAAACCATCGCATCCTTGGCGCCCCCTTCCATCCATTCCACGCCGATCTCGAGCCGCGCCCGGGCCCCGCTCGCCTCGACAATCTCGAAGGGCATGCTGCGACCCGTGCGGAAGTGCTGACGCCGAATGACCTGTTCCTGCGTGTCGCCGGTTCGGCTGCCCGTCATGGCAATGGTGTCGAGTTCGATGTACGTCACCGCCCAAAAGACCGACGGTGCACCGCTAAACTGCGCGGTCAATGGCGCGTCGGGGGAGACGATGGTCCCGCGCACGCGCACGGTGCCTGCGGCGTTCTTGATGGGCCCCAGCGGCGTCCGCGATCGCGCCTCTTCGAGCAGCGTCTTCCGAAGTCCGAGCCATTCGAGTGCACTCCGCAGCCCCATGGAACAAGAGCCTACCTTGCGCGTTCCTTCGGTGAATACAGGTAGCGCACACCCCCGCGTGGGGGCCGCGCGCGCTCCCTATACATCATAGCGCCCGTCGGGGAGCGCGCCGACCCCGCCGTTGTGTGCAGGCGAGTGTGTGCAGGCGAGCGAGAGCCCCGAGGGCGCCGCGGTCAGTCGTCCAGCACCCGATACTCCACCGACGAGTTGCCTAGGCCCCTGCCCTGCGCCACAAGCTTTTCTGACCCGTGGAGCGCCGATCGCCGCTTCTGCGAGCTTTCGCACCGGCGGGACTGCGGCGGCGGGAGACGCGCAACAGCGCGCTACTCTGCTCGCGACGGCAGCGCCGGATCGCGCAGTCGATAGCTGACAAGCAACGCCGCGGCTAGGAGCACGAAGCCACCGGCCAGTGCCGTCGCGCCCCAGGCCAGCTGCGTGTGCGGTGCCGGAACAAGCCCCGCCGAAAGCGCCCAGTGAGCCCAAGGGATGGCAGTGGTCCCGACCAGTGCCCGCCTTCGCAGGACAAGCGCGGCAAGCACCACGGCCACAGTGAACGCTACATCGAGCCACAGCTGATGCACCGGCATTGCGCCGCCTTGCCAAGATGTCGTCCACACCGACAGGTACAGCGCGCCGAGGGCAAGTCCTGCCATGCGAGCTCGCTCGGCCGGGGCAACGGGCACCCACTCTTCGGTCACGGCAGTGGGCGCTCGGTCTTCGCCATGCCCCCGGTACGGTGCTCGCTCCGACGCGCCGGCGTTGCCGGGCACCGCCCGGAGCGTCTGCCCAAACATGCGCCGCGCGAAGGCACAGGCACAGAGCAGCGCAACGAGTGAGGAGGCCCCCGGCGCGATCACCATCGTGAGTCCCAACACCGAGAAGACCAGCGCAAGGCGCCGCAGCTCGCTTTGAACGCGGTGACTGAGCAGCAAGAGCACTGCCGGCAAGACCAGGCCGAGCTGCATCGAACGCTCGCTCGCCCAGAAAAGTGTGTGCAGGCCGAACAGCGAGCCCCAGATGACCCAGGTGGCCCGGACGGTTCGCCCGAGGACCGTGCGTCCCCAGTCGTCGAGCGCATCTTTGGACACGACGGTTTGCTCGGTGGTCCGAGGGCAGAGTGACCCCAGGGCAAACACCACGAGTGCCACAAAGGCACCCGCGCCGCGCGAATCAAGGTGCGGCAGCAGCGCGGGCGCGATGGCCAAAGCCAGCGCGCCGATGGTTGCAGTTACAAGGGCCCGGGCCCCAAAGCGAACGCGCAGTGCCCAGCCGAGCGCCAGGAGCTTGCCCACGAAGAACGCACACCAAAGGGCCGATGCCACGACCCCCACCAAACCCAGGTACGCGCAGGTCTCCGTGTGCAGCGTCAGATCGCCCTGGTACAGAACGGCCAGCAGCGCCAGCATGACCGCGGGTCTTCGTTGCTCGAGGCGCATCAGGAACGCCGCGGCCGCTACCAGTGCCGCGGCATAGACCTCGGCCACAAGTGCCACGCCGAGCTGCCCGTGCAGA
>JBIKNA010000158.1:0-14542 GCA_044358965.1 Polyangiaceae bacterium
GCACTACCCGCCCGCCCCGCGAGCCCCAAACTAACTTCTCTCTCTCTGCCCTCCCGTCGCCACGGGACAAACGAGGCAGCCCGGCGCAATTTTCGCCGAGACCAAGCGCTGGCCAGGAGGCGAGCGAGGCGTACGACCGTACGCCGCAGCCGAGCCGACACCGCCAGCGCGCCGGTATCGGCGAAAAGTGCCCGGGCTAAGCGGGTTTGGGGGCGGAAGCGACGTACTCGTCGAGGACGCTGGCGGTGAAGTCGGCCAGGATGCCGTCGGTGACCCGCAGCCGGCGCGACAGATCGCGCGCGATGTTGAGCACGATGAGTGTGTAGGCCTTGAGGTCGTGGCGGTACAGCGCGTCCATGTCTTCGGTGCTCATGCGGAGCAAGCGCGTTGGCCCGAGCGCGCGCACGGTCGCCGAGCGCGGCTGCATGTCGATGACGCTCATCTCCCCGAAACAATCGTTGGGCCCCAAGATGGCCACGCGCGTCTCGCGCCCGCTGCGGCTCTTCTTGATGACTTCCATTTCGCCGTCGAGCACCACGTAGAACTCCCGGGCCGGATCACCCTCGCGGAACACGAAGGTTCCGGGTTGCACGCGCTGGGGCTGCAGTGTTTTGCCCAGGTGCTCGAGCACTTCGTCAGACAGCGCTCCAAAGAGGCCCACGTCGCGAAGACGCGAGGGGCTCACGGGTTCGTCGGCGCGATTGGGGATACTGCTCGTCATCGGTGATCTCCCTCGTGAGTGAATAGCACAGCCTTCTCTGCCTACTCCCCCCGTAAACGTGCCCGTGCCCGTGCCCGTGCCCGCTTCTGTCGGCTCTCTCCCCCTCTTCCGGCAAGCCTACGGGCACACCCCGTACTCCACCGCGCCCACCTTGATCTTCGTCGAAAACCCCGTGCACGTGCTGGCGCCACCGCAATCCGTGGTGCCCACACGGCACCATTTCTTGCAAATCTTGCTGCTGTTTGCGAGCTGCACGCAGGTGAGACCCGCAGCGCAATTGGGCGCCGCAGCCGTACCCGAGCAGGTTTGCCCCACTTGGGCCGTGCCTACGAGTTCGCAATCCGTGGCGCCGGCACCGTCGGGAACGCAGCCCGCCGGGCCCGCAGCGTTGGTGCCACCGCACGAGTTGGCGTCGCGCAGATCGCACGTGATCTGGCAGACCTTGAAGTTGGGCACCGGGACGTTGTTTTGCTGGAGCTGATAGCAGGTGTTGGTGCCGGGAATGCTGCAGGTGCCGTTGCAGTACGCGTGGCAGGTGCCGAACGCGCACGTGAGGCCCTTCTCGCAGCCCGCCGTGGACGTACACGCGCGACCCATGCCCGCGGTGCCCGCGGCCACGCAGCTGACGTTGCCGGCGGTGTCCTTGACGTCGCAGGTCTCGGTTGCGGCGCAACCGCACTGGGGCAACAAGCCGCACTTGTTGCTAGGCGGCGTGGTGCCGCACGAGGGCGCCGGCGAACCGCTGTCGGTCGCTGGGGTGCTGCCATCGGTCTTGGGAGCGCCGGAGTCGGCGACGGGTGGCTCGGACGGGTCGGCCGGAGGTTCGATGGGGTCGCCCGTGAGTTCGGGGCTCTGCTCTCCGGTGCCCGGGTCTGTTGCGCCTGCAGGTTGCCCAGCCGCCGGGCCGTTGCCTTCGGCAGAGGGGTAGCCGTCGCCGCCAACGCTGCCTTTGGCGCACGCCATGACCAGGATGACGCACGAAGCCGTCGCGAGAACGCCGTATGATCGCATCGCAGCTACCCTCCATCGCGCCTGCTCCCAAAACCCGGCAAACGCGAGGCGCCTGGATTACCACAGGCCCCCTGCGGGGCCCGGGTAACGGCTTGATTTCCGTGGGAGGTTTGGCTCCAACGTGGTTGCGTGTGCGCGCAACGGGCGCGGGCGCCGGCTTGTACCTCGACACCGGGAAATTGATTGATTGCCGCGAGGATCCGGCGACGAGGTCGAAGGCGGCGCGACGAAGGACATGCAGCGCATATTCGAGGAGCGGCGAAGCGCACCGCGTTCGAGATCGGCGTCGGAGACCGCGGCAATCGGTCGATTTCCCGGTGTCGAGGTACTATTTCAAACTGCGCGTAAACACGAGTCGTTTGCGGCCAGGACCGGCGTAGTCCTCGACCTCGGCGGCGCTCCAGCCCACGGCCAGATGAAACCGGATGGAGCCATCGTTGCTGAGGGTGGTGATGGCCTTCATGGCCTCGCACCCCGCCTCGCGGCAGCTCTCGGTGAAGCGCTCGTAGAGCAGGCGGCCCACGCCGCGCCGGCGGTGCTCGGGGTGAATGCCCACCAAGTGCACGTAGCCCGTGAGCACCGGTGGGGCCTGGCCCGCGTGGGCCGTGGGCTTGGCCACGAATCCGAGCAGAAACCCGATGATCTCGCCGTTCTCTTCGGCCACGAGTGCGCGGTCGCCAAGCTCGTAGAAGAAAATAGGGTGCGCGAAGGTGCTGATGGGGCCGCCCCACCAGCGATCGATCACCTCGACGATGGTGTCGAAGTCTTGCTTGCCGATGGTGCGCGTTTCCATGAGTGCCGCTCGCGAGGCGGTAGGACCCGAATGCCCCCGCATCGGGGCGGGTTTTTGCACTCTTCGCCACATTTCGCAAGCTCCCGGCGGACGTGGTCTACACTCCCGCCCGTGATCGCCCCGGACCCGCACGCACGCAACGTTCGTATCGCTCCCTCCATCTTGTCGGCGGACTTTGCTCGGCTGGGCGAAGACATCCGCAAGGTAGAACAGGCCGGCGCCGACTGGATCCACGTGGACGTGATGGACGGGCGTTTCGTACCCAACATCACCATCGGTCCGCCCGTGGTCAAAGCCTTGCGAGGCATCACCACGCTCCCCTTGGACGTGCACCTGATGATCGTGGAGCCCGAGCGCTACGTCGAAGCCTTTGCCGAGGCCGGCGCAGACATCATCTCGGTGCATGTCGAGGCCACCACGCACCTGCATCGCACGCTCGGGCTCATTCGCAGCCTGGGCAAGCGGGCCGGCGTGGTGCTGAACCCCGCAACGTCCGAAGAGACCATTCGCTACGTGCTCCCAGAGTGCGACTTGGTGCTCGTCATGAGCGTGAACCCAGGCTTTGGAGGCCAATCGTTCTTGCCCAGCGTGCTGCCCAAAGTCTCGCGCATCGCACGGTGGATCGACGAGCAAAAGCTGAGCACCGTGCTCGAGATCGACGGCGGCGTGGGGGCCAAGAACGCCGCCGAGATCACGGCGGCGGGCGCGCGCATGCTGGTGGCCGGCAACGCCGTGTTCAACCAGCCCGACTACAAGGCAGCCATCGACGCCATCAAGAGCGCGGGCATCGCCGGCGCCAGCTCGGCGAGGCAAACGTGACGCGGCGGGCACTGGGCCTGGCGGCGCTGATGCTACTGGGCGCTTGCGGCGGCGGCGCCACGAAGCCGGCCCCTGTCGCCAAAGCGCCAGCCCCGCCAGCGAAAGTGGCGTCCGAAGCACCGGCAGCCCCCAAAGCGCCCACCGAAGACGAAGAAGACGCAAAGCTCATCGCGCAGACACTGGCCCGGGTGGCCAAACTGCGCGGGCTCGCCGCAAAGCGCCCGGTGCCCGGGGTCACCTTGGGTCGCGCGGCGCTGCTCGCCAACCTCAAAGAGCACGTCGAGCGCGAGGTGCCCAAAGAGGCCATCGAACGCGACGGCGAGTTCTTGAAGGTGTTGGGCCTGGTGCCCACACGTTTCGACTACCTGCAGACCACCATGGAGCTGCTCGAGGCTCAGCTTGCAGGGTTCTACGAGCCCCGCGACGGCAAGATGTACCTGGCCGAAGACCTGGACGCGCTGAACGCCACGGCCACCTTGGCCCACGAGCTGGTGCACGCGCTGCAAGACCAGCACTACGACTTGCGACCGCACTCCACGTACACCAAGGGCCAGAGCGACAAGCAGTCTGCGTTCTCGGCGCTGGCCGAGGGCGACGCAACGAGCTCCATGATGGATTTCATGATGAAGAAGCTCGGCACCAGCAAGACGGGCCTCGATGTGCCCGACGACGAGCTCGAAGAGCAGATCACCGGCGGCATGGAGGTGGGGCCCTCGGCCAAAGCACCGAGCATCATTCGCGCGCAGCTGGGGGCGCCCTACATCGAGGGCACGCGCTTCGTGAACGATCTGCGACGCGAGGGCGGCTGGGCCAGAGTCGACGAAGCGTGGAAACGCCTGCCGGTGACCACCGAGCAGATCTTGCACACGGACAAGTGGCGCAAGGCCGAGCCCGCACTCGCGGTGCCGAGCCCCACCGCCGCAGCCTTGGGCCCTGGCCTGGTGCTCGAAGACGAAGACTCATCCGGCGAGCTGGGGATGGCGCTGATGTTCGCAGAGTGGGTCGGTGGCCCCAAAGGTCGCCAGCTCGCCCAAGGCTGGGGCGGAGATCGCTCGGCCATCTATCGCGACGAGACGCGCATCGCCGTGGCCATGCTCGTTCGCTACGATGCCGATCGCGCGGCGCAAGCCCAGCTCGCGTTTGCCACGCTGGCTCCGGCCCTGCGCAAGCTGGGCAAGGGCGCGGCAGCCACCAAAGACTTCGTGTGCATCGAACGCCCAGAACTCGGGCCCTTGGCCCTTTCGTACAAAGGTTCGGACCTGGTGATTCTGGCAGGCCCCGCCCGGCGCAAGGGCACCTGGGCGCAGGCCAGCACCTGCGACAAGAGCCGAGCGTGGGCCGCCGAAGTTACGAAGTGAGCTCGATGGCCAGCTCGCGAACGAGCTGCAAGCCCACGTAGGCCGCCAGCGTTTGGATCTGTGGGCGCTCGCCCCAGAGCAGCCTGTGAACCACACGGGTGCCGGCGCGAGAAGATGTTGCAAAATGCACGGTTCCAACGGGCTTGTCGGCGCTGCCGCCAGTGGGGCCCGCAATGCCCGTGAGCGCGAGGCCAATGTCGGCACCGGACACGCGACGCACGCCCTCGGCCATGGCACCGGCCACCTCGGGGCTGACGGCGCCGTGGGCACGCAGCACGTCTTCGTCGACACCGAGCACGGCGGTTTTGGCGCTGTTGGCGTAGGTGACGGCGTCGAACAACAAGAAGTCGCTGGCGCCCGGCTCTTTGGTGAGCAGGTGCGCCACGAGGCCCCCGGTGCACGACTCGGCGATGGCGAGCTTGAGCCCGCGACCCCGAAGCACGCGGCCCACCACTGCGGGGAAGCTGTCGTCGCCCTCGCCGTAGATCACGTCGGACAGGCGCGCACGGACCTCGGTGGTGGCGCGCTCGCAGAGCTCGCGGGCTTGGCCATGCGAACCCGCGCGGGCGTGGACTTTGACCTCGATGTCGGGGAAGTGCGCGCGGTAGCCGATGGTGACACCGGGGAATGAGCTCTCGATGTCGCCGAGCTTCTCGCCCACCACGCTCTCCGGGAGCCCAAAGGTGCGCAAGCGCACCTGGAACTGATCGTTGGGCGCGAGCACGCGGATCTTGGGGACCACTTGCTCTTCGAACATGCGCTTCATTTCGCGCGGCACGCCGGGCATGAAGAAGCAGAGCGCGTCGTGGATGCGCACCAAGAACCCCGGAGCGGTACCAACGGGGTTGGGCAAGATCTCGGCGCCGCGCGGAAAGTCCGCCTGCTTCTTGTTGGACTCGCTCATGACGCGGCCAATGCGCTCGAAGCGCTTGCGGATGTGGTCGATGGACGCCTCGTCGCGCACCATGGGCACCGCGAGGGCGTCCGCCACGGCTTCGGTGGTGAGATCGTCGGTGGTGGGGCCGAGGCCCCCGGTGCACACGATGATGCGGGCGCGGCGAGACAACCGCTCCAAGGCCTGAATGATGCGTCCCTTGTCGTCGTCGACGACCAGGTGCTCGAAGACCCCAAAGCCCAGATCCGTCAGCGACGACGATAGCCAAGAGGCGTTGGTGTTCACGAGCTCGCCGCGGGTGAGCTCGGTGCCAATGGAGAGAACTGCGGTTGTCATGGCCGAACCGTCGATGGTACCCGAGGTCGGAGGGCCCTGCGCTGCGCGGTTTTGCAGCGCACATTGTCGCAAGATTCTAGGGGCTTATGGCGTCGTAGGCGCAGCGGACGCCCACCCTGGGGTCTTGCCGTGTGGGCTCGAGTTCGAGCGGTGCCCAGTTGCGCAGCTCCGTGGCGAGCGACGAGGCAAACGAGCCGCCCCGCGCCCGACCCTGGCCCTCTTGGGTCTCGACCCACTCGGCCACGTTGCCCGCGAGATCGTGAATGCCAAGACGCGTGGATCCATCGGGGTGCGCGCCCACGGTGTCGGGCCCCGCCGCGCCCACAAAACATGGGCCGGCACCCAGGCCCCAGGCGGCACGGCGGCACACGGCGCCGGTATCGCCCCACGGGTAACGCCGGGCCTCGGCGCCACTGGCGGCCACGAGCCACTCGTCGTCGCTGGGTACGCGACCACCCCGGGCCGCGCAGTAACGCCGGGCCTCGTCGAGCGTGAGCCCACCTTCCGCGCGCGCCGGATCCACCGACGCAAAGCGCCGGGCATCGGCCAAGGGACACGTGGGGCAGCGCACCCGCCCCACAGCGGCCTCGAAGGCATCCATGTAGAATGCATTTGTACGAACGATGCGCGCCGCCACGCGCCCTTGGGCTTCCCAATCCGAGGGGCCGAGGGAGAACTGCGTGGCCGGCACCAGCACCCGTGTCAACGGAGGCAGGCACGATGCTCCCTCGGTCACGAGGGGCGCGGGGCAAGTTGCAGCGGGAGCGCAAACGCCGGGGGCCCGCAGCTGCGCCGACGCGCAACAACGGTCTTCGACTTGCTGAAACCCCTGGCCGCAACGTGACGAGCTCGGCGCACCGAACGGCAGACGGAACGCCAGGAACAGCGCCAAACCCGCCACGGCAACCACCACCGCAAGTGCAGCGATGGCGCGGTTCCGGGTGCGGGGGCGAGCGCCAGCGCTCAGCGTCGTTCCTCCGCCGATACGTGCACGGACAGCTTGCCGATGCCCTGCACGATGACGTCGTGTGTGTCGCCGTGGACCAGTGGTCCCACGCCTTCGGGGGTGCCCGTGGCGATGAGGTCGCCGGGTTCGAGGGTCATGACCCGACTGATGTACGCGATGAGCTCGGGGATCTTGAAGATCATGTCGCGGGTGTTGCCGTCCTGCCGCAGCACACCGTTGACTTGCGCGCGCACGTCGAGGGCCGTTACGTCGAGTTCCGTTTCGATGTGTGGCCCCACGGGGCAAAAGGTGTCGTAGCCCTTGCCGCGGGTGAACTGCACGTCTTTGCGCTGGATGTCCCGGGCGGTGACGTCGGACACGCAGGTGTAGCCAAACACGTGTTCGAGCGCATGCGCGACGGCGACGTGCCGCGCCCTTCGGCCGATGACGACGCCCAGCTCGGCCTCGTGTTCGACGCGTTGACTGTCTGCGGGCAAAAGCACGGTGCCACCGGGCGCAAGCACCGCCGAGGGGGGCTTCAGGAACAAGAGCGGCTCTTGGGGAACGGCATTGCCCAGCTCTTTGGCATGCGCGGCGTAGTTGCGCCCAATGCAGACCACTTTGCTGGGGGCCACGGGCGCGGCCAGCACAAGGGAGTCTTTGCGCAGGGTTTCCCCCGTCTCGATGCCCCCAAGCCACGGTGCCGCAGAGAGAACCTGCGCCGAATCCTGGGCCAGGCGAAGGTAGACGCGGAGACCGTTGCGCTCGATGCAGGCGTATTGCATGGGCCCGGGGGCGTACCACCAGCGCTCGCACTGGTCAAAACATGCCAGCAGTCCTAAAGCTAGGGCCTGTGAAGACCATCCGCCTCGCGTTCTCGCCCGACAGCGACGACGCGTTCATGTTCTGGCCGCTGCTCAACCAAAAAGTCACCTCCGGTGCCTACACCTTCGAGGCCCAGCGCGCCGACACGGAGACGCTCAACGCGTGGGCCCAAGAGGGTCGCATGGACGTCATTGCCATCTCCATGGCGCAGTACCTAAACGTGGCGCAAGACTACCTGCTCTTGCCGCACGGCGCGTCCGTCGGTCGTGGCTATGGGCCGGTCATCGTTGCGCCACAGGCGCGAACCCTCGATTCGCTGCAAAATACACGAATTGCGGTGCCGGGGTTACGGACGACGGCGTACATGGTCACGCGGCTCTTGGTGCCGGCGTTCGAGCCCGTGGTCGTCCCCATCGTTCCTTACGAAGCCGTCTTTGGCGCCCTGCGCCAGGGGCGCGTGGATGCAGCGGTGCTCATTCACGAGGGGCGTTTGCTCTACGAGCGCGAGGGCTTCGCCAAGGTGGCCGACTTGGGCGAGGCCTGGGCTGCGCGCACTGCGGGGTTGCCCCTGCCTTTGGGGGGCAACGCCATCCACCGGCGCTTGGGCGACGCAGCGGTGGCCGAGATCTCCGACATTTGCCGCGAGTCCATCCGCTGGGCACTGGCCCACAAGGACCAGGTCATGGATGCACTGATGGCCGAAGACCCAAACGCGGTGCTCGGCCGCAAAGAGCTCGAGACGTACCTGTCCATGTACGCCAACGACGACACGCTCAACGCCCCAAATGACGTGAAGCGCGGGCTCGAAGTGCTCTTCGAACACGCGCTTCACGCAGGGCTCGTGGCCCAGGCGCCCGCAGTCTTGTGGGCGCCCTAAGGCTAAGCGATCACGGGAAGTAGTAGATGGCGGCGATGTTGTTGGTGAAGATGGCCCAGGGCGGTGCCTGCAGGCTGGTGCCGATGCGCGTGGTACCGTCGGACACGGAGCTCTCGGCGCCGGCCACGGTGGTGGTCGCGCTCACGCTCTGACGCTGCAGGGCCAAACCTACGGTGCCTTGCAGCGACAGCTCCGGCACGCCGATGAAGCCGAAGTGGATCTCGGCGCCGGCACGGGCACCGATGTCGAAGTAGAAGCCCGAGAGCTTGGTCTCCGACGGCACGGCGGGGGTGCCACCCTTGATGGTTTGCGTGGCCCCGCCGATGTTGATCTCGGGGATGACCAAGAACTTGTAGTGCTTGGCATAGGCCGGAACGATGGGGACGCCAGCGTGGAACATGAATCCGAGGGCGTCGGCCTTGTCGGTCTTGGTCTCGGTGCCATTGGCCGCCTTGACCGTGGTGGAGCCGCCCGCGAAGCCCAAACCGATGCCGCCGTCGATGCCGATGCCTTTGCTAAGCCAGTAGCGAACGCCGACCACGGGCGTGGTGACGCTACCGACGCCGACGGTGGCGCCGGCGGGCGCCGCAATGGGGGTCTGCGAGATGCCATGGAACGCGATGCCAAAGCGCCGCTCGAAGAGTTCGTGGTCCGGGGTATCGGGACCGGAAGGCTTAGGGGTCTCGTCTTTCTTGGCCGTCGATGCGACGGTGGGGGTGGTGACCGCCGGGGTGGTGACCGCCGGGGTGGTGGCCGTGCCGTTCACGGTTCCGGTCGCGGGCTCGTCGGCGCTGGCCGTGCCGGCGACAGAAACAAGGCCGAAAGCCATAAGGGTGGCCAGGGTGGCGCGTAGTCCAAGCGTTCGCATGTGTGTCCGATCCTCCGAATCGTCATCGGGCCACGGTTGCCAAACGGGGGCCAAGTTTCGGAGGGTCCCGAGCGCCTCTGGGCCGCGTTTTTCTGGCCAGTCATGGCCTTCGTGCGCGCGCAGCAACGTTTGGTGACGCTTCGGAAACTGGCGACTTCGCACTTTCGCCGTATGCTTCCCCGAAGCTTCGTCGTGCGGGGGCGCATTCGTTCAGTTGTCTTGGGGCCCAAGGGCCTCTCATTCGAGGATCACAGATGTCGACTCTCACCACTGCGCTCCGTGCCCTGCCCGCCTTCGGCGCGCTCTCGTTGTTCTTGGCTTGTGGCTCCTCGGGCCAACCTTCCGAGAAGACCAAGTCCACGAGCTCGGCCATCCAGGGTGGCAGCCTCGACGGCGCAGCACATCCGTTTGCCGTGGGCATCTGTAGCGGCAATGGCCCGGGAAACTGCTTTGGCGTGTGCTCGGGCACGTTGATCACGCCCAACCTGGTTGTCACTGCGCGGCACTGCGTCTCGCAGACGGACAAGCTCATCGCCTGCGCCACCAGCAAGTTCGGCGGCACCTACCAGGCCAACTCGTTCTGGATCACAACGGACCAAAACCTGCTGCAGAGCCAGCGCGGCTGGGTCCAGGCCCAGAAGGTGATCACGACCCCGGGCAGCGACGTGTGCGGCAACGACCTTGCCCTCATCATCCTCAAGTCGCAAATCAGCCCCAACGTTGCCACCCCGGCCATTCCGGCCATCAAGAACGATCTCACGGACCGCGCCCGCATCAGCGCAACGCTGTACACGGCCATTGGCTACGGCGTCACGGGCCCCAACGCCCAAGACTCCGGCACCCGGCGCATCAAACAAGACATCTCGCTGTTGTGCCTGCCAGGCGACAAGTTCAACGACTGCACCAAGAGCCCCAACTTTCCGGCCAACGTCATCACGCCCAAAGAGTTCATCGGCGACAAGGGCACCTGCAGCGGCGACTCGGGCTCCGGCGCCTTCAACCAGAACGCCTACGACCTGGGGCAGTTCCTGTCGATGGGCGTGCTGTCGCGCGGCGGCGAAGAAGCCGGCGAGTGCGTGCAGGCCACATACACACGCCTCGACAGCTGGCGCGATCTCATCGTGAGCGCCGCCACGGAGGCATCCAAGAACTGGACGCTGTACCCCAAGCCCGACTGGACGGTGTACGAGCCCCCGGCGCCGGACGAGCCCAAAGACGCAGGCCCCAAAAAGGACACCGGCGCCAGCAGCAGCAGCAGCGGCCAAAACGAGGCATGCCCCGATGGCCGCGGCAGTGGCGAGCTGGGCAGCGCGTGCGAGGAGCCATGCAACTGCGCCGACGAGGCGGCCCAGTGCACAACCGCCGGCGCCAGCACCAGCAACGTTTGCACCAAGAGCTGCGAGGCGGATGCCGACTGTGGCGATGGCTTCACCTGCGCTCAAGGCCTCTGCGCGGTACCTGCAGCGCCCGCGCCGCCGGCGGTCACCCAAGACGCGCCGGTCAACAGCTCGGCCTCGTGTGCCATGACCACGGGCCCGGGGCTCGACCCCACCAAGCCCGTGCCCTGGCGCACGCTTGGCTTCGTTGCAGCCGTGGGCACGTTGCTCGCGGCGCGTCGCACCCGTCGACGTTGACACGTTGAGCACAGAATATCCGAGCAGCCGACGGCGGTTCCTGGCGCTTCCGCTGGGCGCCGTGCTGCTTGCTTGCAGCCAAAAGAGTGCTCAGAAGGGCAACGGCACGCCGCCGCGGCGTGTTGTGTCGCTGTCGCCCGCGGCCACGGAGTCGGTGTTCGCGTTGGGCCGGGGCGATCGCTTGGTGGGGCGCTCTCGGTACTGCGACAAACCCGAGGCCGCGCTAAAGCTGCCCGACGTGGGCGGGCTCATCGATCCGAACCTGGAGGCCATCTTGGCCTTGCGGCCCGATCTGGTGCTGGGCGCCGAGAACCCTGCCACGCAGAAGATCCAGCAAGCACTCACGGCGCGGGGCGTATCCGTGTATTTTCCCCGGGTCGAATCGTTGCCCGAGATCGACACCATGCTGGATGGCCTTGGGGCACGCCTCGAAGCCGCCGCAGAGGCCAAGGCATTGATCGACGCGCTGCACACAAACGTGCGCAAGATTGAGGGCGCGGTGCAGCAGCGACCGCGGCCGCGGGTGCTGGTGACCGTGGGCATTGCGCCCATCGTGGCCGCCGCGCCGTCCAGCTTCGTAGGCGCCTTGGCGCAACGTGCGGGCGGCAGCAACGTCATCGAGGGCGGCCCGGACTATCCGTCCTTTGGTTTCGAGCGGGTGCTCGCCCTGGACCCAGATGTTCTCGTGCACTGCGCGCCAGGTGCGGCGCACGGCTCGAACCCTTTGCCCACGGGCGACGCGCTATGGGCGCGATTGCGCGCCGTGCGAAACGGCCGCGTGGTCAACATCACGAGCGACGCCGTGTTGCGTCCGGGGCCCCGCATCGCCCAGGGGTTGGCCGAGCTGGCAGCAGCCATTCACGGCGAGCCGAACATCGCCAAGCTGGTACAAACAAGTCCGACATGAGCCGCGTACGTGTGGACCAACGGATGCTCGACCTGGGGCTTGCGCCATCGCGCGCCAAGGCGCAAGCGCTGATCATGGCTGGCGCCGTATATGCCGGCGACACCCGCATCGACAAGCCCGGAGCATTGGTGGACGCCGAGGTCGAGCTGCGCCTGAAGGGCGAGAACAATCCCTATGTGTCGCGCGGTGGCATCAAGCTCGAGGGCGCGCTGCGGGCGTTCTCCGTCGACGCGACGGGTTTGCGCTGCTTGGACTTGGGGGCGTCTACCGGTGGGTTCACCGATTGCCTGTTGCAGCGAGGCGCAGCAAGCGTGTGCGCCGTCGACGTGGGCTACGGCCAACTGGCGCACAAACTCCGAACAGACACCCGGGTGCATGTGATGGAGCGCACCAACGCGCGCACGCTGATGCCCGAAGACATCGGCGGCCAGGTCGACATGATCGTGGTGGACGCGAGCTTCATCAGCTTGCTCAAGCTGGGCGAGGCCATGGCGCGCTGCCTGCGCCCCGGCGGCATTTTGGTGGCGCTGGTCAAACCACAGTTCGAGGCCGGCCGCGAAGAAGCCTCCCGCGGCAACGGCGTCATTCGCGATCCGGCCGTGCGCGAGCGGGCCATCCAGAGCGCCGCCGAAGGCCTCGCAGAATTGGGATTCGAGATCCTGGGCCTGTGCGATTCGCCCATCGCTGGGCCCAAGGGCAACCTCGAAGCGTTCGTGCACGCGCGACGCCTGGGCTAGCTCGTCCCTGGCCGGCCATGGTGCACCTGCCGCGCGGGACCATGCCTCGCGCGTTTGCGAAACTTGGTGCTCAATGCGCCGGCCCGCTAGCCCTTGGGCATGCTTGGAAACACCCGTTGCACCCCGCTCGCATTGTCATTGTCCGTTCTCGCGGCAACGGCGCTGTTCGGCTGCAGCAGCGGCTCGGACCCGGTGGGTGGTGGCGGCGTAGACGGAGGTGGCGCATCCAACGTACCCCAAGAGCCCGGCGGCGGTGGCAGCGCGGGCGACGCCAAGATGCGCGTTGTTCTTGCGCCGGACTGGGCTCCCAAAGGCCAGTCTTGCAAGAGCTTTGGGAACTACAAATTGGCCTTCGCCACCGTCAAAGCAGGCATCGGCCCCACCATCTCGGCGTTGCCGACGGCGGACCCCAACGCCTACAAGACGGTCGACGCCCGGACGATCACGGACAAGTCTGTGCTGCATCAGTTCCGTTGCGTCAAAGACGCGGGCTCCGCGGACGAGCAACTCTACGGCCTGCTCGGCATCGACCTCGCGCTCGAGAACGGCAAGAAGTACACGCTTACCCTTACGGGCAGCACGGCGGCGCTGGCCGTAGACCCGTAACCCACCCGCCCTTGGGCGTAGCGCAGAAGGCGCGCGGTCGTCGGCGAGCAGCAATGCCGAGTCTCTGCCGAAGCGCCAACAAAGCTTCGTTGCTCATTTTGCATGGGATACCAACTCCACATCACCAGAGCCGAAACTCCGTGGGAGGACGGCCATATTCCGCGCGAGGAGTGGCTCCGCTACGTAGCGGATGACCCGGAGCTCGAAGTTTCGGAGACCGACTACGCAGAAGATCGCAAAGGCCATCGCGAGTACGACGTCGTTTGGAACGCGGCTCCCCCGAACGAGAGTCAGCGCCCGCCGCTTTGGTACTCGGAGGGAAGAATCCAAACCAAGTATCCGAGCGACGCCTTCGTCGAGAAGCTGAAGACCATCGCGAAGCAGCTCAACGCCCGGGTGCTTGGAGATGACGGCGAGCTGTATCCGTAGAAGGGAACGGCACCGAGGCTCGGCTACCGGCCAAAGTCGCAAAACGGGCAAAACGGAAAGCCGTTGAAGTCCCAGGTGAGTTGGCAGGTCTTCTTGAGCTTTGCGCCGTTGAGGTCTCTGATGTTGCGGATGGCTTCGTCGTGGAGCGAAGGCTCCATGGAGCTCAGGATCTTGGCGCAGAGTTCTTGGTGATTGCTGTCGCACGCGGGCAAGTTCTTCTTGCACCAGGCGCGGTCTTCTTCTTGCGCACACGATTCGGCGATGCCCGAGCGCACGCACGCTTCCCACGTTTTGCAGCTGCTCTGCTGCGGTTGGCCAGCGGCCACGTAACAGTTGCCAATGCGCGCGGCGGTGCCCGCACGAAAGCTGGTGCCTGGTCGACGCTTCTCTTGTTGCGGGCAAGAGTAGTGCGCCATGGCGCCGCACTCGCCGAGCAACTGCGGCATGACCGAGCAGTCCACGGGCTTTTCGACGCGCTCGTTGTCGCAGGTGCCAGGTGCGCCGGAACGCGCAGAGGTTGCGGGGGCAACAGAGGCCGCGGGGCCAGCAGAGGCCGCGGGCGCGGATGCTGCGGGCAATGCAGACGGCGGGGTCGCGGGCTCTCCAAGTTGGGGCAGAGCCGAAACCACTGGGCTCGGCGCCGAGGGCTTGCTGCCAGCCGGGTTGCTGGGTGGCGCCGGCGTGCAACGAACAAGCGCGACCGCGATCGCGCACCCCATGGTCAGCCGTTTCGTCGCGGGGTTCATGGCTTGTGATCGACTCCAGTGGAAGGGTACCGAG
>JBIKNA010000159.1:0-14530 GCA_044358965.1 Polyangiaceae bacterium
GCTTGCGTCTGGCTGTAACCACCTCGCCCACGAAATACGTGGACGCCCAGCGCAAGGTTGGCGAGATCAGCAAATGGCTGAGCGCAACCCCGCCGTCGCGATACGTGGCCGTCGTGAGCACTCGCCGATACACCATGCCCGCCATCGTGCAGTCTGGCACCAAGGCGAAGAATGGCACCTATTCAGAGGGCGCATGGTTTGGGAGCATTGCCGTCGTCGACCGCGAAACAGGGAAGGTGCAATGTGGCGCACCCATGTCCGCGACAAGCCGGGAGACCACGACGGACCCTGCGGGCACATTCATCGATGGCATTCGGGCGATGACGTGGAAGACCCTCTCCCGGATTGCGCCGGGGCTGCGCGGCCGGTAGGTGTTGTCTGATCGGGGCCGCGTCGTCAGCGGCTGTGGCTCCAGCTCGGGCATTTCGATGCGACTGCATGACTTGCCGCCGGCGGGTTCTTGGCGCACGGTGCGGGGCTTAGGCATGCAGCATGGGCGCAGAGCGTCCTGACGGGCGAGACAAGCTCGCGGCAACACCTGTCCATCAGACCCCTTTGGGATCCGTGCATGACTCACCCACGGTCACCATGGTGCACGCTTGCCGCCTTGGGCAGCGTGCCGGCGCTCGTGGTGGCGCGTGCCACGGTGCCGCCGACGATGCCAGCGAGGCCAGTGCGGTAGCCAACGTGCACCGGCGCGCCTGCGGCACCGAGCTTGAGACCGGCGGCAGCGGGAGACGAGTCGGATACCGCAGCGCCGCTCAGGTCTACCGCGGGCAGATCGCTGCGGTTGAGCGCGCTCCGGGTGGCCGTGCCGGTTTGGAGCGAGGCGAGCATCGCCAGGTGCAGCTGGGTGGCTCCTGCAGAGAGTTCCGCGGCGCGCTGGTCGCTGACCGCGGCGCGGCCATTCGAGCGAAGCTCGATAGAAGTGGCGAGAGGCGCGCTCGACTGCGGCAAGGCATCGACGGCTGTGATCGCAACGGCAGGGGCTTGCGCGGCCGAGAGCGTGGGGGCGCTCGTCACCACGTTTGCCACGTGGGTGATGCGGTTCTGCGGCGCGGCGCTGGCAACGGCCGGCTGGGGCGCCCATGCGAGCGCAGCGACGAGGGCCGGCAGAACGATGCGGGCGGCGGAGCGAACGATGCGGTGCGCGGGGGAGGAAGAGAAGGGGATCGTCGTGGAGTTCATGGTCTTGCGGGGGTCCTGGGGCACCAGGTCCTTCCCGGTGCGTGACGAAGGCTACGAGCAAGTGTGGTGCCAAGCGTGATCCTCGGGATTTGCGGGGATTTGTGCTGGTTGTGCTGTTGCGGTCGGCGCAACGGTTGTGACCGCGATGGCAACAGCCGGTGAGTCCGGTGCGGGTGCGGGTGCGGGTGCGGGTGCGGGTGCGGGTGCGGGTGCGGGGAGCGGGAGCGGGAGCGGGGTACGGAGCGGGGTACGGAGCGGGGAGGGGGCAGCGGGGAGCGGGGCAGCGGGGAGCGGGGCAGCGGGGAGGGGGCAGCGGGGAGGGGGGCAGCGGGGAGCGGGGAGATTGGCGCGCGAGGCATCCGGGGTAGGATTGGCGGATGACTTGGTGTCGCTTGGCCATCGGCATGGCGGTCGCTCTCGGTGCAGCGTGCGCTCCAGCGGGCAGCAAGGTGCCGGTGGCGGCGGAGGCGCCCACGGTGGTGGAACGGCAAGATGGTCCTGCGCGGCTGCCCAACCGGGTCTATCGAGCGGCAGAGCTAGAGGGGCGATGGATGATGGGCGTCGAAAACGGCGACACGTACACGCGCTCGAACCATCTCGTGCTGCAGAATGGCGCTGCCCAACAGGTTTCGGAATACGCGGCGATGGGGAGCGCGGGTCCAACCAAAAAATCCGTATCCGCAGGCCGCTACACGATTCATGCGGACGGATCACTCGAGGTCAGCAACTTGGGCCTTCGCCGCACATTTGCCATCCTCGAAACGAAGCCGGGGCGGGACGTGCTCTTGTTCGGCGCGGTACGCACGGGCGAGGTCTACCGCGAGGTGGCCACGGACTCGACGTACACGAGCATTGCCACCTGGAGGTTCGCAAGCCCGCTGTCCGACGTGCTTGCAGGCGCGCGCTGTCACGTCGCCATTGCGGTACAGGTGCTGGAGGGCACGAAACAGGTTTGGCGCGAGTCGGCAGAGTTCGACTGCTCTCGGAAGCCACCCGAGTATCGAGCTGCGTCCGATGTGGATGCGTGGCCAACGCTGATCCTCAGCGAGCTGTTTCCCCCATCGCCCTCTGGCGGGCGCTCGGAGCTTGGATACAAGAGCAACGCGCCCTCGGAGAAGCTCGCCAAGGTCGTCGCGCAACACATCCAACGCGAGTTTCACTACAACCCTCGCTTTCCGGACTTCTTTTCGATTGGGCAGCGCACGTGCGCGGAAGGCCCATGTGGCTGGGTACGGGAGCGTTAGCAGCTCCACAGCGTGACCATTGGTGCCGGGGGATCGTTGGTCCGCCGTCGCGCCCGTGCAGTGGAACCCATGTTGGTTGCCGTTCGTTGCCCGTTGCCATCATCGGCGGCGCCTGCGTTTTTGCGTCAATGGTGCGGCCAAGGACACCGGCACCACGCTCAAGCTCTCTGTTCCCGGCGCGTACGACTCGGTCGAGTGCAAGTCCAGCACCGGTGGCGCCATCAAGACCAGGAGCATGCAGGTGACGGCCAACCAGCCGGCGGCCGCCATCTTCAAGCAATAGCCGCGAAGGAGACTGGTTACTTGGGCGCTGCGGCAGGGCATCATGGGGCGACCGCGGAGCAAGGAGCCCACACCCATGACCCATACCTCGTCGCTTTCGATGATGGCGTTTCCCCTGACCCTTGATGTGCTCGTGAGGCGCGCCAAGGCGGACTTGGGCGGTACAGAGATTGTGTCGCGCCGGCCCGACAAGTCTTTGCACCGCACGACCTACGCGCAGGTCACCGACCGCGCCGAGGCGCTGGCCCGAGCGCTTGTGGATGCAGGCATTCGGCCAGGGGATCGCGTGGCCACGCTCATGTGGAACCACGCCGAGCACCTGGAGGCTTACCTGGGCATTCCGCTTGCCGGGGCAGTGTTGCACACGCTCAACTTGCGTTTGCACGAGAGCGAAATTGCCTACATCGCCGGCGATGCGCAGGACCGATTTCTCATCGTGGATGCCGTGCTCTTGCCGCTGTACCGCAAGGTGGTCGCAGCGGGCGCAACGTTCGAGAAGGTGATCGTCGTAGCCTGCGACCCGCACGAGTTGCCGGACGGAGCCGTTGCGTACGAGGCGTTCTTGGCCGCGGCGCAGGCCGGTACGGCGCTGCCAGTGCTCCACGAAGACATGCCCCTGGGCACTTGCTACACGAGCGGCACCACCGGCAAACCAAAAGGTGTGGTGTACACGCATAGATCCAGCGTGTTGCACTCGCTGGTGTCGGCGTTGCCCGATTCGCTGGATCTGGCCCGGGCCGACACGCTCATGCCCGTGGTGCCTATGTTCCACGTGAACGCCTGGGGGTTGCCTTACACGGCGCTCATGGTTGGCGCCAAGCTGGTGCTGCCGGGCCCACACCTGGATCCGGCCAGCCTGGTCGACCTGCTCGTGCGCGAGAAGGTGACCGTGGCCGCTGGCGTGCCCACCCTGTGGATCGGCATTCGCGATTTGCTCGACGCTTCCGCCGACAAACCGGTGCTCGAGGCCGGCCTGCGCATGATCGTCGGCGGCTCTGCGGCCCCCGAGCGCTTGATCCGCGACTTCGACCGTTTGGGCATGCGGCTGCTCCACGCGTGGGGCATGACGGAAACCTCGCCCATCGGGCTCGTGTCCGTGTTGCCGCCGCATGCTGCGGCACTCAGCGAAGACGCGCGCTACGCCTTGCGCGCAAAGCAGGGCGTGCCCCCGCCGCTCGTCGAGATCGCCATTCGCAACGAAGCCGGGCAGGTGCCCCGGGACGACAAAACCAGTGGCGAACTCATGATCCGGTCTCCGTGGGTTGCCGCGCGCTACGTGGGCAACCACTCCGAAGACCGCTGGACGGCCGATGGCTTCTTTCGCACCGGCGATGTGGCGCGAGTCGACGCACTGGGCTTCGTGCAGCTCACGGACCGCGTGGCCGACATGATCAAGTCCGGGGGCGAATGGATCTCGTCCCAAGAGCTAGAGAACGCCCTCATGGGCCACCCGGCTGTGCGCGAGGCGGCGGTGATTGGCGTCAGCCACCCCAAGTGGAGCGAGCGACCCATTGCCGTGGTGGTGCTGCGCGAGGGGAAACAGGTTACCGGCGACGAGCTGCGCGCGTTCATCGCCGAGCGCTTCGCCAAGTTCTGGCTGCCCGATGCGTTTGAGTTCGTCGACGCCATCCCGCGGACATCGGCCGGCAAGTTCTTGAAGACCGCGCTACGCGAGCGATTTCGGGACCGGGCCTGGTGAGGTGCAAAGAGGCGGGCCGGGCGGACGATGAACGACGAAGGCAGAGGCGATGAAAGACGACGATCCGGGCTCCGCGCTCACACAAAAGCTGGCCGAGTATCTCGAAACGGCGTTCAAGGCCGTCCATCTCGGCAGACAGTCGCACTATGCCGCGAACCCTGGAATGCGGCCTTCGGTGAACGAGGCGGACGCCATCGTGGCGTCGTATGCGAACCAGAACGGGCTCATCGCCGGCGCGGCCAACCTGGTGCCGGGCCCCCTGGGCACACTTGCGGTGCTGCCCGAGCTCACGCTGATCACGCGGAATCAGATTCAGATGGTCTACGACCTTGGCGTGGCGCACGGAAAAGAAGCGCAGCTTACGCCCGAGGTGCTGCTCGCCGTGGTTGCCTCGGCCATGGACGACGGCACCGCCAAGTCGATCCTCGCGGTGCAGGGCGGCAAGCTCGTGATCAAGCAGCTCTCCGTGAAGACGTTCCAGAAGGCGATCTTGTGGATCGCCAAGAAGACGGCCCAGAAGGTGCTGAAGGCCATCGTCGCGAAGTATGTGCCCCTACTCGGTGCCGCGGCGATGGCGTTGTGGGCGCGCCAGGCGACGATGTCCATGGGGCGCAAGGCGTCGGCGTTGCTGGCCAACGACATCGTGGCGGAGCGGTGAGGGGAGGAGGGCCCTTTACTTGAACTGGGCGAAGAAGTTCATCACGGCCGCCGGCGCGTAGGCTGTCGTTTGGAGTCCCCGACGTGTCGCCACAGGCAGCGATGCCGAGACCAACGGTCGTGGCGAGGAGCAGCGTAAGGTTCGCGCGCGTCGCCTACTTGCCGCGATGCGACGGTGACCCAGGTCTTCTATGTCCACCAAAGCGACGAGAGCTCCTGGGAGTGGTCGTCGTGTGATGACCACGCGCCGCCAATGTCATTGAGGCCCGTGCTCGAGAGGGTGGCTGTCCGCAATCCGTGCCTGGGGCCCTAGGCGCCACACCGTGGAATGCACACAACGAAGCGAGCTTTTGGTAAAAATGGTTCACTGGTGAACTAGATGTTGCGCATGTGAACTAATTGGACCAAGCTCTGCATATGGCCAACCGTCGCCTGCTCTTTTTGATGCACCAAGCGCATCGGGCGCTGACCGCGCATGCCAACGCGGTGTTGGTCGCCGAGCTCGGGGTGTCGTCGGCGCAGCTCGCCACCATGTACCACGTGGGCAAACACCCTGGCTGCTCCATGACAGACGTTGCCACCCTCTTCGGCCTGAACAAGTCTGCGGCGAGTGGCATGGTGCAGCGTCTCGAGCGCGCCGAGCTGTTGCGCCGCGAACCGAACCCCGCCGACGGCCGGGCGAGCCTCCTGTTCGTCACCACCAAGGGCGAGAGCGTTCGGAGTCAGTCCCTGGCCGTGGTGCGGCGGCTGACGGGCGATCTCACCGACGGCTTCAGCGAGGCCGAGATGGACACGGTGTTTCGGTTTCTGAACAACATTGTCGGTCGTTGTGCCGGCAACGGAGAAGGACGCGACCCATGAGCGACATCGAAGTATCGACAACCGGCGGCGTGTGCGAGCTCCGGCTCAACCGACCAAAGAAGAAGAACGCGCTGACGCTGGCCATGTACCGAGCGGTCACCGAAGCGCTGGCGTCGGCGAACGAAGACTCGAACGTGCGCGTGGTGTTGGTTACCGCTGCGGGCGATGCGTTCTGTGCGGGCAACGATCTCATGGACTTTGCCACGGCCGGCGACATCGACGTCGAGTCCGCGCCGGCCATGCAGTTCATCCGCGCACTCGTCAACTTTGCAAAGCCCATCGTCGTGGCCGTGAATGGCGCGGCGGCGGGGGTTGGGGCCACCATGCTGCTGCATGCGGACCTTGTGTACGCAAGTGAAGACGCGGCGCTCTCGATGCCGTTCGTAAACCTGGGGCTCGTCCCCGAGGCTGCATCGAGCCTACTTTTGCCAGCCCGCATTGGGCTGCTGGCCGCAAGCGAGATGCTCCTGTTGGGCACGGCCATCGACGCCATTCGCGCCAAAGAGCTCGGTCTCGTGAACCAAGTGCTCCCGGCTGCCGAGCTGCCCGCCTTTGCGCGTCGCAAGGCCGAGGAACTGGCCGCGAAGCCGCGGCGGGCGCTCTGCACCACCCGAAGCCTGGTGCGCAACAACCGCGCGGTTCTTCTGGCGCACGCCCAAGAAGAAGCGAGCCACTTCTCCGTGAGCCTGGCGTCGCCCGAGGCCAGGGAGGCCTTTACCGCGTTTGTCGAGCGGCGCGCGCCGGACTTTTCCAAGTTGTGAGGCCCGGCGTTGCGGGGCTCACGGTGCGATGCTCGGGCGAGCCAGAAGCTCCACTCGAGACACCATGCGCATCGGGTACATCTCGATTTAGGATGCTCTGTGCATGACGCTGGATGACAACGTGGCGCGCGCGTGGGGGCGAATCGAGGCGTGGCTCGCGCAGAATGCTCCGCCGCTTGCGGCAGCGCTACGCCCCGGGGCCGGCGACCAGCTCATCGCCACGGCGGAAGCGCGCATGGGCATCACCCTTCCGGATGCCGTCCGCGAAGCGTACCGCGTACACAATGGCGGCGCGTTTCTGTCGTTCGTCGAGGACGAGATGCTCCCGCTCGAACAAATGGCTTCGACGCGCGCCATGATGAACGACATCGGCTGGGGCTCCGCGAGCCTGCCCAACGTCGGTGTGAGCCTCGGGCCCGTCGCACCCATGTGGTGGAACCCAGGTTGGTTGCCGTTCGTCGGCAGAGGCAACATGCTCTGCATCGATCTCGACCCGGCGGCGGGCGGCACACGCGGACAGATCGTCGAGTTCATGAAGGGCAGCGATCGCCGAACCGTCGTGTTCCCCTCGATTGCAGCCTGGCTCGATCATTGGGCGACGGCGCTAGAGCGCGACACGTACTACTTCGATCACGATAGCGAGGAGCTGATCGCGACGCCCCGCTAGCGGCTGGCCATCGTGAGCAGGGGTCCCGAGCTGTCGGGGGGGCGCGACGCGCTAGCTATCGGCGGACGGCATACCTGGGCCGTGGTGACAGACTCTTGGCGGGCATCGATTTGCCGGATCGACGCCGTCCTCAGTGGACCAAGCCGCCGCCCGTATCGAAAAAGTCGTCGAGGATCACGAGGCCGACCATCAAGCGGCGCTTGCTGGTTCCCGCCGAGCTTTGCACCCGCCAACGAGGTTCGACTTCTTCCCTTCCGTCGCGGAAGCGCTGAACGACAGTGCCGTCGTCGCGCAGCAAGTAGCTGATGCCGAGCGCGGCCTGTACAGCGCTTCCGTCCGGCAGAACGCGAAACCCACGCCGAAACATCATCGGAGGTGACGCCAGTGCCGCAGGAAGCGCGACGCGCGCGGTGACGGACCCATCGTCGCCGAGCAACCAGGTCACCTTGGGTTCATCGGTCTTGCCTTGGGCCGCAGCGGGCAATGGCCGTCCATCTGCATCGAGCGTGACCGACAGCGCTTTCGACAGCGCCGCGCCGTCTGCGTCCTCGTCACCCGTCGGGAGTTCTGGGTTGCGTGTCAGGGCACCATCTGGGGCAAGCGTTCCGAGCAGTTGCTCCCGCCCCTGAACACGAACGAAGTATGAGGTTTTCTGAACCTCTTTCGTGGCGGGGGACGCCTGTCCGGTGGATGGCGGCTTGGATGGCGCGCCACCGCAGGCTGCGAGCAAGGGCAATACCGAGAGCAGCGAACACAGGAGTTTCAAGGGGGACCTCATGACAGATGCGGGGTGAAGCTGTTGGCGTAGAGGTGTGAAGGAGTGTCCGAATTGAAGCGTCAGCTCATGCGCTCTCGGTCCGGAACCATTCCGGCACCGCTCGCTCATCGAGGCGATTGCCCGGGTGCCGGCCGCCGTGCAAACGATACGGACATCGCCGGGGCGTTCCATTCTCCGGAACCTCTTGAACGCCGCGTGGCCGTCCACGCCCGAGACCCTATGCGTCACTCATGCACTAGGATTGGCCGCACTCGCCGAATCTGTGGTGCGCCGGAACGATTTCGGGCGTGAGCGTTGTCCGCCTGTTGGACTGCGCGGATGGCGGTATCGATGCGGGGGAGGCCCTTGTACGAGGCAGGGTTCGACAGCCTCAAAGGTCGAGTGGCGGCACCTTCAGGATGTGGAAGGGGTCAACGTCACCGGGCGGGCGGCGAGCGCTGCCACGCCCCGAACGACCCTCACTTCCTTGGACGGAGGCCACGCTCTCGTCTTGTGCAAGGCTCCGTTGTGAGATCAGCCCTTCGCAAGGACCCGCGTCGCGTTCCGCGCGGAGTCCGAAGATCGCCCACAAAACTCAAAACCCCCGACTTTCGTCGAGGGTCTGTAGTTGCGCGGGTAGGATTTGAACCTACGACCTTCGGGTTATGAGCCCGACGAGCTACCAGGCTGCTCCACCGCGCGCCATGTCCGGTGAACCGGAACGAGATGCAACCTAGTCGCGACGAACGCCAAGGTCAACCCCTGGCGCTCACAAGTGTTTCTTGTCGGTCGATTCTGGGGCTCGGGGCACAACATGGGCGCAAATCGGCCGGGGCCGATGGGCTTGGCAGCAGCGCGGCGGACAGACCTGCGCGGCATGGGCCGGCGGGGCATGGGCCGGCGGGGCATGGGCCGGGCGCGTGGGGGGCAGCTTCGCTACACTTGTGGGGTGGCGCCTGTTGCGTATCTCGACACGCTCGACTTCTTGCCGCCGGGCGCGGTGTCGACGCTGCCTTTCTTGTTGGTGGCCACCGTTGCGCTCGGGGGGCTGCCGTTGGGCGCGGCGTTGTGGATGCTGCTGAAGTCGCGGGCGCTGGCGATGCAGGGGGCCACGCTGGCGGGGCGCCTGGTCAAACGCTCGGGGTGGCCGCTGTCGCCGGGGCCGGGCAGGGTGATTCGGGGCAGGGTGGAGCCGCTCGGAGACGAAGACACGGCCGCGCGGGTGACTGTGGTGCAAGAGGCGCGCAACCGGACGACCAAACAGGCTCGATGGCACGAGTGGGGGGAGATCTCGCGGGACAGCACGGTGTCTCCGTTTGCGCTGGTGCGCGACGATGGCCAGCGGGTGCGCGTGGAGTCGGGCAAAGACGTGCTGCTCATTGGCGCGCTCGTGACCGATGCGCTCGACGCAAACGCGCCGCGTCGCGTGCGCTGCGCCGAAGCGCGGCGTGGGCAGGTGTTCTGCGCCTACGGTGATTTGCACAAACAAGAGACCCCGGGCGGCGGGGCGTACCGAAGCAACCTGGAGCCGTGGGTGCTGCGGCCGTCGCGAGGCACCGGGCGCATGTTGCTGACGTCGGCGCCGCTCGACGACCGGTATGTTGGCTGCGCGCAGGTGCTTCGGCGCGGCGCGCTTGTGGTCGGTGCCGTGCTGGTGCTCTTCCACGTGGCCTTTACGGTGCCGGTGCTGGTGGCGCTGCGGCGCGCCGAGCCAAGCGTTGCCTCGTACGAGCAAACCAGTTGCGCGCGGCCGGTGCGCGGACAGCGGCAGTGTGTGGTGACCGTGGCGCTCAAGGCGGGCGTCGTGCGCGGGGTCCAGGTGCCATACCGCGCGGCCTCGGCCCTGCAGTCGCTCCAGCTCACGGCACCCCAGCGATTGCAGGTGCCTGTGTTGGTGGACCGAAGCTCGGGCGCGGTGACCGCCATTGGGCACGACGCTGGTGTGCGCCCGTGGCCGCTGCTCCTGGGCTTTGGCCTGCTCGCGTTTGCGTTTGGAGGCACTTGGGTGGCCTACCGCCGCGCGCTGAAATGGTACGACCGCGGCAAGCTGGTGGAACCGGGCGATGCGGGGCACTGGCCTCCGGGGGCCGCGGCGCATGTGGCGTAGCCCAAGGTGCGGTAGCCTGGAGTCATGATCGTTGAGCCGCTGCTGGACGCCGTGCCGCCCAACCACGTTGGCCCGCCCTGGTTCTTGGTGCTGGGGGCGGCGGTGTTGGGCGTGGGGTACCTGGGCGCGATGTTTGCCATGGTGTACCGCGCGCTGCGGCTGCGCAGCGCCGGCATGCGGCACACCAACATCTTGGTCGAGCGCGCCAACTGGGCGCTGTCGCCCGGCCCCAATCGCGTGGTGTACGGGCGGGTAGACTTGGACCCGGGGCCCGACGACATCGCCGTGCGCGTCGACATCGTGCAGCAGGTTCTGAACAAGACGTACAAGAACTCGCAGACCCACGAGTGGAAGGAAGAGAGCCGTACGGTGATCGCGCGGCCGTTCTACCTGACGCGCGACGGCATGGACCCGGTGTACGTGGAGCCCGCGCAGAACGCGCTGGTGGTCGACGAACTCGAGACGCTGTTCCCCAAGGGCATGCACATGCGCCGCATTCGCCGCGCCGACGTGCGCAGCGGAGAGATGTTCTACGTGTACGGCGACTTGCACGTGGGCAACCATCCGCGCGCGCAGAACACGGCCTACCGCGGCGCCGGCACCGGGTTCATCCTCAAGCCGCCGCGGCGCGATCACATGCTCTTTGCCACCGGGGCCATCGAGAAGCGCTTCAAGGATCGCATCCGTACGTTGCTGTTGGCAGCTCCGCTGCTGTTCATTCACTTCTTGGTGTTCCACGTCATGGTCACGTGGCCGTTTGCAACGTTGGCGTTTGCGGGCGAGCCCGACACGGCCGAGGTTCTTCACCAGCACACCTACGTCACGCGCAACAAGAACTCGACCACCACGCACTACGTGCTCACGGTGGTTGCCCGAGATGGCCAACAAGTCAGCGGCGAAGTGCCCATCGACACCTACGTGGCCGTCGAAAGAAAACGAGGCACCAGCGGCAGCGCTCGCGTGCCCATCACGCGCGTCCCCGGTCTCCAGGTGCTCACCGAGCTAGGCGCCTACCCCCATGTGTCCATCTGGACCCTCACCGGCAACATCTTCTTGGCGGCCTTGGCCCTGGGCGGCGCCTACGCCCTCTACTCCTCCAAATACGCCTGGTACGACCGCAAAAAAGTGAACGAAGCGGGCGGCACCGGCCACTGGACCGACATGCAAGACCAAGACGCCCGCAAAGGCCGCTGATCCCCAGTCCGTCCTCCCCGCACCCCATCTCCCCGCACCCGCACCCGCACCCGATCCCCCCGGCCCCGCACCCCTTCATCCGCATCCCCCCACCCGTACCCGCACATCCACCCGACACCCCCGCCACGTTTGACCCCAGCGCCGACAGCGGTCACTCTTCGTGCACACGGAAAACCCCTCCGCCCCATCGGCCGGCTCTCCCCACCCACCGCGCGTTCTCCCCAAAGGCTCCCATGAAACTCTCCTCCTGTTTGGTGCCCCTCGCGTGGGGCTGCGCGCTGTTCATGGCCTGCGGAGGCTCCACAACCACCATTGACCCCGAGGCCGACGCCGGCGGCAGCAGCTCGGGTGCCAGCGGCGGCTCCTCGAGCGGCACCAACTCCTCGAGCGGCACCAACTCCTCGAGCGGCACCAGCAGCACCAGCAGCACCAGCGGCGCGCCCGTCGACGGCGGTTCGTCTTCCGGTGCGAGCTCCGGTACGCCCGCCCAGTGCGCCGGCAAAACCGCGCCGGCCAAGGCCAACGACGAGTGGACCCTCATGGTGAAGGGCGAAGCCCGCACAGTGCGCGTCCACGTGCCTGCCAGCTACAAGGCCGCGAGCCCCACGCCCCTGGTGCTGAACTTCCACGGGTACACCTCGAGCGCCACCGAGCAAGAGACCTGGAGCAAGATGATCGAGAAGTCCGACAAAGAGGGCTTCATCGTGTTGCACCCCCAAGGCACGGGCTTGCTCAAGGGCTGGAACGCCGGTGCCTGCTGCGGCGACGCACAAACCAAAAAGGTCGACGACGTAGGCTTTACCAAAGCCATGCTCGACGAGGCCGAGAAGCGCTTCTGCATCGACACCAAGCGTGTGTACTCTGCAGGAATGTCCAACGGCGGCTTCATGAGCTACCGCTTGGCCTGCGAGATGTCCGACCGGATTGCGGCCATCGCGCCGGTGGCCGGGCTAAGCACCGTGGCTCCCTGCACGCCGGGCCGACCGGTCCCCGTGATGCATTTTCACGGCACCGCCGACAACGTGGTGCCGTACAACGGCGGTGGCCTGGCGGGCTACCCCAAGGCTGCCGATAGCATTGCCGCCTGGGCTGCCATCAACCAGTGCACCGGCGCCCCCGTCGAGACGTTCAACAAGGGCGATGCCCGTTTCGTGACCCACAAGACCTGCGCCGGCGGCGCCGAGGTCACCTTCTGCACCCTCACCGGTGGCGGTCACACCTGGCCCGGCGGCACCCCCGTGCCCATCTTGGGCACCACCAACAAGGACATCTCCGCCACGGACGCCATGTGGGACTTCTTCAAGGCCCACCCTCTGCCCTGATCCCATCTTCTCCCCGAACTCGGCGCCTGAGCCCGCGTCCGCGAGACGCAACTCCGCACCAATCTCCCTGACCCTGGCCCCGGGAGCCCGCTTTAGCCAAAGTGGCGCAACACGATGGCCACGTGGGCAAACAGGCAGCCGCTCGCGAGCAGCACCAGGGCGTGGAACACCTCGTGGTAGCCAAAGACGCGCGGGAAGGGGTTGGGGCGCTTGAGCGCGTACGTTGCCGCGCCCACGCTGTAGAGCACGCCGGCGCTGATGAGCAGCGTGATGCTGGGCGACGGCAGCTGAGACGCGCGCGCGGCGATCTCGATGACGCCCGCCCAACCGAGGCCCACACACAAGAGCGCCGTGAGCCACTTGGGGGCGTTGGGCCAGGCGATGCTCTTGGCCATGCCCAGCACCGCAGCGCCCCAGATGATGGCCAACATGCGGTGCCCCGTGGCCACCGGTGGCACGAGCCACAACACCGGGGTCCAACCTCCAGCGATGAGCAAGAAGATGGCCGCGTGGTCCATGCGGCGCATGCGGGCGCGACCGATAGGCCCCCAGTTGGGGCGGTGGTACAGCGCGCTGGTGCCAAGGAGCACCGAGAGACTGGCGCCAAACACCGCCGAAGCCGCCTTGGCCGCACTGGTGCTGGCGCTGCTCACCAAAAGAGCCGTGCCCACCAGCGCCACGAAAAACCCGAGCTGGTGCGAAACGCCGCGGCCAAGGGGTTTTACGGGGGATCCGGGCATGGGGGCGACATCGGCGCTCATGATGGCCGGGTCGTAGCCCGGACGAGACACCCCCGCGACCGGAAAGTGAGCGCCCGGGCTTTTTGAGACTCGGGCGTGGGGGAGGGGGCTCGCCCCGGATGCGTGCTAAGGACTGAATTCCTATGGCGATTCAGTGGTACCCGGGGCACATGACGAAGGCGCGACGCGTCATCGCCGAGACGATCCCGTCACAAGACGTGGTCATCGAGGTGCTGGACGCCCGCATGCCCCAGGCCAGCGAAAACCCCATGTTGGCCGAGCTGCGCAAGCACAAGCCCTGCCTCAAGGTGCTGAGCAAGGCCGACCTGGCCGAGCCCGAGACCACCGCCGCGTGGATCACCTACTTTCAGACCGTGCGCGTGGAGGCCACGGCGGACCGCCCCCAAGGGCGTGTGCGCGCCGTGGCCATCAGCAGCGATCGCCAGGCCGAGACCCGAAGCAAAATAGCTGCGCTATGCAAAGAGCTTGCGCTGCACCCAAGTGGCCCGGGCAAGAGCGTGCGTGCGCTCATCGTGGGCATCCCCAACGTGGGCAAGTCCACGCTCATCAACACGCTCATGGAGCGCAAGGTGGCCAAGGTGGGCGATGAGCCTGCGGTCACCAAGAGCAAGCAGCAGGTCATCCTCAAGAACGGCATGATCCTGCACGACAACCCCGGCATCATGTGGCCCAAAATCGAAGACCCCGAGGCGTCGTACCGCCTGGCGTTCGGTGGTGCCATCCCCGACTCGGCCATCGACTACGAAACCGTGGCCATGTTTGGCGCCGGGTATCTACTGGCCCGGTACCCCGATCGCCTGCGTGTTCGCTACAAGCTCGCCGAGCTGCCGCAAAAGCCCGAAGAGCTGCTCGTAGAGATTGGCCGTCGGCGCGGCGCGCTCCGCCCGGGCGGCGTGGTCGACACGCACAAGGCCGCAGACGTGCTCATCCACGATTTTCGCGCCGGCGCCCTGGGCCGCATCAGCCTGGAGTCGCCGCCAAACGAGCGCCCCTGGGGCATCTCGGTCTAAATGACCGAGCGCGATTCGAC
>JBIKNA010000552.1:0-4401 GCA_044358965.1 Polyangiaceae bacterium
AACGAACCGTGGCGACCGAAGGGCCGCCGGCGCCGAGGTGGCATTTGTCGTGGGCGACGTGCGCGAGGCTTTCGCCCGGGCCCTCGAGAGCGGCGCGACGGCCGTGACCGATCCCGTCGACAAGCCGTGGGGCCAGACGATTTCGTACGTGCGAGACTTGAATGGGTTCCTCGTCGAGATTTGCTCGGCCGTGGAACCCTGAACGCCACGCCAAGCGGGACTCCGCCTGGTGCGCGCCGCCCCCTTGTGAAGCTCGCGCCGTATCGGATCAGGCCCGTGTGGGACATCCGCCCCTGGTGCAAAAATGAATCACCGGCGGATCTCCGAACGGGGAGGGAAGGGGCCTGGGGCATCGGGATTTCTCGCGAGAATGCGTCATGGGCGGGCGGCACGGGCGTTGCGTACGCTGGACCGCCCCCATGAAACCCATCGCATTCCTTGGCTGTGTGTTCGTGGCACTTGGCTCCGTGGCCTGCGCCGAGCCCGAGCAAGACACGCGGGACACCGTCCCCGCGGAGATCGTCGCGGCGCCCCCCGCGGCCGAGGGAGCGCCGTCACGGGGACCATCCGTCTCCACGCCGGCACCCGGGAGCACCACGCCGTCGCCGGGCCCAGCGCCGACGGTCCCCGAGAGCAAGATGCGCCAGTGCTTCAGCATCGCTGGCGACACCCTTGTGAACATCGACCCAAACACTGGCACCGCCCAAGAGGTCCGCAAGATTCCGCCCTCGGTTGCCCGGCGTGTGAGCGTGGCCCGGCGCGCCGGCGAGTTCTTTGCCTGCGGTTCGCAGGGGCTCGTGTACGTCAACGCCAAGGCCAACATCGAGACGCTCGCCGCCATCAAGTGCGAAGGCATCGCCGCCGACGACACGGGCTTTTGGGTGCTGCCCAGCAACACCAAACAAGGCCTCATGCACTACGCAGGTCTGACGGCACTCCGCGCGGGCACCTCGGACCGGGCTCTGCAGCGCATGAACGCCACGGAGATCAGCGCGGGCGACGGAAGCTTGTTGGTGCGCACGCAAACAGGCGCCGTGTCTCGCGTGGACCGTGTCACCGGGGCCGCGATGCCGCTGCCCGCCAAAATCGATCTGAACACCGCCGAAGGGTTCCAAGCCATCGATGGCGAGATCTTGTCCGTCGAGGCAACCGAGCCGCTCAAGATGTTTGCCTACGATCCGGGCACGGGCTCCCTCAAGCGCCAGATCAACGTGCTGCAAGTCAAGGGGGCCCTGTCGGGTCTTGCCTGCGAGTAGGCGCTGCGCCTACGCAAAGAAGCGCGAACGCTCGCCAGGGCTTAGCGCCACACCAAAGCCGCGGTCGCCGTCGGGGTGCAACAGCGGACCGTCGTCGCGGTAGCCCCCGTGGAACGGGTCTTCGGAGAGCAGCCACGCCGTGTCCATGTCGGCGTAGTCGCAGCCACCGAGGGCGAAGCCAAGCTGCGCGGCGGCGTTCATGCCCACGCGGGTCTCCACCATGCCGCCAATCATCAGCGTGAGGCCTTGGGCTCGGGCGCGGGAGGCGATCTCGTGCGCACGCACGAAGCCCCCAAGCTTGGCGAGCTTGAGGTTGATGCCTTGGGCGGCCTTGTGCTGGATCAGCCGTGCGAGGTCATCTTCGCCGCGCAAAGACTCGTCGGCCACCACCGGAACCGACGACTCGCGGGCGACCTTGGCCATGCCCTCCATGTCCGAGCGATCGCACGGCTGCTCGAAACACTCGACCAAGACGAGGGCGCGCTGGAGTGCCTGCACCACGTGCAGGGCCTGCGCTGCGGTGTAGCCTCCGTTGGCGTCGAGCCGAAAGCGCACGCCGGGCAGCGCTTGGGCGATGCTGCGAATGGCTTCGAGATCACCGTCGGCGTCGATGCCGACCTTGACCTTGAAGGCACGGAAGCCCTTGGCGAACCAACCCTGCGCCAACGTCAGCATCTGCGCGGCGGGCAGAATGGGGATCGTGATGTCGCTCTCCATGGGCGCCTCGGTGTTCTGTGCCCCCTGGGCAAACAGCCCGCGTACGGTGCGTTGCGCGCGGCGCGCAAGGGCGTCCAGCAGCGCGCACTCCAGCGCTGCGCGTGTCACCGGCGCGTCGTCGAGCCCTTCCAAGGCCTCTTGGAGATCAGGCCCTGCGAAGCGCTTGCCGACGTTCTCCGCGAGCCAAGCGTTGATGCGCGCGAGCACCGTGCGTTCGTCTTCGTGGGTCACGGGCGGCAGCGTGGCGCCTTCGCCGATGCCCGTGCTGCCGTCGTCGAGGGTGAGCTCGACCAGTACAGCGCGAGTCGCCAGCATGGTGGCGGTGGCGATGACGAAGGGCTCTCGGAGGGGCACGGCAAGCAGGGCCGCGCGACCGTGGGCAAGCACAAAAGGGGGAAACGTGGGGGACGGCATCGGCGCGTTGCGGACGATGCCACGCTTTGGCTACATGTGCGACACCCGAGCGGGGGCGGAGATTCGTTCGTTGGCGCTGCGTGCTCTCTTCACCGCGGCGCTGCAAAGGGCGATAATGCCAGTAGCTCCATGACGCTTGCCCCGGGCGACGTGATCAGCGGAAAGTTCCGCATCGACAAGACCCTCGGCGAGGGCGGCATGGGCGTGGTCATGGCGGCCACCCACGTGCACCTGGGCCAGCGCGTCGCGCTCAAGTTCCTACAGAAGGAAGCCCTCGAAAACAGCGAGATCCGCTCCCGCTTCATGCGCGAAGCCCGGGCCGCCGGGCGCATTCGCAGCGCCCATGCCGCCAAAGTGCTCGACGTCGGGACCCTCGACGATGGAGCGCCCTACATCGTGATGGAGTACTTGGAGGGGCTCGACCTCTCCACCTTGCTTCGCAAGAAGGGGCGGCTGCCGGCGTCCGATGTGGCCGAGTACATCTTGCAAGCTTGCGAGGCCCTCGGCGAGGCCCACGACCTCGGCATCGTGCATCGCGATCTCAAACCCGCCAACTTGTTCCTGACCACGGGGCCCTCGGGCCGCCCCTTGGTCAAGGTGCTCGACTTCGGTGTCTCGAAAATTCGTCCGAAGATCGAGCCCGGGGCCGATCTAGATGGCACCATGCCCGGCGGCAAACCGCGCCCCGGCGTGGTGCCCGACGACAGCGTGGTCACCCGCGTGACGGACTTGCTGGGGTCGCCCAACTACATGGCGCCGGAGCAGCTGCTCTCGTCCCGCGATGCCGACGCCCAGTCCGACATCTGGTCCCTTGGCGTCATCATGTACCGCTTGGTGACGGGCATCATGCCGTTCCCTGCCGAAGACAACGATCAGCTCGTCTATCAGGTCACCAAACGCCCCATCGCACCGTTGCGCGAGTACGCATCGACACTGCCCGCGGGCTTCGACGCGGTGGTCGCGCGTTGCATGGAGCGCGACAAGAGCCGACGTTTTGCCACCGTTGCCGAACTTGCGCGCGCCCTTGCGCCCTACGCGCCCGACAACCCGACGCCTTCGCTCGAACGTATCGCGCTGCTAGGCCCCGAAGCCGAAGAGGGGGGCACCGAACTCATGCCCGGGGCGCTGCGCAGTCAGCCCTCGCCGGCGTCGCAGCACCCGCACTCGCGCCCTACGCCCATCTCGCAGCACCCGCATTCCCGGCCCACGCCCATCTCACGCAACACGCCCAGGTCCGTGCCCAGCCCTGGCAGACCCGACAGCCCGTGGTCTGCCGTGGCCTCGCAGCCGTTGCCGCAAATCGTTCCTGCGGAGCCCCCGCGCGAAGAGCGCGCCACGGCGTACCTTGCCATCGCCGCGGGGCTCGTGGTCATCGTCGGGGTGGCCGTGGCCATGTGGCGCATTCGCCAGCCATCGCACGCCTATACGCCGCCCGAAGCGCTGCCCACCGCAGCTTCGGTGCGACCGCCGGTGCAACCCTCGCTCGGGGTACCCACAGCGGTTCCCGTACCAGGCACCGTGGTGGTTGTTCCCACCGGCACCGTTAGCGCAAGACCTTCGCCCATCGTCGCGCCCGCGGGGCACCGCCCCAAGCCCAAGGCCGGCGGAGCCATCCCCGATTCGCGCGAGTAGCGGGCCCTCCGCGACCAAGCGCTTACGCCGCCATGGAGGGCGTGCCCGTGCGCACGCGGATGCCCGACTCGTGACGCGGCACCAGGTAGCTGTCGTTCTGCGCCCGCAAGCTCTCTTCTGCTTCGAGTGTGTAGAGCAAGTCCAGGATGTCTGCAGAGAGCGGCTGGAGGCCGAGGCCAGACGTATCGTCGCCCTGCACCTGCACCAGGCCGTAGGGCGCTGGAATGGTAGTGGCCGTGAACGGGACGGCCTCCGCTGAACGGAGCGTCTCGCGCTCTTGAATCCCCGATTCGTGCGTCGTCATCTCGGTGTGCTTGGGCATGGCCTAGACCTAAGCAACGCGTGGGCCAATCGGCGCCAAGAGCCAAAAACGCGATGTTCT
>JBIKNA010000160.1:0-14512 GCA_044358965.1 Polyangiaceae bacterium
TTGGCCAGGCAACCGCAGGGCCGGGCTCTAGCTACGAGCCAACCAAGGTGGGCTCCGTTACCGACGTCAGCAGCGTCGCGGCATCGCAAGCGCATACCTGCGTGCGCCAGGCAGCCGGTGTCCGATGCTGGGGAGAAAATACCAAAGGTGAGTTGGGGGTGGGCGACACGCTCAGCCGCCAAGCACCAGGTGTGCTCATCCCGGGTGCCTCAACCTATTTGAGCGTGGGCTACGCGGCGAGTTGCAGCGGAAACGCCCAGAGCCTTCAATGCTGGGGGGACAACTCCTCCGGACAGCTTGGTATCGGGGTCTTCGGTGGAGAGCGACTCTCGCCGAACACTGTGGGCACCCTTGGCGATGTGAAGACTGCTGTCCAAGGCCTCGCGCACACGTGCGTGCTCCGGCAGGGAGCCGTGCAGTGTTGGGGCATCAACGCCCACCAAGTGCTTGGCCTGGGCCTCGGCCCGGGCTCGGCGACCAACGCCCCTGCGGCGGCGGTACCCCTCGGCGGAACGGTCGTGAATCTTGCGGCAGGGCGGTACCACAACTGCGCCGTGCTCACCGACAACACCGTGAAGTGTTGGGGCTACAACGGCAACGGTCAGCTTGCCTTGCCGACCACGAAAGAGAACAGCCCGCCGGTACAGGTGGCAGATGTATCGGCAGTCGAGGTCGCTACCGGCTTCGAGTCAACCTGCGCCATCGGAACGGGCGCCAACCGTGAGGTGTCGTGTTGGGGGTACAACGGACTCGGGCAACTGGGCGTGGGTGACACAAACATTCGAACGCAACCAACCAAGGTTCAGAACCTGACGGACGTTACCCGTTTGGCCATCGGCACATTTCACACCTGCGGGCTGTGGGGTACTGGGTCCGTGGCGTGCTGGGGACAAGGGAACGTGCTCGCCACTGGCTTCAGCGATGGAACCCTGCGCACGACACCTCAAACACTTAGCCTTCCCGAGTTGATGACGGACATCTCGGCCGGCGCTGCGCACACGTGCGCCGTTGGTGTTTCGGGTGCCTTGTACTGCTGGGGCGACAATGGTCGCGGGCAGCTGGGCCTCCCCATCACCGACGTGCTGCTGCCGGTGGCCATTGCACTGCCGCGTTAGCGCCAGGGCCATCGCGAACATCGAGCCCGAGCCCCGCCGTCAGCGCGGCGTTGTGCGTGACCCCAGGGCCGAAGGCATCATTGCGCTCACCGCGGCACAAGGCTTATCAAGGCGCGCCGTACTGCGGTAGTCTATCGGGCCCATCGCGAGGTACGCCCCCCAAAAGGTGTCCCCCGCCCATCCCGCACCCCCGCGGGCGAAAGAGGTCCCAGCCGTGGCACGATTCATCGATGACTTGAAGCGCTCTCACCACTGCGCCGAACTCCGGGCGGCAGACGAAGGCAAAGAGGTCGTGCTCTTTGGCTGGGTGGCGAGCTACCGCGACCACGGCGGCTGCTTCTTCATCGACATGCGCGATCGCGAGGGCATCACCCAAGTGGTCTTTGACCCGGACCAAACGGGCTACGAAGACATGCCCAAGAAGGCCTACGAGCAAGCGCAGGTGCTGCGCACCGAGTGGGTGGTGGGCGTGCGCGGCAAAGTGGTGAGCCGCGGCAAGAACAAGAACCCCAAGCTGCCCACCGGCGAGATCGAAGTCCACGCCATCGAGCTGTGCGTGTTCAACCGCGCCGACACGCCGCCCTTCTTGATTGCCGACGAGATCGACACCAGCGAAGAGAAGCGCTTGCAGCACCGGTACCTGGACTTGCGCCGGGCGCCCTTGCAGCGCACGCTGCGCGTTCGTCACAAGATCAATCAAGTCACCCGACGGTACTTCGACGACAAGGGCTTCTTGGAGCTCGAGACGCCCTTCATGGTGAAGTACACGCCGGGCGGCGCGCGAAACTTCTTGGTGCCGAGCCGCATGCACGCCGGCAAATTTTTTGCCCTGGCCGAGAGCCCGCAGCTGTTCAAGCAGCTGTACATGGTGGCGGGCTTCGACAAATACTTCCAGATCGTCAAGTGCTTCCGCGACGAAGACCTGCGCCTGGACCGGCAGCCCGAGTTCACGCAAATCGACGTCGAGATGTCCTTCGTGAACCAAGACGACATCTTCCGCGTCATGGAAGGCCTGGTCTTTGGCGTGTGGAAAGAGGTGCTCGGCATCGACCTGCACGAGCGCTACCCGTCGGGCCGATTCCCGCAGATGCCCTTCGAAGAGAGCATGGCGCACTACGGCAACGACAAGCCTGACTTGCGTTTCGGCATGCCGCACACGGTGCTGACGGACTTGGTCATCGATCACGATGGCGGCGGCGTGCCGTTCCTCAAAGAGCTGGCCGACAAGTTCAAGAACGGCACCCTGCGTCGGGACTTGCCCAGCGAGATCGTCAAGGTCATGCGTGTGCCCGCAGAGCACGCCGCCAAGCTCTCTCGCGCAGAGCTCGACAAGCTCGAGGAGTTCGTCAAGGGCATGGGCGCCAAGGGTCTCGCCCGCGCCAAGGTCGACAAAGAGGGCGTCTGGACCCAATCGCCGCTCGCCAAGAGCATGAACGCCGAGCTGCGCAATGCCATCAACGCCCGCGCCGGTGCCGTCGAAGGCGACTTGTTGTTCTTCCAGTTTGGCAAAGAGTCCGTGGTGCAAACGGTCATGGCCAACCTGCGCGTGCACCTGGGCAAGAAGCTCGGGCTCATTCCCGACTCGGGGCACGGCGGGCAGTTCAACTTCTTGTGGGTGGTCAACCCGCCGCTCTTCGAGTTCGACGAAGAGAAGAACACCTGGGCCGCCGCGCACCATGCCTTCACGCGCCCGCACGACGACTGCGTGGCGTTGCTCGACAAAGATCCGGGCAAGGTGCTGTGCTACCGCTACGACCTGGTGCTCAACGGCTTCGAGATCGGCGGCGGCTCCATTCGTCTGCACGACCCCGAGGTGCAAGCCAAGGTGTTCCGCGCCCTGGGCATCAGCGACGAAGACGCCAAGCTCAAGTTTGGCTTCTTGCTCGACGCCCTGCGCTACGGCGCCCCGCCGCACGGTGGCATCGCCGTTGGCATGGACCGCCTGGCCATGTTGCTCTCGGGCGCCGAGAGCCTGCGCGACGTGATCCCCTTCCCCAAGACCCAAAAGGGCACCGACCTCATGACCGACGCGCCCACACGCGTGGTCAGCGAGCAGCTCACGGAGCTGCACGTCCGCGTGGTGGAGCCCGCACCGGTGCCGCCCGCACCAGCCACCGGAACGCCCTCCACCTGATGCCGGGGCGAACGCTCGCGCGCAGAGCTTTGCTCTCGGTGGGCTTGCTCGCCCTGGGTTTCCTTGTGTTCGCCGCGTGCAGCGACGTGTCGTCGCACGCCTTCATCGCCCGGCGCTACGTCGAAGGCCGCGACTGCCTGGAGAGCAGCGCGGCGGTCGACGTGGTGACGGGGCCAGATCCGGGCGTTGGCTGCGGCCCCAAGTGCCTCGTGGGCACCGGCCTGGGCTTCGACGCGGGGTCTATTGTGTACATTGCATACATGTGCCCGCCCTACCCGCCCACATGGGACGAGAGCGGCACCGATACACGTTGCCCCAAAGCCCTGGCCTCGGAGGCCCGGCGCGACACCTGCACCGGCGACGCCGGCAGTTCGAACCCCGCCGTAGACGCCGGCCCCGCCGACGCATCGTCGGAATAGGTCCCCCCTAACCAAGCGCGCGCGCCCAAGTGGGCCCTTAATCCGGCCGGGGGCCGGTCGTTCTTTGGTTGGTGGGATTCCAAGAGTACTCCGTTGCGAGCGCACTGGCTCGACGCTCCCGGCGGGGAGTGCTGGCGTACGCCGTGTTGGCGGCATTGGTGGCGCTGAGCACCACCTTCCGCACGGCGTATCCACGCGGGACTTACGTGATGGCCGGCACGGCGCTGTTGCTGGGGCTTGGGCGCATGGTCGTGGCGCTGCGCTTCGAGCGCATGTTCGCTGAACGCCCCCAAGCGTGGACAAGGCTATTCCGAGCGGGAACGCTGCTGGCCGGTGCCTATTGGGGGTTGTCAGCGGCTTGGGTCGTGCGGCAGGGGTTCGATGCCAACGCGTTGGTTGCGCTCGTCACCACCGCGGGCATCGCCGCCGGGGCCACCAGCAGCCTTGCCCCCGATGTTCGGCTGCTGCGCCCGTACATCGGGTGCATGCTCGTCCCGGTCATTGCAGCCTCGGCCATGGCGGGTTCGTCGCAGGGCATCGGCGCCAGCGCGTCGATCATGCTGTTCGCGCTGTTCTTGCTAGTGCAAGGTCGACACCTGCACCGGGATTTCGTCGAGGCCATCGCGAACGCGGAACTTTTGGAGGCGCGCGCCGATGCAATGGACGAAGCGCGGGTGCGCGCCGAGGCGGCCCAAGAGGCTGCGGACAAAGCCAACGCCACCAAGAGCGAGTTCTTGGCCAACATGAGCCACGAGCTGCGCACGCCCATGACGGCCATCTTGGGTTACGCAGAGCTGCTCGAGGCCGGGACGGTGCCCGAAGCCGAGCGCCACGCCGCGGCGCTGGTCATCCGGCGCAATGGCGGGCACCTGCTGCGCATCCTGAACGACATTCTCGACCTCTCGAAGCTCGAAGCCGGCAAGATGACACTTTCGCTGGCTCCGTGCGCGCTGGCCGATGTGCTCGCCGAGGTGGAGTCGCTCATGGGCGGCCGCGCTCGCGAGCGAGGCTTGCGCTTCGAGGTCGTGCTGGAAACGCCGACCCCGGCCACCATCACATCGGACGCGACACGGCTCCGGCAGATCTTGTTCAACTTGGTGGGTAACGCCATCAAGTTCACCAATGCAGGCAAGGTCACCGTTCGCGTTTGGTACCAAGGAAGCAGCAACCCCACACGAGGCCAGCTTCGTATCGACGTGGTGGATACGGGTGTGGGCATGACCCCGGAGCAAACCCAAGAGCTGTTCGAGGCGTTCCAACAGGTGGACACCTCGGCCGTGCGGCGCTTTGGCGGCACCGGTCTCGGGCTCTGCATCTCGCGGCGGCTGGCGCGCATGTTGGGCGGCGACATTGTGGTCTCGAGCGCACCCGACGAGGGCAGCACCTTCCGGGTGGATCTGCCCGTTGCCGGCGTGAGCGAAGAGCGCCGCAAGGTGCTGAGTGAGGCCCCGGCCAGTGCGCCCATGCGCACCGAGAGCAAAGGGCGCCTGCAGGGCGTGCGTGTCTTGCTCGCCGAAGATTCCCCCGACATCCAGGGCTTTGTCAGCGTGATCCTTCGTGGGGCGGGCGCCGAGGTCGTGGCCGTCTCGGACGGGCAGGCGGCCTTCGATGCGGCCCTGGAGGCGGAGAAGGCGGGCAGCACGTTCGACGTGGTGATGATGGACATGCAGATGCCGGTGCTGGACGGCAAGCAGGCCACAAGTCGCCTACGGGCCGCGGGCTACACGGCCCCCATCGTGGCGCTCACGGCCAGCTCCATGAGCGGTGATCGCGAGCAGTGCATCGCCGCGGGGTGCGACGGCTACCTGTCGAAGCCCATCCGGGTGGCCACCCTGGTAGACGAAGTGGCCGCGTTCCGGCGCAGCAGCCCGCCCGAGAGCGGAGAGGCCCGCATTTTCAGCGCCGACGCCGACGACCCCATCGTGGGCAAGCTGCTTGCTACGTTCTTCGACGACTTGTCTGCACGGGCTCGAAGCCTCGACGAGGCGCTGACGCAGGGCAACACCGAGCGCATCGCCCAGATTGCGCACATGATCGTGGGCAGCGGCGCGATGTTTGGCTTTCCGCAGCTTGGCGAAGCTGCTCGTGCCGTCGAGCACGCGGCGCGACTGAAGGCCGACAACGTTTCGTCGCTGACCACGGAGCTACTGTCGCTGTGCCGGCGCATCGAGGCAGGTCGCTCCAAGTCGCGCTCTGCCGCGTAGCACCTCGGGCTACTTGCCGAAGCCCAGACCCACCATCATGGACTCGAAGGCAATGGATGTGGGGTCCGAGAATCCAAACCGGTAGGCCCCAAGCTCGGCGTCTGCCTGGAAGGTCTCGTAGCGGCCAAACAAGTGAACCCCGCCGGCTTTGGAGAGCGGCGCAAACAGCTCCACCGAGGTGAGCTTGCCACCAAGCACCGAGAAGGCGCACGCGGTCACCGTGGGCATCAGGTTTTCGACGAAGCGAACCTCGGCGCGACCGCAGAAGGGCACCTGATACGCGAGGCCGGTGGTGATCTCGCCGGTGAACCCGAAGAGGCCTCGGGCCTTCATGCCGCCCAGCAAGCCGAGCTGCCGCACGCGCACCCCCACGAAGGCGCTGTAGTCGGCGTCGAGCAAAATCCCGAAGCCGCTTTGGTCGGGCCCCAGCACATCGGAAGACGTGCGGCCCCCGAGACCCACCAGCAGGCTCGCGGAGTCTTGGAACTGGAAGCCCTTGGGTGCGCCCTCGCCCAAGAGCGGCGATTCGAGGCGCGCCCCAACAAGAAGTGCGGTCTCGCCAGCCAGCGCGGGGCCCGCCGTGGCCGCAGGTACGCTGGGCGCCGCCAAGGTGCCAAGCACCAGCTGCCCACGGAATCCACGCTCGTAGCCCGGATACCCGCTGGCCACGCTGGGCTCGGGCGGCACATCTGATTGTTTTTCGCTCCGTGGGCCCGGAGGAGACTCGGCATTGCGGGGAATGGGATCGGTACCGCCCAAAAGGCTCAACATGCGCGTGCGATCCAAGCCGTGCGCCGACTTGACGTTGGCTGTCGCCCGCTCGGACCCAAGCAACGCGGCGCGCAGGAACACCTCGTCGCGTTCGAGTTCGTCGGCCGGCGCAGCGATGAGCAGCGAGTCACCGCGCTCGCGAAGCATGTTGGCCACGAGCCCCTGCGCCAGGTTGGCCAATGCAGGATCCAACGACGCGAGCATCGAGGCCGTGCTGAGCCCAGGCTTGAAGGCACGGCGATCGCGCGTGGTTTTGCTGCCCTGCGGCCGGTCGTATTGTTCGTCGGACTCCGACGCCCCGAGCTCGATGCGCACGGCCCGACCCCCTTGGCCTTCGGCTGGCGCCAGGGCGCCGCGCAGCTCGGCGCGGTACTTGCGGAAGGTTCGCGCGTACGCTTCGGTCTGTGGAACGCTCTTGAAGGCTGGAACCTCGCGGGTCTGCGGGATCATGGTGGGGGTGCAGCGCACCTCTTGGCGGCATTGGGTCACAACGTACTGCGAGCCGCCTGCGGCGGTGACCACGGCGGGCGCGCAGAACGGGTACGACTCGCACTTCTGGCTCTCGACGTAATACGTCTCCTGGCGCGTGCCGGCCGGCTCCGTCACATAGTAGGTCGCAGACTCTTGTTTGACCTCGTCGCTAAAGGTAGACGCACACGCGAGCTGGAGTCGAAGCGTGACGGGCAACGCGGCGTCCACTGCGCCGAGGGCTTTGCCGAGCGCGGCCACGGTGTTGACGCACGCGGGCGAGCTTTGCAGCTCCAGGGTGACGCGCGCTTGGGCTTCGCTCGCGAGCTGTGGCTCTTTGGTGATGGCTTTGCCCCGAAAGTGTTCGGAGAGCGCGCGGTACATGGCGCGCGACAGCGGGTACGCCTCGGCCCGCCGGGCGCGCTCTTCGTACCTTTGCGCCGCACGTTGCCGTAGCGCGAGCGTGCGCGACGCAAAACTCGGCGGCAGGCCTGGCGCGGCAAGAATGGTGCTGGCGCGCTCTTCGGCGGCAACATAGCGCTCGGCGCGCGCGTCGATTTCAACCTGCTTCCACTCGGCTTCGGAAGCCCGCAGCAAGATGTCGTTCAGGGTGCCAAGCTCGGTCTCTACGCGCGCAAACGGTTGCAGCTTGGCCCGCAGCGCGATGACCCGGAGCCGCGCCTCGCTGGGTGCCAACGCCGCACGGTCGAGCTCGGCCACTTCGGCCACCACACGCGCGCGATCTTGCGCATGCCCGAGGGTCCACGCCTCTTTCCATTTGTCTTTGGCGTTGTCCTTGTCCCAGCTCTCGGCCGTGCGACTCTGGAGCACGCTGTTGTAGGCCCCCATGGCCTCGGCAGGCTTGTTCTGCCGCATGAGCGCATCGCCCTCGGCCAACCCCGCGTGCCCACAGGCAGCACAGAGCAGGGCCAACACGGACGAGGCATAAGCTGCAACGAGGTCGAGCGATGGAGAGCGCGTCGTCGTCATCGGGGGGGAAGGCGCGAAGGCGCCTGGGCGAAACATGTGCGCAATACAGTCACTTGTTCCCCCTCAGCGCGCGAGCAGCGCGCGGAGCGCCGCCAGCGGGTCGAAGCCGAGCACGCGGGAGACGTCGAGATCGCCGGCGGCGGAGCCCACTTTGCGGCGCACTTCGGCGAGCACGGGCTCGAACATTTGCAGCGCTTCGATGCGGCCCGTGAGCACGCGCATGCCCTCGAAGGCAAAGCGGGCGCCGTCGACACCGAGGGCCAGGCGCACGGCTGTGGGGGTGGGCGAGAACAAGATCTCGCGCACGGCGTAGGCGCGGCTCCAGGCGCCGGGCGTGGGGTCGCGGATCAGGCGTTGGAAGTCTTGCTCGTCGGCCCATAGGCCAAAGGCAACACGCGAGTAGCGCTCTTCGATGGCGCGGGACAGGTGACGGTAGTCGCGACGCCAGTCGCCGGACACGAGACCCATCTGCGGAATGAGCTCGGACGGACCGGCAATGACATCGAAGCCCGCGCCGTTGCGGCGCGCCACGAACACCGTCCATACCTCGCCGCCGCGAAAGAGCCCAAGCGCAATGGCTGCGTGATCGGGGCACACGGCGTCGAGGGCCCGGTCGATGACCGGGGTGGTGGGAGCAGGCAAGCCTTGCAGACGCCGGGGCCAACGCTCGATGTGCCCCGACTGGGTCATCTCGCGGAACACGTTGACCAGGTGAATGGTCTGCGCGGTGAGATCATCGTTGCGCGTGAGCCGGGCGGCAAAGCGCTCCATCACCTCGTCGAGGGCGCCTTGCTCCATGGAGAGCACCCAGCTCGAGCGGTAGCGAAATGCCAGCTCTTGCAACGGCGCGGGCCAATCCACAAGGGTGGGGTCGATGCGGCCGGTGTGCGTGTGCAACAGCTTGCGCAGGCGACCCTTTTGGTGGACGCACACCACGGCGCCACGGGGGCGCGTGGGCTCCAGGTGCGCCGCGGCACGGGGTTTCCATAGAGACAAAAAGCGGGTCCAGCTCTCGGTGGTCCACCCTTCGAAACGCACGTCGGCAGTCAGCACGGTGGTGCCAGTATACGGCCAACGCGCAATCCCGGTGTGCGAAGGCGACGTACGCCCGCCCCCCCGGTTTCCATGGGAAAAGACTTGTGCGCGGGGCCCCGCGCGGCACGGGCACGGCGTCGCGGGAGAAGAGAGAGAGGCAGTGCTCCCATCTGCACACGGGACAGAAGAGGGGTCTCGCCGACGCGGCCCGTCACCCGTTCGTTACAAAGAGTTTGCCGACTCTCCCCGGGCGTGTCGCGATGGACCGTCAGGGTCCGGTCATGGACCAGGCCACGCTCTTTCGGTCACTTGCCGTGATTCGGGAGTCGCTTCACCGCGTGCCCGACAAAGACCTTCAGGGAGCCTTTGCGGCGCGCCTTGGGGTGCTGCAACGCGCACTTTTGACCCTCCATCCCGGCGAGGTCCGGGTCGAGGACGCGATGCGCACGTCGAAACTGGTGCTCGACCTGCGCGACGAAGTTCTTGGCGCGGTGCGCGACGGCGCAGCCTGATGTTGGGTATACTCAGCCGGGTGCTCGTACCGGCGCGCCATTGGGGTCTGATCGCAACGCTCTTTTTCGCAGCGGCGTGCTCGGGCGACGATGGTGCGGCGAATCCACCCGGGCCTACGGCGCCGCGACCGGGCACCAGCGCCATCGACCGCGACTCCGTGGTGTGCGCCAGCACCTCGGACTGCGCCCAAGGAGAGGTGTGCGCCGAGGGAGTCTGCCAGGTACAGCGCTGCGCATCGCAGACGTACCGTTCTGCCGCGCCCATGGGCAAACGAAGCTACTTCTCCGTGGACCGCGAAATCGTCGTGCTCAACGACGCGAGCGCGCGTCGCATCGACGCCTACGAGGCGCTGGACGGCTCTTTTGCGGCCACGCCGTCTGCGCGACAAGAGCTCGGCAACACGCGAATCGTGGATCTGACGGCGGGCAACCTGACTGGGAAACGCCCGGAGAGCGTGGCCTATGCGCTGGACGCGACCACCACGGTGACCGTGCTCACCGGCGCTTCGAAAGAGAGCATCGAGGTGGGCTTCGCGCCCGTCGCACTCGCGGCCGGTGATGTCGACGACGACGGCGTGGACGAGCTCGCGGTGCTGGGCAAAGCGGGCGAAATCGCCCTTTGTCGCTTGGCCGACAAGAGCTGCAGCAAACAGAAAATCAGTGACGCCGAAGGCCGCGATGTCACCATCGCGGATCTCGACGGCAGCGGTCAGAAGCGCCCGGTGTTCGTGGTGGACCGCAAAGACGGCAAGTCTCGCTTCGTAGAGTGGAACACGCGGCTGTCGCCGGGGGCCGAGGGAGGCCTTCGCGAATGGGTGTCTCCGCGAAAGCTGCGACGCCTGTCCGCCGGCCGCTTTGGCGAAGGCACCGCCGACAAGTTGATTGCCCTCGAGGCCATCTCCACCTACTTCGACCCGAACGTCGGGCCCATCGATTTGCCGGGCAGTTTGCTGATGTTTGGCCTCAAGGATCAGGCCGTGAGCGAGCTTTCGGCGACCCCCGCAACGCTGACCATGCAGGACGTCACCGTCGGCGACATCAACGCCGACGGTACCGCCGAGGTCTTGGTGCTGGAGCCGCGCGAGCTCAATGTCTTTGACGCCAAGGCCGGAGACAAAGGCGCGCTGTCGCTGGTACGGGGATACAAGTCGTCGCTGACGTCGTCGACCAACGCGTCGCGGCTGGTGCTCGCGGATCTGGATGGCGATTCGCCCGGGGCGCGCCTCGAGGGCGAGGCCGAGTTGACGCCCGGACCGTTGGTCCCCATGACCGTGCTCGTGTACCCGCCGTACTCGCGGAGCGCGAGCGACGGCACGTCGCAGATCGCCATAGGCACCAAAGAGACGGACAAGGCAGAGACGTTTCGCAGCGTGGGCCTCAAGCTGGGCGCAGGGATCTCCTTCGAGGCGGACATACCGCTCATCGCCCGCGTAGAGCTGTCGGTGCAGGCCGACAAGGCATGGAAGAGCTCGGAATCGAGCTCGCGAAGCGTCAGCGTTGGCGACAATTTTAGTGTCGACGCGCGCCCAGACCTCGAAGGTCCTGGCAACGGTGCGGTGGTGTTGGGCTGCGGCTGCTACCACGCGTATCGATACAGGGTCGAAGACCCGAAGGGGAAGCTCGGTGGCGTGGGCGGCGACGGCAAGCTCATGGAGTTGTTTGTGCCCGTCGGTGGCCAGACCACGCTGTGGTCCGTCAAGCGATACAACGATCTCGCTGCCCGGGTGGGCGACATACCGCCTATCAGCGTGCCCTACGTGGTTGGCGATCCTGCCACGTACCCCAAGAAGGTGGAGTCGCTCTCGGGCAAACCCATCGCCGCCGAAGACATGGTGTTCAGCGCCCCGCGCCCCTACCGGGTGAGTGATGTGGCCCGCGTGGGTTGGTCTTTGGGTGTAAGCGACTCGGTCTCGCAAACGGAGAGCTCCGCGATCACCGTTGGAGCTCGGCTACGCCTCCGCGGAGGCTTCGTCGGCGTCGAGGGAAGCGTCAGCAAGACCTGGGAAGAGGGGTACTCGCTTACCGTAAGCCGGGAGACAACCTTCAGCGGCACGGTGCCGCCCATTCGCAACGACGCGCGCACCCCCGAAGACGAGTTCGCCCTGTACGGCTATTCATTTAGCCCGTTCTTGTACCGGCATCGGTACAAGGGCCCCAACGGTGAGACCGGCGGTTTCTTCGTGGTCACGCACAGCGTCGGAGATGCGCCGTTGTCGCGCTGAAGGGAACGCCTGGTGTCTTGGTTGCGTTGGGTCCTTTTTGCGCTCGCCACAGCTTCGGTGTCGTGCGAGCAACGCCTGGGGCCAGGCCAGGTCGGCAATCTTCGCGTGGTAGGAAGCATGCGCGGAACGCCGCCATTGCTCGCCCTTCCGCCCGTGAGCGACCGTGCGGGCAACGTCTATGTCATGCAAGGCGCCCCGGAGCTGCCAGAGGTGGCAACCTTCGTTGCGCGCGCGGGAGCCACGGTTTTTGCCGGCTGCCGACTGACCAAAGGTGAACGGTACGGGGCCCATGGTTGGGTGGGGTTCTCCCAAGACCGGCAGTGGTACTGGTCGGGCTTTGCGCTCGTCTCGCTGTCGGGAGAAACGGGTGACTGTCGCCGCGTGCTCGATCGGGACCCGTCCACCGGCGCGGACCTGCTCTTCAAGGCCGTCGTGCCACACGTCTACGACACGCCGCTTCGCACGTCGGTGGTCGCTCTCGTGCAATCACCGACGGATCCGGCTCCGTTCACGGTGACCATCGATCTGAATGCGCGCATCTTCAGCGTGCCGCGGCCGTTTGATCCGCCGTCCGCAACAGAGGTCACGGTGCTCGGCGTCGGCGCAAGCGCCCAAGACGGCGTCGTACTCTTGAGCTTCCTCGAGGGCGCGACAGAGCGCACGGAGCTGCGCTTCTTCGATCAACAAGGCCAGCTTTCGCAACGCGTGCCCGTGACGGGGCTTGGCAAGTTGCCGGCCTACGCGGTTCGCGGTTACATGCAACTTGCAGACGATGGACTTGGCGTGGCGCTGTTGCCCGAACGCCGCGTGCTCGCGTTCGACCGGAGCGGCTCCAGGTTGCTGCCGGCGCCGCGCTTCGAGCCGGTGGGGGTGCACAAGCACAATGGGCGCTTGTATCTGGTGGGAGTGGCCGACGGTCGACCCGTGCTCGCGGAGTTCGGCGCCGACGGATCCCTTGGCGCCACGCAGAGCTGGACGACGTCGGAACGAATCGCCAGCGAGCTGACCGCCATCACAAGCGCAACAGACGACCGGACACCGCCGCGACGACCTTTTGGGTTCGACGGCGTGAAGAGCGCCATCGGCCCGTTCCCGCTCGTATCCGAACACTCTCCGGACGCCTTCAGCGACGGTCAGTCGGTCTGGCTGTTTGCCGGCCCGGGCTTTGGTTCGCCACAAGACCGCTTCACCTTCGTGGCGGTCGCTCCCGTGGGGATCAGCTACCCGTGAAGCCCCGAACGCGCTTCTTTGTATCGCTCAGCGTGGCCTTGGCGGGCATCAGTGCCCCCGCACGGGCGCAGCCGCCGGTTGCCCCGGAGCCGACACCAGCCGCTGTCGCCCCGGCGCCCACGCCCCCGGTGCCCGCCGCTGGCGTCGCACCCGCAGCCCCGGACAAGCCCGCGGCCGTGAGCGTGCACGGCTACGTACAGCCGCAGCTCGGATGGCGGAGTCGACCGACCGCCCTTGCGGCGGATCGGGCCGAGTACGGACTTCTGGCCAGCCGGACTGGCTTGATCGTCAGCGGCGAACCCGTGCGCAGTTGGTCGTACACGTTGCACTTGAGCTTGGATGCCCGGGGCATCAGCGTTCTGACAGGCGCCGATCTGGCCGACGTCAACGGTGATGGGGCCGCCGAGAATCTTTCGACGACCCGGAGAGACTTGCTCGGGGTGTTCTTCGAGGAAGCGAGCGTTCAGTTCCGCCCCATCGAAGAATTCGCCGTGAAAGTGGGGGTCTTTCGCCTGCCCTTCTCCTTGGCGCTGCGGCGGTCGAACATTGGTCTCATGTTCCCCGAGCGTGCCGGTGCCAGCGAGCTGTTCGTGAGCGGCGCCGACCGGGGCGGCATCGTCCACGGTCACTTCTTGTCCGACCGCATCGAAGTGTCTGCGGGCGTGTTCAACGGTTCGAGTCTGTCGCTGCTGGTCGACGACGCCCAAGCGCGGGGGCTCTTGTTCTCCGGGCGCGTGGATGCAGCGCCGCTGGGCCGCTTGCCGTCGTCGGAATACGACTTTGGTCGCGGGCGCTTTCGCTTTGCCCTTGGGGCCGGCGCTCTCTACCGGCGCGCCACGCTCTACACGCTGAGCGCGTACGAGCTGTTCGAGCAAGACGACACGCGAACCTCTGCGTCGTTGCGCGTGGCCTTTGCGGGCCTGTACCTGCAAGCCGAGGTGCTCCGGCGCCTTGCCACCGATGCCATTTCGTCGCGCCCGAGCCGCTCGACCGGCGGCTATGGCCAGGCGTCGTACTACGTGCCCCTGCCCGCGGGGCTTGGCATTGCGCCCATCGCGCGCCTCACAGGGTCCACCGTCGAGGAGTTCACCAAGCCGTACTCCATTGTGTCTTACGACCTGGGCGCGGCGTTTTTTCCGAGGGCCGACGGCGAGCGACCGGAGGCCGTTCGCGTCATCGCCCAGTACACGAGCGAGCGACGCTCACCCGAGGGCGAAGCGGCGCGCGCCATCTCCGGTCAGGTGCAGATCTTGTTCTAGCCACGCTTGGCCGAGCTTGCAGGGCGCGTGTCAGTCTTGGTTGCCCTGGATGACGAGGTTCCACGTTTTGGCAGGATCACAGGCGCCGGTCTTGCTCTTGACCAAGATGCTGACGGTGCGGCCATCCGGCGATTGATTGCCCGTGTAGTACTC
>JBIKNA010000161.1:0-14477 GCA_044358965.1 Polyangiaceae bacterium
GGGCGCCGCGGGGGTATAAGGGATGGGTAGGGGGGAAGGGGACGAGTAGCGGGGGACGGGTAGCGGGGGCCGGGTAGCAGGGATGGCGGAAGCTGCTGCCTATTCGGCCTGGGCGAGGCCAAGCTTGTTCTTGGCCATCTTGGCGAGCTTGGTGCGGCCGCCCTTCTTGACGACCTCTTCGAGCAGTTCTTCGCCCAGCGCGTGTCGCTGCTCGGCGAAATGGAAGCCCACGTAGTACAGATCATCGAGTTCGATGCCGCGCTCTTTGCGCAGCGCCTTGGCCACGTCGAAGCCTCGCGACAGCAGCTGCCCCAGCAAGCGCAGCGACTCGTCCCCCACGCGCGATGCGGCACGGGTGTCTTTGTTGCTTCGCTTGAGCTCGAGCAGGGCCAACTGAAAGCGGTCGTCGTCGGTGCCCTTGTCGGTCTTGGACAACAGACCAAGCACCGTGGCAGCTTTCTCTGGGGTTTTGCTCTTCTTGAGCTTGGTGGCAAGCTCCCGGAGCGCCGTGGCCGCGGCCGCGGCGTCGGCGTCCCGGGCCACGTCGAGCGGGGCCTCCCAGCCAAGTTCGCCCTTGCCGAGCCGCCCCAGCGAGATCTCGAGCAGCTGCTTGCGCAGGGCCGGGGCGATCTTTTTGGCGAGCGGTCGCAGCACGTTGCGCAGCGCCCAGGCGCGATCGCGGTCTTTGGCTTCGAGCAGCGCCTTGGCCAGCAGTGGGACCGCAAGCTCTTTGCCCATGAGCGCCTGCGAGGCCGCGTCGCCGTAGCGCTTGTCGAGGTTGGCGAGGGCGTCGACCAGCAGCTTGCAGGCCGGCAAGCTGCCCAAGCGGCCGAGCTGCTCGATGACGAAGCGCGCCCGATCGATGTCCGGGTGCGAGACCAGCTTGCCGAGCTTGCTGGTGACGTCGTCGCCCATTTGCAACGACGCAAGGGTGTGCAACGCCGTCTGCGCCAGCGTGCGATCCGGTGCCTCGGCTGCACGCACGAGTGCGTCGACCACCTTGGCGCTGGGCTTGTCTTTGGAGAGCGCGAAGCGCAGGGCGATGATGGCCTCTTGGCGCACGGACGGGTGCGCCTTGTCGTCTTGCAGGTAGGGCACGAGGATGGTGGCCGCGCGCTCGTCTTCGAGGTAGCCCAAGATCTTGAGCGCCGCGGCGATGGCGCCAGGGTTGCTCTCTTTTTTGGCCTTCTTCTGGTCGGCCAAGAACTTCTCGATGAGCGCGAGGTAGCTGCGGCGCTTGTTGCCGTCGGCGGTCTTGACCTCTTGGCGCACGGCCAGCGCCGCGGCTTTGGCGGCCTCTGGATCTGACGCGGCGAGGCTGCCGATGAGCGCGCTGAACGCGTCTTTGCCGCCGAGCTCTGCCAAGGCGGCGTCGAGTGCCCTTCGCTCTTCGGCGCTGGCGGTCTTGGCCCGGGCCTTGATGATGGGAACGACCTCTTGGCCTACGCTGGCCAGGGCACGCACGGCGGCGCGACGGACGTCGTCCGCGCTGACAAGCAACAACGGGAAGATGAGCGGAATGGCCTTTTTGGCGCCAGTGCGGGCCAGGGCCTCGAGCGCGTGAAACTGGAGCAGCGGGATGCCGGACTCGAGGCATGTGGCCAGCGAGTCGGCGACGAGGGGCCCCTTGGCCTTGAGCTCGCCGAGAACGATGGCCGCGGCGATGCGCTTTTCGATGGCGTCGTCTTTGAGGAGCTTGGCAATTTTGTCGATGTCGCTCACGAGGGCCCCCAAGTTGCGTAGTGGCTTACTTTTTTGCTGCGTAGGAGATGGAGCAAACGGTGGTCATCTTGTCGCTCGTGTCGCTGCTGACCGTGAGGGAGATGTTGCTGCCGTCTTTCTGGAAAGCGCCCACTTTGCTCTGGGGCAGGCTCATCTCGGCGGCTTTCTTGAACCCCGCGGCTTCGGCCTTGCTCTTGTAGAATGCAAATACCTGGTCGGGCGTATCGCTGCTGCGCATGACCACGGAGCTGCCGGTGGGGGCGCTGGTGGCGGCGATGATTTTTGCGCCGGTGTACGCCGGCAAGAACGCTGGCCAGCCGTCCGGGAGCTTGGCGCCGGTGCCGCTCATTTCGAACTTTTCGCCGTTGGCGCCTTCGATCTTGACGCCGTCTTTGCTGAGGTCGACGCCCTTGGCGCCGGTGCCCTTTTCGATCACCTTCTCGGTGACCTTCTCTGCGGCTTTCTCTGCGAGCTTCTCTTTGATGGAGTTGCAGCCGGTGCCCAAAGAAAGGGCCGATGCGCCGAGAAGCACAAAAAGAGCAGGGCGAGCGTTCATGGGTGCGTAGTCTCACCCAAGGCGCTCGCCCGTTCAAGCTCCGGACCCCAAAAACTTGGGGCGCGCGGGCCCTAGCTCACGGCGGATCGGCGCCGGTTTCGTCGTAGACGCGGCAGCCCAAGTCATCCATGCACTCGGTGGCCAGCTTCTCGAGGTCCGAGCGCGTGGGGATGATGCAGGTGCCGTCCCGGTTGGTGGTGCTCATCCACTTGATGAGGTTGTTGCGGTAGATCCAGAGGTACGGCTTTCGGTCGCCCCGATCGGCGGGCGCGTCGGTCATGTCGTTGTTCCAGTTGAAGAAGCTCGTGATTCGGTGCTTCGTGCTGAACTCCTTGAGCTTGGCCGGCGGGTCTTGGAGGATTTTGGCCAGGGCCACCATGGAGAGCGCCATGCACTTCTGCGCCGGCGCGGAGCCGGACTGGCAGCCCCACTGGATATGGTCGGGGTAGGGGGAGCCTTCGACCTTGTAAGGCCAGTACTCGCAGCCTCCGAAGCTGTAGCCGTTGACCGAGGTGCTTTGCGGAAAGCCCTTGTCGGTGACCGCGACGCTGGAGTCGCCGGCGTCCCCGTCGGCGCCCGCATCGCGCGGGTCGACTTTGGTGAAGGCGCCCTCTTGGGCGCTGTCGTCGGCGGAGCTGCTGTTGCAGGCGACCACGGACGCGGTGGAAAGGGCTACGAGAGACAAGAGGCCGACAATGCGCGACATGCGGTGCGGTACTGCAGGTGCGGTGCCAGGCCGGTTGGGTGTGTTGTCCATTGGTTACAGCAGAGCAAGCCCGGCCAGCACATGGGAATGGGGAACACACGATCCACCTTTCGATTTGTGTGAGGTTCCAGGCATCATGCACACATCTCATGCAACGTACGAAGCCAAGAGCCGCGCAACCTGCCAAACGCAAAATCTCGGCGGAACCTGCGCCTTCGGGGCCCGACGAAGAGCTCGAACGGCTCCGCGGTCGCATCGATGCCCTGGATACGGCGCTGCTGGGGCTCTTGTCTGAGCGGGCGGACATCGCCAGCGCGGTCGGCAAGCTCAAGGCCAAGGCCGCGCGGCCCACGTTCCATGACCCCAAGCGCGAAGAACGGGTGCTCGCCCGGGTGGCCAAACACGGCGCCGGGCGCTTTCCGGAGCGGGCCATTCGCAACGTGTTTCGAGAGATCATGAGCGGCTGTCTGGCCGTCGAAGATGCGCTGCGCGTGGCGTTTTTGGGGCCCCAGGGCACGTTCTCGCAGATGGCGGCCAAAGAGCTCTTTGGTCTCTCCGCGCGCTATGTCGAGTCCACCAGCATCGATGGCGTGGTGGACTCGGTGGTGCGGGGCGACGCCGTCTACGGTGTGGTGCCCTTCGAGAATTCCACCGAGGGGAGCGTGGGTTCGACGCATGACTTGCTGCTCGAGAGCGAGATCTACGTGCGCGGCGAACACGTGGTGCCCATCGCGCAGTCCCTGCTGAGCCGCGCCAGCTCTCTTGGGCGCATCGAGCGCGTGTACTCTCACCCGCAGGCGCTTGGGCAATGTCGCCTTTGGCTGGCGAAGCACACGCCCCGGGCGCAGCTGGTGCAAACTGCGTCTACAGCCTTGGCCGTGCAAGAGGCCGAAGGTGATGAAGCGGCCGCGGCCGTGGGAAGTGCCCTCGCGGGGCAACTGCTTGGGGTGCCGGTGCTGCGCGCCGTGATCTCGGATCGGCCAGAGAACGCCACACGGTTTTTCGTGTTGGGCAAAGAGCGCACGGCGCCCACGGGCAACGACCGCACGACGCTGGTGTTTGCCGCACCAGACGACAACAAGAAGGGGGCCCTACGCCGGGTGCTCAGCCTGTTCGAGGCCCATGACGTGAACCTGACGCGCATCGAGTCTCGGCCGAGCCGCAAGCGCGCGTGGGACTACGTGTTCTTTGCGGACGTACTGGGCCACGAAGACGACGCGAACTTGCGCGCGGCACTGGGCAAGCTGCGCCGTACGTCGAAATTCGTGAAGGTGTGCGGCAGCTACCCGGTGGCTGCGCGCTAAACCAGACCAGCGAGAGTGATCGACGAGCAGCCGCGCTGACTTACTGCGGGCACGTTGCGCCGGGGGCGCATGGGCAAAGGAATGCTGCGGCGTCGGTGCACTCGGTGGCCGGTTGGTCTTGGGGGCCCTCGCGCCGTGCAGCCGGCGGAACCACCGGGTAGCCGCGGAAGGTGGAGTAAACAGACACGGCGTCGCACGGCACGGGGTATGCCGGGCCGCCCTTGGAGCCAAAGTCGAGCGGGGCCGAGGGGGCCAGGTCCAGCGAGCGGCACACCTGATCGATGACCACGGGCCAGGCTTGTTCATCGGCGCACGCCGCCACGCCGGTCTGTCGAATGGTGCCCAGTGTCGACAGCAGCTGTTTGCGCCCCCAGCGGCCGCCAAAGACACCCTCGGACACGTACGCGCCCTGGCTGCCGGCGTCCGAGCGTTCGATCTTGGCGCTGAGCATCACGTCGGCAAGGTCGAACAAGACGGGTGGCGGCTGGGCGCCTGCGGGCACGCGGACGGCGATGCGTGGGAAGAATGCGTAGAGCACCCCGTCGCGGACGTAGGCCCGTTTGGACGAGAAGATGCTGGTGCCCTCGCCAAGGCTGAAGCGTTGATCGATGTACCAATCGTCGCTCTCGGCAAACGCAGGCTTGCCGTTTTGCGGAACGCGCACGCCGTTGAGCGGCAAGAAGAACACAGTCACGCTGCGATCGTTGTCTTTGCCGTTGTAGCCCTGCACCACGAGACCCATTCCAAACTTGCCGTCGCGCAAGTCGGCGTTGACCACCGCGGGGGCAAAGATGCCGGCGGGCCCCACGACTTTGATCAGCGGTCCGGCGGCGTTGTCTCCACCGGTTCCCGGCCCAAAGTTGGGGGCGGCGTCGGCGGCTGGTGGTGGCGTGGCGCCCGAGTCCACTGCTGCGTCGTTTGCATCGAGGCCCGCGTCGCCCACGGGGCCGGCTTCGGGTTGTGCATCGGTGCCCGCGTCCGCCACTGGCGCCACGAAGTCCCGCCAGCGCTCCTCGTCGGTGAGCGTGAGCGCGCTGAGCTCGCAGGACGAAGACGCCCGGTCTTGGGTGCAGACGCCATCGAGGTTGAACCCCGGGCCCGGCGCGCCCAGGAACACGTAGCTGAAGGCCGAAGCGAAGCCCTTCTCGTTCGTGGGATCATCGGCCTCGTCGGGAGGCTCGGGGGGCACGCCCTGCGTGGCGCATTGCGGCGGCAGCGGCGGCGGGGGAGGGCGCTCTAGGGTGTCGGCGCTGGGCGCGTCGATGGGTGTGGGGCCGGGCCCGGCATCACCGGCCGGTTCCAGACGCTCGAAGCCCAAGAGATTCGCGCAAGCCAGGGACGCGAGCGGCCCAAGGGCTAGAGCGATGGTCCAGAGCTTGGCGCGGGACGTGGGCCGTTAGGGGGGGCAGGTGACGAGATCCGCGGCGCAACCAAAGGGCTGCGGGCCGGCATCCTCGGAGCCGGGGATCTCCCAGAGCACGTTCTCTTCGACGGCGTACGTCTCGAACTTTGCGAGCGCAGAGACGGCGTCGCAGGGGGAGGAGGCGCTGGTAGCGCTGGTTCGTTCGGCCGGTAGGTCCCGACCGGCGCAAATCCCGGGGCGGATAAAGTCCCAGAAGACCTTGTTTTCGCAGATGCGCTTTCCGTCGTACTGGAGGCTACCGATGCCCCCGAGAATTTCCTCTCGGTTCCAGCGGCCGCCCAAGCGTCCTTCGCGGAGCACCCAACCCAAGCCCGCGTCGACACGTTCGAGCTTGCCCGTCACGATGACATCCCGAAGACGCAGCAATAGGTCCGGCGAGCCGGGAACGAGTGGAATGGACACCTCGAGCACGTCAAAGCGTGCATAGAGCACGTAGTCGCGGACGAAGGCTCCGCCGAACGGTGATTGGAACGTTGCCCTGGAGCCCGAGTAATAGTGTTTCTGAACCTTCCATCGGTCCGTCGAGTTCCCCGTGGGGGCGCCACCGGCAAGAAGGCCGGTCGCGGGGATCATCGCAACGTTGACGGCGGTATCGTTCGGAGCGCCGTTGTAGCCAGCGACCGACAAGACGAAGCCAAACTTCCCCTGCTCCGTAAGAAGCTTCTGGATGTCTGCCGCCTTGAAACTGCTCTCGAGGGACGGAAGTGAGTCGATGATCAGCGAGCCGGTATTGTCACCCCCGCCCGGCAAGATGTCCTTGCTGAGTTGCGCCGAACCAAGGACGCAACCGGACGTTGCATTGGAAATGGTGCACCGTTTGTCAAGGTTCATACCCTCGCTACCGGCGCCCAAGTCGAAGGAGCTGAAGGCCACGTAGAAGCCCGTACCCGCGGTGGCGTCGGGGGTGTCGGGGAGCGGCTCCGGCACTCCGTCAGAGGAGCAGGCTGGGTCGACGAACGGAGCATCCGCTTCGACGCCCGCGTCGATGCTCGCCTCGGCGCTTGCCTCGACCGGTGCGGCGTCAACGCTCGCATCGGGGCCAGCTGCGTCGAGGCGTTCGAAGCCCAAGATGTTGGCGCAGGCCAGGGTGGCCAGGGGGCCCATGGTGAGCGCGAAGAACCAGAGGTAGGGGCGGCGCATCAGAAGCTCCCCGTGGCGCCGAGGCTGCCCGCGCCCACGTAGGGGCTGACGCGGGCGCCGGTGCGCTTGTCGACCATGGGGCCGACCAAGAAGAACACCGCTGCGCCGCCGGCGGCCAACACGCCACCGGCGATGACGAAGCCCGTGGCCAGGCCGGCCCGGGAGTAGGCGCTGTCGGCGTCGGTCACGGCGCTGGCCGGGCAACCCGATGTGCCCGTGGCGCATTGCGCCTTGGCGTCTTTGTAGAGGCCGTTGGCCGATAGGCCCAGGCCCGCGCCCACGCCCAAGGCCACAACGCCCACGCCAGCAGCGGCCACGCCCGCGATGCGGGGCGTGTTCCAGAACGGTGGTGGCGGCGCCGGGGGAGCCATCGGCGGGGGCGGGGTGTCGCCCGGGGCATTGGGCAGGAGCTCGAGCAGCGGCACCTCGATGCGAAGCTGGGCGCCTTCGGTGGCGGTGAGCTTGGTGGACCAGGGCTTGTGCCCGGGCGCCGCCGCGGAGATCTCGTGCTCGCCCGGATCGACCGGGATCGCGACGCTCCACTCGCCCTTGGGCAGGAGCACCTGGTCGCGGCGCAGCTCGAGGTCTTTGGGGGGCGCCACCGGGGCAATCACGCTCAGGCGAATGAGCCGCGGCTCCAGGGTTTTGGCGCGTGCCGCGGCGTTCTCGGCCCAGTCTTTTTTGCCGGCGTTGCGCGCCACGCGTTCGGCCTCGCGGAAGGCGCCCCAGGCGCTGGCGGTTTGGCCGTTCTTTTCGTAGCAGTTGCCCAAGTTGAGCATGGTGGACGACTTGGGGTCCGCCTCGTAGCTCGCCAAGAACTTGGGGCAGGCGGACTTGAAGTCGCCTTTCTCGATGTCGGCGAGCGCCTGGTCGAAGAGCTCGTCGGCGCGCGCCCGGGCATCGAGGCTTGGGGTGGGGGCCGATGCCGGTGCGGTGGCCGGTGGGCCCGGTGTGGCGGGCGGGCTCGCCGGGGTTTGGGCAAAGGCCATCGACGACTGCAGCATGCACACAATGCTGAGGGCGAAGGCTACGCGGGAGGTTCGGATCATTCTCGGCTGCGGAAGAAGCCGCCGTTGCTGGATGCCGGGGCGGCGGTGGCCTGGGGAGGCGCCGTGACCACCGTGGTGGGGGCTGCTGGCGCGGGTTTGCCGGAGCCTACCGCGGTTCCCGTGCCGGCATGGGGCGACTTTTGTGCGGTGCCCGCGGGGGCCGGCGGCGGGGGCACCGGCGGGGCCACAGCGACGGAGTTGGCGGCCCTTCCGGTTGCCGTGCTTGACGCTGCGGGCACCGCTGCCGAGGGCGCCGCCGTGGGGGCCGGGGGCGACGGAACCACAGACGAAATGCTCTGAACGACGTTGACGCTGGCCCCCCCGCTGATGAGGCCAGCTCCGAGGTTGGGCTTGGGGCCAAACTGAATGAACGCGACACCGCCGGCCAACACCAGACCCGCGCCCACGAGGGCCGGCGTTCGCATGGATCGCTTGATGGTGGCCACGCTCTTGGGTGGCTGCGTGGGGTCGGCGAGCTGCGTATTGGTCGTGCCCCAAGCCCCAGTGGCCGATGAGGCCACGATGACGACTTCGGCCTGGGTATTGACCTTGGGGCGGGACGCTTCACCGCCGAAAATGGCTTCGATTCGTCGAACGCGCACGCGGTCGCCGGGGGCTGCGAAGGGCTCGAGCCCCCGGGCGAACTCGGCGATGTTGGCACAGCGTTTCTCGCGATCGCGTTCGAGGCAAGAAAGCACGAACACCGCAATGCCATCGGACAGGTCGCCCCGGTGCACCTTGGGGGTGACCGGCGCCTCTTCGGCCAGCTTGAAGGCCAACGCTGGCAGGCTCTCGGCGATATAGGGCAGGGTGCCCGTCAGCATCTCGTAGAGGATCACGCCTAGCGACCAGATGTCTCCGCGCCCATCGACGTGCTTCGACGAGCGCATCTGCTCCGGTGACATGTACGCCGGCGAGCCCATGACGCTGTCGGTCTGCGTGATGGAGATCCCCTCGTTGGCGATGGTCTTGGAGATGCCAAAGTCGAGCACCTTGACGAAATCACTGCCGTCGGTACTGGTGGTCAGGAAAAGGTTTTCGGGCTTGAGATCGCGGTGGATGATGCCCGCTGCGTGGGCCTCGGCGATGGCCTCGGCGGCCTGGAGCACGTAGCCAACAGCCACTTCCGTGGGCAAAGGACCGCGCGCCTTGAGCACCTGGCCCAGGTTGGTCCCGGCCAGCAGTTCCATGACGATGTATGGCTCGCCGGCGTCCAGGCGCCCGACGTCGAGCACCCGGGTGACGTGCTCGCTCTTGAGTCGCGCGGCAGCCTTGCCCTCGCGCAGAAAGCGCTCGACCTGCGCCGGGCTGGCCACCGCGTGGGGCAACAAGAACTTGAGCGCAACGCGCTGGTCGAGGTCGATATGCGTGGCCGCAACGACGACGCCCATGCCACCGAGACCGATGACGCGGTCGACGCGGTAACGCTGCGCGAGCACATCGCCCTTGCGAACGGGCGCGTGCAACGCGTTCTCGTCGACCGATTCCGGTGCCGCTTCCTCCATCCCGAGTATCGAGTGTCGCACGGGGGCCCAGCGCGGGGAAGCTTCTCGGCGCGTGGCTCTGGGGCTCGGCAGCCACACGTGCGACAACGTGGGTGTGGCTTTCGGGCCCGGATCCGTGGTGCCCCGTCGCGCCGTCGGCTCCACCCCTCAGTTCGCGGACACCGAAGGGGCGGCAGGGGCGAGCACCAGGTCGAGCGCAGTCATGAGTTCGTCGACCTTGACGGGCTTGGTGAGGTACCGAAAAAAGCCCGCTTCGATGCCACGCTGTCGGTCGCGTGGTGAGGCCGCCGCAGTGAGCGCGATGACCGGGATTGGAGCCGTGGCCGCGTGGGCTCGAAGCGCATGCAGCGCCTCGAAGCCATCCATGCCAGGCAAGTTGATGTCCATCAAGACCACCTGCGGCCCCTCGGTGCGCGCGAGCTCGATACCCAACTCTGCCGTCGGGGCCGTCAGCAGTTCGATGTTGTCGTAGCCGCTCAGCAAGTCCTTCATGAAGCTCAGGTTCGCGGGGTTGTCTTCGACGTAGAGCACCTTGCGCTGCCCCGCAAACTGCGCGCCCGGCAGCAGACTCTTGCGCCCCAAGGCCTCGGGGCGCGAGGGGACCTGGGTGTCGTGCGCGGGCACGTCGAGCCAGAACGAAGAGCCCTCGCCGGCGCGGCTCTCGAACCCCATGTCACCGTTCATGAGCCGCGCGAGGCGCTGCGAGATGACCAAGCCGATGCCGGTTCCTTCGATGGGGCCGTTTTCTTGGCCGGCGCGTTGGAAGGGCTGAAAGACCTTGTGTTGCTTGTCGCTCGGGATACCCAGGCCCGTGTCGCGAACGGTGATGCGCACCGTGCCGGGGCGTACGGTATGGGCCTCGATGTACACGCGCCCGTCGTGTCGGTTGTACTTGATGGCGTTGCTGATGAGGTTCACCAAGATCTGGAGGAGCCGCGTCCGGTCCGCGGCGATCATGGGCAGCCCAGCAGGCACGGCTTCGACGTGCACCGTGACGTCGAGGCGCCCGAGCATGGGGGCAACGGACGCCCGGGCCGCGTCGAGCACCTCGATGAGTTCGACGGGTTCGGTGGAAATGGACACGCGGCCGGCTTCGATCTTGGAGAGATCCAGCACGTCGTCAATGAGCCGGAGCAGGTGCTGGCCGCCGCGCAAGATGTGGTCGGCGCGCTCTTGGTGGCGTTTGGAGAGCGGCTCGCGCTTGTCACGTTGCATGAGCTGCGCAAAGCCCATGATGGCGTTGAGCGGAGTCCGGAGCTCGTGGCTCATGGACGACAAGAACTCGCTCTTGGCCAAGCTGGCCGCTTCGGCGACCTCTCGGGCTGCGTTGAGCTCCAACGTGTTGCGCACGTCGTCGGTGAGATCGACGACGGTTTTGACCATGCCGCCCTCTTTGGTGCGCCGATCGATGACCCGCAACGTTTTTCCGTCGGGGGTCTTCGCGTCGAAGTGCCGGGTGTCGCCCTCGAGGGGACGCAGACGTTCGGCCAGAAAGCGCTCGCGCTCCTCGTCACTGCCGAACTGCAATTTGTCGACGGCTGCCCTTACGAAGCTCTGGAACGGCATACCGACGATGTCGCCCTCGATGGGGACCATGGCGCGGTAGGCCTGGTTGCACAGCACGAGGCGCTCTTGGTTGTCGAACAGAGCAAACGCGTCGGGCATGCTCTCGACGGCGCTGACCAAGCGGTCGGACAGCACGCGGCGCTCGTCTTCTAGGCGCTTGCGCTCGGAGATGTCGCGGATGGTGGCCGACACGATGAGGCCGTTTTCGGTGCGCAGCGGGCTGAGGCTCACCTCGATGGGGAACTCGGTGCCATCTTTGCGCATGGCCAAGAGCTCGAGGCCGGTGCCCATGGAGCGCGAATCGGGGTGCGCAAAGAAACGTGCCACGTGGCGCTCGTGCGTTTGGCGAAGGCGCTCGGGCAAAAGAATGCTGAGGGGTTGCCCGAGCAGTTCGGTCCGGGGATACCCAAAGATCTTCTCGGTCTGCGCGTTGACAATGCCAATGCGCCCGTCGGTGCCAACGACAATCATGGCGTCCGGCGCGGTGTCGAGCAACTGCCGGTGCAGCGCCTCGTTGCGCTCTTCGAGGTCCCGAAGGGCGGCGTGGTGCGCCTGGTTCTCGCGCTCGAGCTTGACCTTTGCCGTGACGTCTTCGACACGGTGGACGATGAGCTCCACAGAGCCATCTTCGGCGATCACCGGCGTGTTGACCGGTGACCAATAACGCTCCTCGAAGCCGCCGCCCAGGTGCTCCGGGCGAGCAACGTCGTAGCGGAGCACGGGCAAGCGGTCCGGCGCGCCCGTCGCAAGAACGCGCTCGAGCGAGGCGCGCAAGACCGAGGCACCGTGCGCCGCTCCGTGCTCTGGATTGCCCGGAAATGCATCGAAGAGATGGCGCCCCATGATCTCGCTGCGCTCTTTCATGGCGCCGCGCAGGTAGGCATTCGACGCTCCGCGGATGTGCAGCGAAGGGTCCAGGATGAGGCATGCCTCGGCGAGTGTCTCGAAGGCCCGGCGATGATCCACAGGTGCTCCAGAGCTTGTCGTGCTGGGCCCATCGGCGCGCGCGCCAATGTGAGCCTCGGTGTCTCGTACATTCATGCGAACCCCCCGGTACGCTGACTGCGATTGAGCGCGAGACTGTAGTCGCGTTTGTGCGGCGCGCCAGTTCCTTGATGTGTTGCTCCGCAGCGGTTCAGTGGTAGGCGCGTACACGCGTTCGTCTGTTCAGGGTGGCCCGTGCACCCATGGCATCGGGAGCGCTCGACGCGGGGTTCACCGAACGCCCGGACCCAGGCGGAGCGACGCGCACAAAGGGCAACGGCCCCGCCCACCTTGGTGAGCAGAGCCGTGTGTTTGGCAAGTGGGTCGACCGGGACTTGAACCCGGGACCTACGGATTAAAAGTCCGCAGCTCTACCGACTGAGCTATCGACCCGTACAGCGGCACAACTGCTACTTGGACGCCGGGCCCGTGTCTACTGGAAACGAGCCCCAGGGGCGCTCCGGGGTCTCCAAACCCCGGTTCCGGCCCGAGGCCCCCCGCCCGAATGGCGGCTACTTGAAGCCCGCGAGATGCACGATGTACCACTCGCCCCGCCAAGAGATCAGGGACTTGAGGTCGATGAACCCCGTCTCCCCGGCGACAGAGTACTTGATGCGTGTATTGTACACTCGGAAATAGCCGAGCTTGTTGCCCTCCTCGCCGGGGTTCACCCAGCGGGCCGCCTCGTCTTGCACATCGAGCGAGACAAACGTCGCCGTGGCTGCCCGATCGCCCAGTTTCTTGTGGGCGTTGTGGATGTCTCGGGTGTACGCGCCGACCAGGCGGCGGCGCCAGTCGCCTTCGGGGTTGCCGATGGCCTTCACCTGCTCGTAGGCCCCCAGCGGGAAGAAGAACGGCATCGCGCGCTCGGGCTCGTCGTGGACGATGGCGTCGAACAGCGCCCGGGCCCGGGCCGTGAGGGCCGGGGACGATGGGGCCGGTCGGTCTTTGGTCTGCGGCAGCTTCCCTGGATCTTCTTGCGCGGCGGCCCCAGCGTCCGATGTTTGCCGGTCTGTGGCGCTGCCAAGGGGCGCGGCGCTGCTTGTGGCCACCGCGGACCCAACGGGGGTCGACGAGCCCGCGGGCTTGGGCAGCGGCGCGTAGGTTGGGTCTTGGGCCGGGGTAGGGGGCTCGCTGCGGGCGCACGAGGCAATGGCAGCGAGGCCGCTGATGAGCCATGCAGCTGTAAGGCCCCGGGGATGGCGAACGTTGATGCGTGGACGGCGGGCCATGAACGCCGGGACTAGCTCATTGACGGGAGGCCTGTCACCCCGTTACTTGTAGTGCCTTCGGGCGGCGCCGCGGCTTTGCAACGGGCGGCGCATCCTGCAAAATTCCGCGGTATTCGAGCTTCTTTCTTCGTTCACTCAATCCCCCCAGAGGAGTCCTCATGCGTAGGTTCGCGATCCAAGGCACCGTTCTCATTGTCGGCATCGTGGCTGTCGCCTGCGGCAAGAAGGACGAAACGCCGCCCCCGAACACGGCGCCCACGCCCAGTGCCTCGTACGCCCCCGGCGCGTATCCCGGCGCTCCGCCCGGCGCGTACCCCACGGCGGGCGCCCCCGGCACCTACCCTGGCGCTCCCCCGCCTGGCGCGTACCCGACGGCCACGGCGCCCGGCGCATACCCCGGCGCGCCCCCCGCCGCTGGCGGCATGGCGGTGCCCGGTCCCATGGCCACGCCCTGCCAGAACGACTCGCCGTGCATGACGCACAAATGCAACGTCCAGTACGGCAAGTGCGCGTTCCCCTGCGAGACCGACAACGATTGCGTGCAGGGTGCCTACTGCTTCAAGGGCCCCATCGCCACCTGCTTGCCCAAGGCGCCGGGGCAACCCTAAGCCGCCCCTCTCGGGTCGCAAACACCAAGGGCCGCCGGGCTTCATGCCCCGCGGCCCTTTCTTTTTGCGGTGCGCCCCGGCGGGCGAGCGCCGGGGTCAGCGATCAGTAGTTGGTGGTGACGAAGTCCATTTTGGGGTTCGAGGGCCAAGACAGGTTGCGCACGTGGCTATCGATGCACTTGGCGACCGCGCCGTTGGGAGGGTTGGTGCTGACGGTGACGCCCACGGCACGCCCCATGCGCACGGCCACGCGGACGGTGACGTGCATGTCGTCGGGGGCGCCGCAACCGCTGATGAAGCGAGCGTTCTGCATGGGGGCACCCAATTGTCCCCGGGTGAGGTCCGGCCCTGAGGCTTGGCCCATGGTGATCTGTTCGTTGTACGAACCCATGGCGGCCTCGTAGCTCATGCCGTAGGCGAACACCTGCCCACCGCCACCGCCCTTGCCGCCACCACCGCCGCCGCCGCCGCCGCCGGGCTTCTTGCGGCTCGCGAGGCCGCCATCGATGGCCATGTCCATGGCCGAAGGGTCATCGACCATTTCGGCCTGCCGATCTTTGGAGCCTCGGGCCTGCAGCAGCCAGACCAGAAGACCCGACGCAATAGCGAGCGCAATGACCGCGCCGACGACGTACTTGAGCACGCCGCTCTTCATCTCTTGGCGCTCGAGCTGCTTGACCTC
>JBIKNA010000553.1:0-4393 GCA_044358965.1 Polyangiaceae bacterium
ACCGAAAGCGGCGTGGCCCTGATCATGCCCACCTTCGACTTCTCCCACGCCGTGCTGCAAGGCAAGATCGCCCAGCAAGACGGCGTCTACCGGCTGAGCGAAGGCGTCTTGTCGGGCCGCTGGCCCACCGACAAGGTGCTGCGCGTGCTGCGAAGCACCACCAACCCGTTCACCAGCACCGGCATCTGCAAAGACACAGCCATTTACAAGACCTTCAAAGAAGCCGTGTGCGCCAGCGCCGATCTCGCCGCAGCCCCCACCCAAGACAACCAAGCCTCCCCCTGCTCCGCCGTCTCGGCGTCGCTGGGCTTCGAAGCCATTCAGGCCAAGCTCGGCCTGATCTTCGAACGCCCAAGCGCCCCAGCCTGCCCCGACGAAGTCGACACCTGCACGCCCTAGCCCGCTCCCCAAGCCCCGCACCCGCACCCGCACCCGCACTTCCGCCGCGACGCCCCACGCCGCCGCAGCCGCGCTCCGCTCTACTTCGTCTGCCGCGACGCCCGCAGCACCGCCAGCACCGCGAACCCAACCGCCATCGCGAGCAAAATCCCCGTGCTCACCTGCGGCGTCACCTCGAGCTCCGTGGGCGCCCCCAGGAGCCGCTCGACGTGCAACCGCGGGAACACAAACGCCAGGGCAACGCCGCGGCCCAAGAGCCAATCGCCAAGCAGCACAAAAGTGCGTCCCCCACCCTTGGCGCCAAAGGTAGACCCGAACGCAAAGAGCGCACCGTACGCCGCCCCGGCGAGCCCTGACACACCGAGTGTCGTCAGCAGATCGGCCCCGAGAGACGGGTCTTTGGAGCCATGCCCCAAAACACAAACGGCCGCGCCCAAGAGCGCCGAAAACAGCGCAGCGACAGCCACGGCGAGCCCCACGTGCGCTGCCGCCACGCGACGCGCCGGCGCCCCAAATGCGATGGCGCTCTCGCAGGCGGCAAACAAACTCTTGCCCCCGAGCACCACCGAGACGAGCGCCATGACGCCCAGCGGCAAGGCCAAGTCCGAGAACATGCTCGTGAGCGCACGATTGTGACTTCCGCCACGCAGCACAGCGGCTTGCCCCAAGGCCAACGCCGCCCAAGGCAGCGCGGGAAGGTAGGCCCGCGGAGACCGCCGAAGGCGCGCCATGGGCAGAGCAAACATCAGCGCCGTGGTCGTCATCGAAACTCCCATCGGTCGAGGGCGATGCCTTGCGACGTTGCAGCGGTTTGCACGGCCCGAGCAAGCGCAAGGCGCGAAGTCCCATGCAGCGTGAGCACGGCGTGGCCGCCGGGTTGCGCCTCGTCGTCGGCCCAGTGCATCTGCCGCACGTCGGGGTTGCCCGCGAGCGCTTGCGTCAGCGCACGCAGATCTGCGCCCACGACGCGCAGCGCCCCGGGGGACTCGGCAACGGGCGCCGTCGAAAGCGGAGAGAGCACACCTCGGGAGAGCGCAAATCGCTGCACGGCCTCGGGCAAACCGTGATCCGCAAGGGCGGTGACGAGCACCACGGCCGACGCCGCAACGCGCTCGCGCAAGCCATCGGCGATGGCCGGTAGCGCCGCCGCAGCAACGTGGGCCAGGGGCTCCGAGAGCACCAATACGGGGGCCGCGCCCGTCAATGCTTCGCACAGCGCAAGGGCCCGCTGGTCGACATGGGCGAGGGCGCGCACCTGCCGGGCTGCAAGGTGCCCAAGGCCAAAACGCTCGAGACGCGCCTGCGCGCTCGGCGCGCTCGTTGTGCTGCCGAGCGCCGCAGCGCGCAGCGCCCACGACAAGTCCAAGACCTCGGTAGCGGTTGCGTGCTCGGGCAAACAGGGCCGCTCGCCCACGCGGGCCACGTGCCCGCGCTGGTGATGCGCCGGCGCCTCGGCGATCAAGGCGCTGCCACGCCGCGGCACCGACGCGCCGCCGGCCACATCACCCAGCAACTCGGCACCGTCGGCCTTGGCGCCCAGCACCACGGTGAGCCCAGGCTCACACGCAAGCGAAAGGCCCGACAGCATGGGCGCGGGCACGCCGCGCTCGGACTTGCCGGTGACAGAGACGTTGCGGAGCGTGATCACAACGAGTCCTCCGTCACAAGCGACAGCTCTCGTCGCGCAACGCCCCAGGCCACGGCACACACTGCCAACAGCACGGCGAAGGCGCGCAAGAAGCGCGGCAGATCGACCTCGCCAGGCGCAAGGGACAGGCGCAGGGCTGCGAGCGCCGAAGGGATCGACAAGAGCTCCACCCAAGACGCCGACACCGATGACGACAAGAAATACGCGAACACCTCGGGCAGGCTCAGCGCCACGAGCAAGCGCAGGTAGCCGCCACCGCGGGTTCGCGCGCCCAAGGCGGCAAACGCCACGACGGCAACGGTGACCGACGAGGCGAACGCATACAGAAGGCTGCCGCAAGTAGACGCAAACGCGAGCCCCGCAGCCTCGTAGCGCTGCGCTGCGGCCATGGAGGCAACGCCGACCACGAGCACGCCGCCCCCCAGCACGACGAACAACAATGCCGCGAGCCCCAGAACCCGCGCCCGGAGGTAGGCCGCCCCGGCACCGCGGGCCTCGAACAGGTGGACGATGCCTTCGTCGCGATCGCGCCTTAGGGCATGCGAGGCGGCCGCAAACGCGAGCAGCACGCCGGCGCCCCAGACCAAGAGCCCCGCCGAAGCCGCCGGCAAGTGAGAGAGCGCCGTGACCCTGGCCGCCCGCGCCAAGGCAAACGCCTGGGCCGCGAGCCCGAGCGAGGTGACAAGGGCGAGCGCAACGGAGACCCCCACCATGGGGCCCTGGGCCGCGAGCCGAAGGCCAACGCGCAGGTGCCCGACCGAGAGGCGGCGCGCGCCCGGGCCGGGGGCTTGGGCCCTGGGCGGCGGGCTGGACGGCGGGGGCGGGTCGGCCATGGGCGGGACCGCCAGGATAGCGGCTTTCTGGGGGTGGAACTGCCCCATTGTGGCCGGAGTTGTGGCGGGGTTTGCCGACCGGGCGCAAACCCGTGTAGGCTCTGTGCCGTCCCATGTCCAAGACCAACGTCGTGTGCCCCTCGTGCGGATTCGACAAGAACCCCCCGGGTTCTGCGCGCTGCGCTTCCTGCGGCTCCAAGATCGAGACGCTTGCCAAAGCCCGACGCGAAGACGATCCCGATCGCCGCTACCAGCAAGAGGGCATCAGCATCCAGTGGATGGCCATCGCGCTCGCCGTACAGGGCGTGCTCACCGCCGCGCTGGTGTTCATGCTGCCCAAGTTGGTCACCGCCATCGACCTCGAAGGCGGCAACGGCATGATCATGTGCGTGCCCGTGTGGTTCGTGGGCGGCATCCTGGTGGGCATGATCTCCCCCGGGCGCACCTTCATCGAGCCCACCATCGCGGCGTTCTTGGTCGCCCTGCCCACCACGTTTTTGCTGGTGCAAAGCCAGACCGTGCGCACCATGCCCACGTTTTTGTACGTGATCATGAGCGGCATCGGCATCTTGTTCACCCTCATCGGGTCGTACATCGGCGAGCGCATCCAGCTGGGCCCGCCGCCCAAGCCCGCCGACTGAGGCGCTCGGACCCAAGGCACGCGCCACGCGGGGAGTCCAATGCCCCGTGCAGCCCTATCGCGTCCCTGCGCCGCCGGCTGGGGTTCCCTTCCCCAAGCTCAGGCGCCACCGTCCTGTGCGGGCCATCTCGCAGATGACCACCATGACGGTGGCTCTTGCGGTCTACAGCAGCCTTGCCATGGGGCTCAGCCTGGCGGGATGTGTGGCCATCGACCTCAAGTTCAAGTTGCCAACTGGGTGCATGTGCTTGTCGCACGTGCAGCCCTAGTCCCCTGGCGGGACTGACCCTGGGCACACAAACGAAAACGAGCCCAGGGGCGCGGAGACCCTTGGACTCGTTGGACACCTGGGAAAAGCCCGGGGCTCGTCCCGGGGGCCAGCTCAGTTGTCTTTGGCGTCGCGAACGCGGGCGGCCTTGCCCTTGAGGTCGCGAAGGTAGAACAACCGACCGCGACGAACCACGCCGCTGGAGATGACTTCGATCTTGTCGATGCGGGGCGAGTGCGAGAGGAAGATACGCTCGACGCCGACGTTGAAGCTGACCTTGCGCACCGTGAAGGTGCTGCGGGCGCCCGCGCGGTGGCGCTTGATGACGACGCCCTGGAACACCTGGACGCGCTCCTTGTCACCCTCGACGATCTTGTAGTGGACGCGAACGGAGTCTCCGACGCGGAACTCGGGAAGATCGGACCGGAGCAGGGACTGCTCGAACTCGTGAAGGCTGGGGGTGTTCATCGTGGGCTCCGCGAAAATCGATGGTGGACCGGGCTCGAAGGAAAAATGAGCCCTGATCGACTGGGGGGCGGGGAAATACTCCGTGGGTGGGGGTGTGTCAACGGATGGCCGAGCGAGGGGACGCGGAGGGCGGGATC
>JBIKNA010000162.1:0-14467 GCA_044358965.1 Polyangiaceae bacterium
CTTGCTGCGCGTCGAAACCAAGGCCGGGCATGGCGCCGGCAAGCCCGTGTCCAAGCTCACCGAAGAGCTCGCGGACGAGCTTGCGTTCATGTTCCGGGAGCTCGGCATTCCGCTGAACAAGTGACACTGGTGGACTGAACGATCACTCAGTGCTCCGGGTTCAAAAATAAGAATATTTACATATACTTATAGAAAATCGACGCATCAAATTGGTGTTTTGTTCAGCACTGAACATAAGCTCAACTCATGCGATACGAAATCTACGTCCTCCGCGCCCTGCTCCGCCTCCAACGCAAGCGCCTCGCGCCCACTCTCGATGCCATTGCGCTCCGCGCCGGCGACGAGCCCGAAGATGCCGCCCGGGCGCTGCGGCGGCTCGCCAAAGATGGCCTTGTGACCCTCGATGGGGCGCCGCGGCTGACCATGATGGGCCTCGTGGTGGCCGCCGCCAGCGGCCGCGTGGTGGCGCAACAAAAGGCCCAAGCCAAGGCTGGCGCCAAGAAACGCGCTGCGTGAAGTCACGGAAAACGTGGTTAGCTCCCAGGCTCGATGAACGCGATCGAAGGGGCCAAGGAGTTTTCTACGCGGATGGCCGAACGGAGCGCCGAGGCCGCGCGCCTTTCGCAGCGGGCGTCCCTGCTGTCGTCGATGCGGCTCCTGGCCGTCGTGGCGTTCTTCGGTCTACTGGGTGGCATTGTCTGGGCCGGCTTGCCCAACAGCACCTGGGTCTTGGCCCTGGGCTTGGTGGTCGCGTTCATCGTGTTGGTGCTGCTGCACGCCCGCGTCGACGAAGCCAAAGAGCGGGAACTCGCTGGGGTGGCGTATTGGACGCAGGCCTTGGCGCGCATGCAGGGCGAACGGCCCCAGGGCACCGGGCAGCCCGAGTGCCCTCCGGACCATCCCTACGCCGATGATCTCGATGTCTTCGGGCATCGCTCGTTGATGTCGTTGGTGGACCAAACGCGCACGGCCCTCGGTCGGGAGCGCTTGGCTGCGTGGCTCCGTGGGGACGACGCGTTGGACGTCGAGCGCATCGCCGAGCGCGCAGCTGCGGTGCGGGAACTGGGCGCAGAGCATGCCCTGCGCGAGCGCATGTACCGCGAGGGCACGCGCTTGGGGGACCACGTTTCCGATCCGCGGGGCCTCTTGTCTTGGGCCGAGGCCCCGGACCTCGGGGTTCCTCCGGCGCTGCGTGCGGCCTCGTGGGTTCTGCCTCCGGTGGCCATCGTGGTGTTCATCTTGGGCACCATGGGCCTCGTGCACGCGCGGTTGCCGCTGGTGCCCTTCGCCCTTTGCTACGCGGTGCACTTTCTCAGTGCGGGTCTCACGCAGCGGATCACAGGTCCGGCCTCCGCGCGAGCGAGCGGGCTTCGAGAGTACGCCCGCATCATGGGCACCTTGTCTTCGTTCTCGCCTCGCAGCGAAAAGCTCAAGAGCTTGGTGGCGACAGCCCAAGAGGCACAAGGTGGCTTGGTAGGCCTCGGTCGGACGCTGGATTTTCTCGATGCACGAGAAAATGCTGGCTTCCGTCTGCTTATCGCCCCGCTGCTCTTGTGGGACTTGCACGGCGCCGTTGGCCTGTCGCGTTTCCGAGTGGCCTATGGGCGCAAGATCCGCGGCTGGCTCATGGCGGTGGCCGAGGCCGAGGCCCTGGCGAGTCTTGCCACCTTGGCTGCCGAGAACCCCGACTGGTGTTTCCCAGAGGTGGTGGCGGACCCTTGTTTCGAAGCCGAGGCGCTCGGACACCCGTTGCTGTCACCGCAAAAGCGGGTGTGCAACGACGTGTCCGTTGGGAATCGCGGGCATGCGCTCTTGATCACGGGGTCCAACATGGCGGGCAAGTCCACGCTGCTGCGGGCGATGGGGCTTGCCACGGTGTTGGCGTTGGCGGGGGCGCCCGTGTGCGCCAAACGTTTGCGCGTCGGAAGCCTCCGGGTGGCCACCAGCATGCGCGTGCGAGACTCCCTCGAAGGAGGCGCGTCGCGGTTCTTTGCCGAGCTGCTCAAGCTCAAGCAGGTGCTCAAGCTCGTTCGCCAAGAGAAGGGCAAGGTGCTCTTCCTGCTCGACGAAATCTTGTCCGGCACCAACACGCGCGAGCGGATCATCGGCGCCCAAGCGTTCTTCTTGGAGCTCTTGCAGCAGGGGGCCTTGGGCGCGGTGTCCACCCACGACTTGGCCTTGGCGCAGCTCGAAGGCAAGACGGACCACCAGATCGTCAACGTGCACTTCCAAGAGCAAATCGATGGTGACACCATGACCTTCGACTACAAGCTGCGGCCAGGCGTCGTGGCCAGCTCCAATGCCCTCAAGCTCATGGCCATGGTTGGCCTCGATGTGTTGCCCCCCCAAGAGCCAAAGGCACCCTGAGCTCTCGCGCGGCTCGGCTACCCGCCAATCTTGCGGATCGATACGTCTTTGGCCGATGCCTCGGTGCAGCCCTTCCAGCGTTCGCCATCGGGTTTTTGTGCCCAGGCTTTGCCTAGTGCTGCTTGCACGCCGGCCAGGTTGCCGGCGCGAGCCTCGGTGCTGGCCGACACGCCATCGTTGGTTGCCAAGCATGGGCGAAGGGTGCCATCGGCGGCGACGCGCAAGCGGTCGCAACCCTTGCAATAGGTGTCCGACGTTCCGGTGATGAAGCCCACGCGGTGCTGGCCGTCGGCACTCGGGATGTAGCGCGCGGGGCCGCGGTCCTTGTCTGTTCGGGGAAGATCATCCGAGAGCAGCGGGGCGAGCCGGGCACGCATCTCGCTGTACGGGACGAGCTGATCTTGCAGCGCAGCGCCCTCACCGATGGCCATGATCTCCAGAAAACGCGGCGTGATGCCGCGGGCCCAGGCCCACCGCGTGAGATCCTGCAGCTCATCGTCGTTGTGCCCTCGCACCACCACGGTATTGAGCTTCAGCTCGGCGAACCCGGCGGCAACGGCGGCTTCGATACCTGCAATCACCTGGGCGAGCTTGCCGCCGCGGGTGAGCCGCGCAAAGGTGTCCGGCCGGAGCGAGTCGATGGATACGTTGATGCGCTGGAGCCCCGCGTCTTTCAGGGGGCGGGCCAGCGTCGTGAGCCGGGTCGCGTTCGTGGTGAGCGCGACGTCCGAGAAGCCCATGCGCGACAGCTCGGCCACGAAGTCGACGATGCGGCCATAGAGCAGCGGTTCTCCGCCGGTGATGCGCACGCGGTCGATGCCGCTCTGCTTGAGCCCGGCCAACATGGTGGCCCACGCGTCCATGGCCAGGGTCTCTTCGAAGTAGCCATCCTGTTTGTGCGGCCGGCAGTACACGCAGGCCAGATCACAGCGGTCCGTGAGCGAGATGCGAACGGAACGCGGAGACACCTGGGCTATGCCCACGGGGTTGGGTCTCAGGACGGGCAACGCGCGCACGCCCCCAAGGCTAGGGGGGTTGCGGCCAATGGGCAATGATGGCCACCTTTTCGCTATCCTAGGGCCCATGAAGTTGCGTGTGGCCACGGTGACCGTCAGCGATACCCGAACCCCCGAAGACGACGCCTCCGGCGCGGCGCTGCGCCAGGAGCTTTCGGCGTTTGAACTGCTTGCTCATCGCATCGTGCCCGACGAGCCCGAGGGCCTGCGCGCGGTTGTCCGCGAGCTGACAGGCGGCGTCGAGGCCATCGTCTTCACCGGCGGCACTGGCATCGCGCCCCGGGACCAAAGCCCCGAAGCGCTCGTGCCGCTCTTCGACAAAGAGCTCCAAGGCTTTGGCGAGGCCTTTCGACGTCTGTCCTGGGACGAAGTGGGGCCCATGTCGATCCTGTCCCGCGCCACCGCAGGCACTGTGGGCGACATGTTGGTGTTCGTGTTGCCGGGCAGCGTCAAGGCAGCGCGCCTTGGGGCACGCAGCCTGGTGGCGCCGGTACTGGCGCACGGTGTGGCCTTGCTCCGCGGGCAAAAACACGCACACGGTGGCGCAGCATGAACGTTCGGGTCCTTTACTTCGCCGTCGTTGCAGAACTCGTGGGCCTCGACGAGGAGCACCTGGCCCTCGACGCAAGCGTCCGCACCGTCGGGGCCTTCCGCGCCTTTGTGGAGGCACACAAGTCTGTGCTCGCGGGGCGCCTCGGTCACGTGCGCATTGCGCGCAACGCCCGCTTTGCGAGCGACCAGGAACTCCTTGCCGAAGGCGACGAACTCGCCCTGATTCCTCCCGTCGCGGGCGGCTAGATGCGCTTTACAAGCGTTACGAGTGCCCGAAGGCCAAGGCGGGATCGAGCGCCAAAGGCATTCCCGGCGGTCAGCCGAGCGGAACGTGCCTGATGGTTTGGGTCACCGCCCGCCGCGACCAACCCCGGCATTCGGGGGCGCAGTAGGTGATGAAACGCATTCCACTTAGGGAGCGACCCAGGAGCCCACGTTGGGCAACAAGAACTGCGACCAGTCGTCGGAGTTGCCGTCGTGACCGCCGGCCAGCTCGCGGTAGGTCACCGAGAAGCCCGCGTTGCCAAGGGCAGTCTTGTCGGTGCGCACGCCGGCGATGGGGAAGTTTCCGTCAGACAAGCGCGCCGTGTGCGCAACCTTGATCTTGTACGCCGCGGAGGACAGCACGCCCGCGACGTTGCCCGCGCCGACAGCCTGCGAAAGACCCGAGTTCTCGATGAGGATCCCGGCGAAGCGTGCGGCGTTCTTGAGTCCGTAGCTGTACGCGAGCATGCCGCCGGACGAGTACCCTGCGAGGAAGATCTTCTTTTGGTGCACGAAGAAGCAGCTTCGCACGTGGTCGATGGCCGCCTGCACCGTTGGGCCGTCGGCGCCAATGTTCCAACATTGCCCGTCGCGACCACCGATGGAAATGGCGATGTAGTCGTGCGTGCCGCGCAGCGCGAAGGGCACAACGGCCCAGGTGCCAAAGTTGTATGCGTTGTCGCCGCAACCATGCAGTCCGACGACAAGTGGCTTGGCCTGGGGATTGGCCGTGTTGTAGCTCGCCGGCAGACGCACGACGTAGTCGGACTTGGCGCTCGTCAACTTGAAGAAGCCCGCGCCATCTTTGTTGACCGTGCACTGCTGGCTCGGGCCAGGGCCCGGCCCGGCATCGGGCTTGGGCGGAGGCGGTGGCGGTGGCGGCGGTGGCGCGCCAGAATCGGTGGGTGCAGCGTCGTCCTCCCCGGGGCCCGCATCGTCGGGGGTCGTGCCATCAGGGTCTCCGGCGTCCTCGTCGGGGGCCGACGTTGGCAACGGCGCTTGTGGCGCCGAAGTGGTTGGACCTTGCAAGGGGTTTGACGGTTGCGATGGGCCCTGGGTGCTATCGCTTACTTGGGGTTGGCCAGGGTCCGACGGCGTTTGCCCTTCGTCGTCGCCGCAGGCGACGGACAAGAGCAGGGCGGACGATACAACGGCAAACAAGAGCGGCGTCGACGAGGTCAGCTTCACTGCGACCCATTGTACGGCGCGAATGTGTCTGGCTGGTGTCTGAATCGCCGTGCTGGCCCAGAATTGTGTGCGGCGTAACTACAACTTGCCGCTGTGTGCGTCATGGGTGTGATCGTGCGCGTGGTGCTCGTCGCCCAAACATCGCGCGTCGACCCAACCCACCCAGGCGGCTCCGTCCGGGCCATGTTCACGCTTCCAGATGGGGACGCGCTCTTTGATGCGATCGATGAGCAATCGTGCCACGCGGAAGGCCTCGGCCCGGTGCGGCGCCGAAGCGGCGCACACCACGGCGATGTCGCCGACCACGAGGCTGCCCAGGCGATGCGCCGCAGCCACGCGCGCCGACGACAGCTCGGTCTCGAGCTCGGCTGCGATGGCGCCAAGCTCTGCCTCGGCCATGCGCTCGTAGGCCGAGTAGTCGAGACGTGTCACCATGCGCCCCTCGCTGTGGTTCCGGACGACGCCCAAGAAGATGACGATGGCGCCTGCAGTTTCGTCGGCCACCGCGGAGACAACTGCATCGATGGACAACGGAGCGTGCGACAAGGTGAGCTTCATGGCGAGCTCCGGGTGGCTTTGCGCTTGAAGTCACCGCTCTTTCCGCCGCGCTTTTCTTGCAGGGCCACCTGTATCGTCATGCCCTTGTCGACGGCCTTGAGCATGTCGTAGAGCGTGAGCGCGGCGACACTTGCGGCCGTGAGGGCCTCCATCTCGACGCCCGTTTTGGCCACCGTTTCTGCGGTGGCCACGATGCGAGCGGAACCAGGCTCGATGTGGACCTCGACGGCACATCGGGTGAGCGCGATGCCATGACAGAGAGGGATGAGTTCTGCGGTTCGCTTGGCAGCTTGGATGCCCGCCACACGTACCACCGCGAGCACGTCTCCTTTGGGAGAGTTCTTGTCCGTCATGCGCGCGTGCGCCAGAGCGTTCATGCGGACCACGGCCACCGCCACGGCCACGCGCTGCGTCTCTTCTTTGTGGCCGACGTCGACCATGTGGGCGTTCCCCCGGTCGTCCAGGTGCGTAAGGCTGCGGGGCTTGCGCTTCACGCGTCTAGCCCTAGCGCATCGTAGTCGAAGACGTCTACCAGCGAGCCCGCCGGCAGGTGACTCACCTCGGGTGGAATGGATACAAGGGCGTTGGCCTTGGCCATGCCGAGCGTCGAGCCACTGGCTTGTTCACGCACAAGGCGCGCCTCGCCGCCATGGATCTGCGCCCGGAAGAACTCCCGGCGCCCAGGCTCGCGCTCCAGCGCTTCGGCAATGGCCAATCTGCGCGGCGCCGGCAAGCCGGGGCGTCCGGCCCGGGCGCGCACATACGGGACACCGAAGAGGCCAAAGACTACCAGGGCCGAGGCCGGGTTGCCTGGCAGGCCGATGACCCTGGTGTCGCCGCGGTGCCCAATCAGCATCGGTTTGCCCGGCTTCATGGCCACACGCCAAAAGTCCAAGGCCACCCCTGCAGCCTCCAGTGCCGCTTTGGTGATGTCGTGCTCGCCGACACTGACGCCGCCGACGACGACCATGAGATCCGCGTTCTCGAGGGCCGCGGAGACACTTCGAGTGGCTTCGTCGAGCGTATCTTTGACCCGCAAGGAGCAAACGCACGTGCCCCCAGCGCGTTGAATCATGGCGGCCAGGGCCACGCTGTTGGAGTCCGCAATGGTGCCGGGCGCGCCGCCGCCGGGGTCGCGCAGTTCGTCGCCGGTGGCCACAATGCTCACCCGCGGGCGTGGGCACACCATCACCTTGCCGTGCTCGCCGCTTGCCAGAAGGCCGAGCTGCGCCGGGCCCAAAAGGGTGCCCGCGGGAAGCAACAGAGCGCCAGCCTCGAGGTCCGCGCCCCGTCGGCGGATGTTCTGTCCACGCTGTACGCCGTCCGGGAACGTGACGCGCCCTTCGGTCGTGGCGACGCGCTCTTGCATCACCACGGCGTCTGCGCCCTCGGGCACCATGGCGCCGGTGAAGATGCGCATGCTGGTGCCCGCGGCGAGCGCCGGTGGTACCCGTCCGGCGCGGCTTTCGCCCTGCAGGGGCAGGGGACCGGCGCCGAGATCTTGCGCTCGCAGTGCGTAGCCGTCCATGGTCGAGTGGTCGAACGGCGGCAGGTCCACGAGGCCAAAGGCGTCCGCCGCCAGCGTGCGCCCAAGGGCCAAGGAGAGCGGCACCTGCTCCGGCGGCAACGCGAAGATTTCGCCAAACATGGCCGCCTGGGCGGCTTCGAAAGACATCATGGGGCCATGATAGCCGCCAAGCGCGCACAATGCCGACGGACGGCCAGCGCGCGGCTCAAAGCTCGTCGTGGGTGAAGGCGAGCAGCGGCGCGATCTCGCGGTGCCCCGTGCAGAGAGCCATGAGCCTATCGAGCCCGATGGCGTTGCCCGCACACGGGGCCAGGCCGGTCTCGAGCGCCGCAAGAAAGCGCTCGTCCATGGGGTAGACGGGGAGCCCCTGGGCCGCGCGGGCCGTCTGGTCCGCGGCGAAGCGCTGGCGCTGCACGCGCGCATCGGTGAGTTCGCCAAAGCCATTGCAGATTTCGACGCCGGCCACGTAGAGCTCGAAGCGCTCGGCGTAGCGCGGGTCGTCGTCGCAGGGGCGCGCCAAGGAGGCTTGCTGCAGCGGGTAGCGATGCAGAAAGACCGCGTGAGGCAGCTGCGCAAGCGCGGGTTCCACGCGATCGACGAGACGCAGGTAGAACTCCGTCTCGTTGCTCGCGGCGAGGTCCAGCATCTCGGCTTCGCTGGTGCTGGCGAAGCTGGCAAACGCTTCGGCGACGGTCATCTTCGCGAACGGGGGCAACGTAGACACGTTGCGGCTGCCGAGCTGCACGCTCCCGCCGGAGAGTGCGGCGACGAGCTGCTCGGTGTCGCGCATGATGTCCTGGACGCCGGCATGGGCGCGGTAGAACTCGAGCATCGTAAACTCGGGATTGTGCACCGCGCCCAGCTCTCCGCGGCGAAAGGCCCGCACGATCTGAAAGATGCGTTCGTGGCCCGCGGCCAGCAAGCGCTTCATTTGGTACTCCGGAGAGGTGCTCAAGTAGCGAACCTGCGAGTTCGCGTTGGTCTCGAAGGCATCGAGGTGCACGTCGAGTCCCGGCGATGGCACGAGGATGGGGGTCTCCACTTCGGTGAACCCGCGGGACGAGAAGAAGTGCCTTGTTCTGCCAAGGAGCGTCGCGCGTGCGGCCAGAAGTTTCATGGGGCGAGGCCGGCCATGAGCACCGTCGTGAGTTGTTCGGCTGCGCGGGCCAGCGCGCCGGGCTCCGCGCGCCCCAGGGCCCAGGTCAGCGTCAGCCCGTCGAGGGCGCCGAAGATGATGCGGGCGACGGTTCCGGCGGACAGATCGCTCCGGAACTCGCCGGTGCGTTGCCCATCGCGAACGATATGGGCGAGCGCATCGATGTAGGCGGCAAAGTGCGGTACCGCCGAGCGCCGGAGCAAGTGCGTGGACTGCCGCACGATCACCGTGATGACTTCGGCCAGGTCTCGCTCTTCTTGGAGCTGCCCGAGCTGCATGCTGATGACCGCCCGCAGACGATCGCGCGGAGAGCTGTGCCCATGCGACAAGCCCTCCATGAAGACGACCACGCGCTGCACGCGGTCTTCGAACAGCGAGACGAGCAGGTCTTCTTTGGAGGCGAAGTACAAGTAGATGGTGCCGTCGGCCACGCCGGCGGCGCGCGCCACATCGGACACACGAGTCTTGTAGAAGCCGTTCTTTGCAAACACACGCACGGCCGCGTCGAGGATCCGCGTGCGCTTGTCGCCAGACTTTGCGCGCACGGCCTTGACCTTGGCCTTGGACTTACTGGCGCCGCTTGCTTTTGCGGTGGTCACGGGGGTCAGTGGATGGTGCCGGCGGCCAAGAACATGCGCTCGGCGAAGGTGCCAAGCAGGCGCGCAAGCCACGGGCCGAGCGCGAGCAAGGCGCCCACGACGGCGATGAGGCGCGGCAAATGCGCCACCGTAGGGTCTTGGATTTGGGATGCGGCCTGGAACATGGCCACGAAGATTCCGACGACCGCCGCGGCGACCACAATGGGCAGTGACATGGTCAGTGCCAAGAACAGGGCATCACGGGCGTGCTGCGCCAGTGCCGGCACGTTAGCCGCCGTTGGCCGCGTCCGTTGCGGCAGCGTCGGAGGTGGTGCTGGCGTCCGTTGGCGCAGCGTCGGAGGTGCTGCCGGCATCGACGGGGGTTGGCTGCGCCGCATCGCCCACGTTGGCGCCGCCGCGGCATTCTGCGCTCGAAGACTTGCTGCGGTCGGCGGGGCAGCAGAGCGCAGAGCGGGCGCCCGGAACTTGGGTGCACACGAGACCGTCTTGGCAGTCGTCGTTGCCGCTGTTCGAGGAGTTGAGCTCACAACGCTCGCCCTCGCCGTTGTTGGAGCAAGCCACAGCGAGCAACCCCGCGCCCAGCAGGCACAGCAAGGTAGCGACAATCGAGCGCATACGACGGGGATTCACAGTGCCCGCACACTGCCAACAAAGGGGGCGCCGCGCCAGCAAAAACAGCCGGTTAGCGTGGGGGCAGGGCCTCTTGATGTCACCACCGTGGCCGCCTATTGCATCGCGGCACAAGGGGCGGCCCTCTCAGGCCTCGTCGTGGCCGAGGTCTCGGCTGCTACTCCGTTCGGCCGCCAATTTTCGATCTTTGGCGTCGACGGCCTCGGCAAACAGCTTGGTGTATTCGGCGGCGCTGGCCACCGAGAACACGAGCGATAGATAAACCAGCGCCCGTCCTACACGACAGAGGTCGATGATGCCGAGGTCGATGCCTGCGTAGGACAGGTGGTACGGGTAGCCCAACAGCAAACAAACGATGCCGATCATCTGTAGGGCCGTCTTGACCTTGCCCTCTTGGCCCGCAGAAATGACCACGCCCTCGCTGGCGGCCACGGAGCGCAGACCGGTGATGCTGATTTCGCGGCCGAGCAGCACCACGACCACCCACGCAGGGACGCGGCCCATGGGCGTCATCCAGACAAGCGTGGCCATGACGATGAGCTTGTCGGCCAGGGGGTCCAAGAGCTTGCCGAGGACGCTGACAACGCCGAGCTTGCGGGCCAGGTAGCCGTCGAGGGCGTCGGTGAGGGCGGCCAAAAAGAAGATGAACGAAGCCCAGAAGCAGTCTTTCGTCGTGTCTTTCCCCAGAAACCAAAGGCACGCGGGGATCATTAGGATCCGCGCGAACGTGATGAGGTTGGGGATGTTCAGTGCGTCTTGGGCCAGGCTCTTCCGCCTGCGGATTCGATCGCCGGTCTTGGGGACAGGACTCATGGTGTGAAGATCACCTGACCCTCGCCAGCGAATACGAAGAGGCCTCGCTGCCCCGCGGGGGACTCGGCGGGGGCGAGTGCGCGCGGTACCAAACGGCCGATCCAGCCGATGACGGCCTCGCGGCGCACGAGCAGACTACGCTCCCGGACCGGCAGTGTGACCATGGGGCGGTTGGACTCGATGAGCACCGACCCGTGGCCTCGCAACTGGACGAAGGAGATGGATTCGCCCTCCGTAGCGCCCAGACGGCCGTTCTCGAAGGCAAGCTCGAGGTCGAAGGCAACGAGGTTGTCTTCGCGAAGAAACCAGACGTCCGACTCGATGGTGCGGGCGACGAGCGTATGGCCCGGGCGGCTTCCGAAGTAGACCTCTCCCTCGCCCTTGAGTTCGCCGAGGGGACTGCCGATGCCTCCCATGGGCTCGTTGGTGCCCCGGGCGCGCGTCCGGCGCTCGATCAACGAGCCAAAAAGACCGGACGTCATGGCGCGGACCGCAGACAGCCGCGCGGCAAAACTCGCTGCCCCGGGCCTTGGCCGCAGCCAGACGTAGCCCGCGGTCTCGTCGAGCAGGCGAAGGGTGTTGTCGACAGGTTCTGGGCGCTCGGAGGCCAGGCGCTCGGGCACCGGCGGCGGATCTGGCGCAGGTGGGGGCGGCGGTGTCGCTGGTCGGAGGGCTGCAGCCGGAAATGGACGATCGATGAGATCCCGAGGCGTCGCCGTTGGCGGAGCGGGGTCCGAATCGTGCTGGCGCTGCACTGGCGGCCGAATGCTGACGTTGCGGCTGAGGGGCAGTTCTGGGGAGCCCTTGACGACGGCCACCGGTGACGCCACCCGGGGCTGCATGCCCAAGAACGGCGACTCGGCGGAGGGCATGGTCGCATCGGCGGGAAATTCGCTCCGCGCATTGTCGTCGGCCCCACGCCGCGGGTCCGGCGCCATCAAGGTGGGGCGTCGCTCTTGCGGACCCTGGGCCTGGCCAAGCACGGGCATCGAGGCTGGCGTCATCGCGCCGGGACCGTCTTTGGTGGTGGGCGCACGGGTGGCCGGTGGCGCACCCGATTGCCCGAGCTCGACCGATTGCCAGGAGGCATCGAGGCCCCCTGCGTTGTCGGCGCTGGGCTCTGCGAGGGCGAAGCTCAGCTCCCCCGCGTCGAGCTCCTCGAAAGCTGCACCTGCTACGGCGCGGAGTGCTTGGGAGGAGCCATCTTGGCTGCGTGTATCCTGCTGCCGGGCGCCGCGCCGATCCGCCATGCGCCGCGCCATGAGCGGGTGCCCTCCGCGCTCGAAGGCTTGTTCTGCTCGCTCGATGTCGCCGGCGCGCTCGTAGACCAGCCCGAGGTAACCCCAGGCGCGCGTATGCGAGGGGGCGAGCTCGGTGAGCTCTTCGAGCTCTGTGCGGGCGGCGCCGTTCTGGCCGGTCTTGAGGTAGCAAAGCGCAAGGTTGAGCTTGAGCGATGGGTCCCGAGGAGCGCTCTTGCGTAGTTCTTCGTAGATGGCGATGGCTCGGGGATACAGCCCGAGGCGGAAATAGACGACGGCGAGGAGATCTTGCCCTTTGGCGTCCCGCGGCGACAGCTTGAGGGCGCTCTCGAGCTCGCCCTTGGCCTCCATGATGCGGTTGTCCTGAAGGAGCTCGCTGCCGCGATACAGGTGGAACAAGAAGTCTTCTTGTTCGACGTCAGCGCTGCGGTCGGACGTGGGGCCACCTTGGCGGCTGGGTGGGTGCGGGAGGTCCGATAGGACCATAGGGGCGCGGTCGGACTCGAACGCCATGGCGGATGCCTATGGTAGAGCCCTTTTTTGTCGCATGGCGGGAAATGTCATGAGGCCAATGCCCAAGAGGGCCACGGCGCACATGATCGCCCCAGCGGCCCACGAGCCCCCGAGGACCCCGGCGGCCCCCGTGAAGCGGCCGCCCGCCGGGCGAACATCGAGCAGTCCGCCTCGAAACAGCACCTGCGTGGCATACAGCCACGTGGCGTGGACCCCGAGGGCCCGGAAGCCACCGCGGTCTTTGACGTAGAGCGTGCTCGTGACCAGGCCGAGAGCCAGCGCCATGGGCAACGCCGGCGCCGCCGCGCCCTGGCCCCAGGCGTAGGCCACCGACGCGAGGCTGAGCACCACGGTTTGCAAGAGCCGGCTCTTGGTACCCAAGAGCAGCCGAAGCACCACGCCGTGGGCCAACAGCTCGTGCCGCAGGGCCACAAACAGCGGCGTCACGATGCCAAGCAGCGCGTCCGCCAGGGCTGGAGCCTGGGGGACGATGGTGACGTCTTTTGCGAGCAGCGCGACGCCGAGGATGACGCTGGCACCGAGCAAGCCGATGGCCGCACCTCGGCCCAGGCGCCGCGCGTTGTCTGCCAGCGAAGGCATCGGCTCGAGTGGGTTGCTCCAGGACACCCCGAGGCGGCCCGCACCCCATTCGGCGATCACCGCCGGCGCGATGACCGCGGCGGTGGCGTTCTCGGTGAGCACGACGCGCAACGCCTCGCCCCCGGCGAAAAGCAGCCCGCCGTAGAGGGCCGTGCGCACACGCGCGGCCACAGGCACGTAGGGTGAGGGTGGCGGCGCAGAGGTCATGGCACGCGCGTTAGGCGAAGGCGAGCAGCTTGCCGTTGCCTTCGACGGTATCGCCAGCCTTGACGAAGACCTCGCCCACGGCACCCGCCGCCTTGGCCTTGACTTCGTTCTCCATCTTCATGGCCTCGACGACCAGCATGACCTGCCCTGCGGCCACCGTGTCGCCAGCAACGACGTTGACCTTGACGATGCGTCCGGGCATCGGCGACCGCAGCAGCTTCTCGCGACCACTGTTTCCTCCCTGGCGGGCGGCATTGGCCGCCTTCATTCGCTCGCTCTCCACGCGGACATAGCTTCGGCTGCCACGGGCGATGAGACCTAGGTCCGGGGGGGAGCCCTCGACGGTGAGATCCACGACGCGACCATCGATGTGGAGGGAGAGCACATCGCCCAGCGTCCGAGAGTCCACGGCGATGTCGCGGTCGCCCATGCGGACGCGCAGGGAGCCGTCGGGCATTTCGTCGACATCGACCAGGGTGGGGGGGGCCGCGGGATCGGGGGAAAGGCTCACGTAGTAGCGCATGGGCCCCCGGAGGCTATCACGAGGCGCTGGGCCGAAGCTCGAACTCCGTGGGAAACGAAGGCGCCTTGGGCCCTACGCGGACAGTGCCCGGGCGTGGCAAAAGCCACGCGTGGCCGGGCTCCTTGTCGCCGCGCGCCGGCCCATGAGGGTCGAGGCCGAGCACGAGCACCTCTTGGGCGGCGCCGGCGTCCATGCTCAATTCGGCGAGCGCGCGCCAGAGGCAGCTTCGGCCTGCGGGGCGACCACCATCGACAAGGTTGATGGCATCGGCGAGGCGCGCCCGTTCCCATTCCGAGCGCTCATAGGCTTTGGCGCCCAGGCGCCTCGCGGCGTCTACCGCGTCTTTGGTGGAGTCGAGGCGAAACAGACCCTCGATGGTGGGCGCGCGGCGGAGCGTGCGCGAGAGCTCCCGGGGGAAGCCAAAACGCGGCTTCTGCAGCACACCGGTGCCAAGCTCCATGCCGTCGCCGGTGATGCCCAAAACGACAGCGCCGGCCAAGGCCATGTCTTCGTAGAAGTCTGCGGCGGAGAAGAACAGGTGCCGAAACTCGAGGCCTTCGTCGGCGGCGATGATCCGCGCGCCAGGATCGGGCACCAGGCGCAGGCCGGTCACCTTCTTGGTGAGGCTCCGCGGACCATCGATGGCGGCGCGGCGCAGAGGCGTGGCGCTGCTTTCGATGCGCTCCTCGATGAT
>JBIKNA010000554.1:0-4376 GCA_044358965.1 Polyangiaceae bacterium
GCTCGGTGGCGTGGCCACCAGGACCTCACGGACCTGGTCTTGGGCCACACGCTCGAGCAGCCGGGCCAGGGGCAACGCCTCGGGCCCCACGCCGTCGAGCGGAGACAAGAGCTTGCCCAGGACGAAATACCGGCCGCGCATGGCCCCGGTGCGCTCGATGGCAAGCAAGTCATGCACCTTGCCCACAACGCACAAGAGCTGTCTATCGCGCTTGTCGTCGGTGCAGACTGCACACTCCGTGGACAGCTGCGAAGGGTCTTCGACCTCGGCCAGGTTGCCACAGCGCTCGCAGGTGCGCACGTGCGCCATCAGTTCGGACAGCGCGGCGCCAAGATCGTGCGTGAGCTTGGCGTCCGTCGACAGCAAGAACATGGCGTAGCGCTGCGCTGTTTTCTCGCCGACGCCTGGCAGCCGCGACAACAAAGACACGAGCCGCTTGACCCGAAGAGAGTTCACGCGCGCAGATGACCCTAGAACATCCCGGGCATCTTGACGCCGCCGGTGGCCTTTTCGACCTCGGCCTCCATGGCCTTGTCGGCTTCGGCGATGGCGCCGTTGACCGCGGCGCAGATGCCGTCGAGGACCATCTCGAGGCCCTCGGCGGCCAGGGTCTCTTGGGAGACCTCGACGCGAGATACCTTGCCGGCATAGGTGACCGTGGCCTTGACCTTGTCGCCGAGCGCCGTCGCAGTGACCTCTTTGTCGGCCACCTCTTTTTTGGTTTGTTCGATCTTGCGCTGCATGCGCGAGGCTTGGCGCATCAGCTCGTTCATTCCGCCGCGAAACTGCATGCCTACGTCCTACCGCGTCCCAGCGCGTTTGGGAACTGCGCCGGAAGGACCGAACTGCCCGGGGCCGTGGCCGCACGTCTCGTGTACCAGAGCTTCGAGGGCGATGATGCCGCGGCACCAGTGTGCTTACAGGTCTTCGGGGACCTTGACCTCGCGCAGCTCTCCGTCGAACAGCTCGATGGCGAGGCGAACCAAGGGGTGGGTCTCGACCTCTTTTTTGGCGGCGGCGGTGGCCTCACGCTTGCGGGCGGTCTCGATGGCCGCAACGCTGGCGTAGCGCGGCGGCTCTTTGGGAGAGTCGACGCGAACCTTGAGTTCGTCGTTGCCGAAGTGTGCCCGGGCGGCGCGCTCGAAGGCCCCGAAATGCACTGGCGCTTGGGCCTGACCGCCCAGAAACGACGCTGCCTCGAACGCAACCACCACCAAGTCTTTGCTGATCTCGACAGGCGCCGCGTGGTCGAAGACCGCTGCCGAGGGCAAGTGCTCGACGCGCAGGCGTGCAAGCACCGCCCGCCATGGCCCCAGTAGCTCGTCGGGGGGCGTCTCGGCGGGCGCTGGCGGGGGCACCGACGGGGCGCTCACGGGCTGCGCCGACGATTCGGGCGCCGACGGGATCTCTGGCGCCACAAACAGATGCACGGCCGCAGCGCCGCTGTTGCCTCCGGAGCGTCGCCCCTCGCCGGGGATGGCCCGGAGCATGCGCGGGGGCTCGCTGGGCGCCTGTGCTCCGGGGCCCGCGGCGCCGGGCTTGGGCATGAAGGACTCGAAGGACATGGCAGGCTCGCTGGTGACGCTCGGCCGCCGCGCACCCGCGCCGCTGCCGCCTCCGCCCCCGCCCTTGGGGCCCGGTGGCGGCGCCCCGGCCGCAAGCCGCTTTTCCAGATCGCCAAGGCGAGAGAGCAGCTCGTCGAGCGGCAGGAGTGCCGGCCGTCGGGACAGACGCACCAGGGTCATCTCGAGCGCGTGCCGTACGTGGCCGCTGCGGGCCACTTCGTCGAAGGCTTTGGAAAAACCCTGATACACGCGCAAGAGATCGTCGAGCTCGGCGCGCTCGGCCAAGGCCTGGGCCATGCGCCGCTCTTCGTCCGGAAGCCCTGCGAGCGCTGGGCCATCGCCGCCCTGGGCCTTGCGCACCACAACGTTACGTAGCTGCTCGAGCACATCTTTGGCCAGATGCAGCATGTCCAGGCCTTCGCGGGCCAGGGAGTCGATGAGTGTGAGCACGGCGCTGGCGTCGCCCCCGAGCAGGGCCCCCAGCAGGTCTTCCATGGCCTTGTGGTTGGCGACGCCGAGCACCTTGGCCACGCTTTCGGCCTTGAGGTCTGCGCCCGAGTAGGCAATCACCTGATCGAGCAGGCTCATGGCATCGCGCATGGACCCTGCGGCCTCGCGGGCCACGATGGACAGCGCGGCGTCCTCGTACTTGATGTGCTCTTGCGCCAGCACCTCTTTGAGGCGCTCGGCGATGACGAGCGCATCGATGAGCTTGAAATCGTAGCGCTGACAGCGGCTCAAGATCGTGACCGGTACCTTGTGTACCTCGGTGGTCGCGAAGATGAACTTGACGTGCGGCGGCGGCTCTTCGAGGGTCTTGAGGAACGCGTTCCATGCAGCGTTGGACAGCATGTGCACCTCGTCGACGATGTAGATCTTGAAGCGATCTCGCGCCGGGCGGAAGAGCACGCCCTCTTGGAGCTTTCGGACTTCGTCGACGCCGTTGTAGCTGGCGCCGTCGATCTCCTGCACGTCCATGTCGGTGCCTGCGGCGATTTCGGTGCAGGCTGCACATGTCTGGCACGGCTCCGACGTGGGGCCTTTGGCTTGGCCGTCGGCGCCGAGGCAGTTGAGGCACTTGGCCAGCAACCGCGCGCTGGTGGTCTTGCCTACGCCTCGGACGCCGGTGAACAAAAAAGCGTGAGCGATGCGCTCTTGCGCGATGGCGCTGGCCAGAGTGAGTGCGACGTGACTCTGGCCAACGAGATCGGTGAACGATTGCGGGCGGTACTTCCGCGCAAGAACGAGGTAGCTCACGCGGCGCTTAGGCTTGCGCCTTCTTGAGCTCCGTCACGAGCTCGGGCACCGCGCCGAACAGATCTGCCACGAGGCCGTAGTCGGCCACCTGGAAGATGGGCGCGTCGCCGTCTTTGTTGATGGCGACGATGGTCTTGGAGCCCTTCATGCCGGCGAGGTGCTGGATGGCGCCAGAGATGCCGATGGCGAAATAGAGCTTGGGCGCGACGACGCGGCCCGTCTGTCCGACCTGCAGCTCGGCAGGGGCGTAGCCTGCATCGCAGGCGGCGCGGCTTGCACCAACGGCGGCGCTGAGCAGGCTGGCCAACGGGTCGAGCACCTCGGCAAACTTCTCCTTGAGGGCGCGGCCACCGGAAACGATGACGCGGGCTTCGCCCAGGTCCGGGCGCTCGCTCTTGGCGGCCTCGAGGCCCAGGTACTCGACGCGCTCCGCAGCCGGGTCCTTGGCAGCGAGGGCCACGTCTTCGATGGGGCTCGCGCCACCGGACGGTTCTGCGGCCGCGAACTCGCTCTGCCGGACGCTGACGACTTGCACGGGCGTCAGGAGCTCGGCGCTGCCATAGGCATTGCCCGCAAAGACCGGGCGCTTGAAGGTGAGCTTGCCGCCCTCGGTGCTGACATCGCTGATGTCCGGGGCGTAGCCAGCGCCGAGCTTGGCGGCAACCCTGGGAGCCAGGTCTTTGCCGAAGGAGCTGGCGGTGACGACGACCACGTCGAAGCCTTGGCCGGCGACCTGGGTGACCGTGGGCGCGAAACGCTCGCACACTTGGTTTTCGAGATACGCGTCGTCGCACACCAAGACTTTTTGCGCGCCGAACTGCGTCATCTCGGCGGCGGCGCCTTTGGCTCCGGCGCCCATGACGAGCAAGGTGAAAGGTGAGCCGACCTTCTTGGCGAAGGTGATGGCGCTGTGGGTGGACTTGCGGACCTTGCCGCCGTGCATCTCGGCGACAACGAGGATGTTCTTCATGATGATCTCCAGGGACTAAAGCTTGTGGGGGAGGGGACGCCCGCCTCGACATTGGCCTTGGGGCCGTTTGGAAGCGGGGCCTTTGGGGGCACTCGTTAGAGCGCCTTCGCCTCGTTCTTGAGCTTGTCGACCAGCTCGGTAACGGTCTTGACCTTGATGCCGGCCTTGCGTGCCGGCGGTAGCTCGAAGGTGCCGTACTTGACCTTGAGCGCCGCGCCGTCGACCAGGTCCGCGAGCTTCATCTCGGCCATGGGCTTCTTCTTGGCAGCGATGATGGCCATGAGCGGCGCAAAGCGCACGCCGTCGGCGTACTTGTGGGACTCCGCCGTGTGGATGCTGCGGACGCTGGTGGGAGCCACGATGCGCAGGTCGACGGAGATGACCGCCGGGAGCGTGACCTTGAGCTTGATGGTGCCGCCGTCGACCTCGCGACCGACGATCATGGCCTTGTCGCCCTCGCTCTTGATGGTGCCGGCGAAGGTGGCTTGGGGCCAGCCCAGGTACTCGGCGAGCAGCTGCGCAACTTGGTTGGAGTCGCCATCGACGGCCTGTTTGCCGGCCAACACCAGGTCGGGCTTCTCTTT
>JBIKNA010000555.1:0-4366 GCA_044358965.1 Polyangiaceae bacterium
TGTCTTCGTGTTCGATGAAGGTCTGGCATGAACTGCGAAGACCCTCGGTAAAGCCCCGAACGGCGTGCGGGCGACCGGCGTTGAACATGATGAGATCGCCGGGCACAGGCTTGATGATGCAGGGCCAAGGCAGGAGCTTTCGCATGGTGCTCTGCACCTCGGCCATGAGCGGAGAGTCAAACGAGTTCCCGAGCAAGAAAGCCATGGCGCGGTCTGCCACAGACTCGGGATCGGCGAGGGACACCGGCCACACGCACAGCTCGCCGCCTACCGCGGGGACCTCGGCGTAAACATTCGCCGTGAACCCGCCGTGCTCGGGGCTCAGAAAGGGCGACGCGTCGACGTGAATGAGGCCGTCTTCTTTTTCGGCTCGTGTGGCGCCAAGCAGGGCTTCGGGTCGCATGCAGCGCGCAAGGCCCGCGAGCATCTTGCGCCCAAAGGGGTTCGCCGTGCTCACGGTGGCGCCGGTGGGCCAAAGCTCGTCGAGCTCCAGGCGCAAGCGGTCGATGGGGGAGGTGCCGCCCGCGGCGTCGCGCAACGCACGCATGGCCGGGCGCGCGGCCTCGAAGTACCGCAGGCACTCGTGGACCGAGGCCATCATGGTGTTGCGTGGGATGCCGAGCCCAAAGAACATGTCCGTGCCGTCCCAGCGCTCGAAGGTCTGTGTGCGCAAAAACGCCGCCAGCTTTCGGGTGCCCTCCTCGGGAAAGAAGCCGGGCACGCGCACTGCGGCGAGTTCGTTGTGCAAGAGCGCCGTCAAGAGCGTGGGAGAAAGCTCCTTGGCGGTCTCGACACCCGAGGCCTGCTGGGGCACTTCTGCCGCGGCATCGAGCGCGGCGCGCAAGTCTGCGAGCACGCGCTCCTCCGACGGTTGGGCAATCTGCTCCCTGCCTTCGAAGAAGCTCCGGATCTCGGCGTCGCTAAAGGGCGGCCTCGGCATATCCCAAGGTTACGATCACAGGCCGCGCAGCGTACGCAAGAACACGAACAACATGATGGCGATGCCTAGAAGCCCTTGCGCCAGCACGGCGAGGCCTAGGCCATAGCCCACGGCGCTGGCGGCGTACACGTAGGTCGCACCCGTGACCACCGCCGTAGACAGCACAAACGTGTGCGTGAGCGACAGGCCGCGTCCCGCGCCTCGGCGAACGTCTTGCACCGCCGTCAAGAACACCCGAGTCAGGATCACGAAGATCGTCATGGCCAAGTACGAGCCACCAAACTCTCCGTGCGTGAGCAAGAAGTCGTACAGGCCGTGCATGCCAATGACCATGAGCGCGGTCTTGGACAGCGTGTGGGCATGTTTCTCGGTGTCCGAAAAAAAGTCTACGGTGGCGAGGGCCAGTGTGCCCGTGAGCGCCATATGGAAGAAGTTCGCCGTCAGAAACCTGCTGAGGCCGGTGCTGAGCGCGCCCGTTGTGAGGTAGCCGACATTTTCCTCGGCGGCGAAGCCAAGCCCCACGAGGGCGCCGCAGACGGCCACGTCCAGGCGATCGCCGTGACGCCGCAAGATGGGCACCAGGGGCAAAAACAGCAGCAGCTTCGAGAACTCCTCGCGGAAGCCCACGCCAAACACGAAGAACAGAAGATCACGAAGGGGATCGCCGCTCTCTTTGAGCTGCAACGCGGCTTCTTCCACGGAGATGAGCGTGAGCGTGGGCGCGATGCTGAGCACTCCGAGCACGAACGCAGCCAGATACAGCGGGACACGAAATTTTGGCCGCTGGCCCAGATGCCCGAGGCGCGCGCAAAAAACACCCCAGGCGAGGGCGGTGACAAGGCTCATGAGCAGTGGGCCCAGTTGCCAGCGCGGCTTCAACATGAGCAGGTGATACTTCGCCGCGCGCTTCCAGTTTCGGTCGTGCACCGCCACGCGGTAGTGAGTGTGGGCGTCGACGGCCCGCTGCACCGCAGGGTCGTTCAGCCGCTCGCGCACGTAATCCCAGCGGCCAAGGTCCAAAAAGAGATCCATGGCCCGGTCGAGGTCGGCCCTCCGCGAGGCGTGAGAAATACCCTCGCGCTCGAGGCGCGTGGCGGCTTCTTCGCCGTTGCCATCGCGCATGGCCGAGAGCGCCAGTACATGATTGTAGCCCTCCGGCGGTGCATTGCTGTCGGCGGCCTCGCGGAGCTGCTTGACCAAAGCGTCGGGGGCCTTGGCTCTCGCGCTCGCGTACCAGTAGCGCCCAAGCAGCGAAAGCGGTGCCGGAAGCTCGGTCTCGAGGACACGTTCGACCTCGGCCTCGGTGAGCGTGGCGTCGGCGCCAATGGTCCCGGCCCCCATTCCCTCGGGGTCGAGCTTTGCCAGGGTCCTTCGCATGCGCGCGGCGTTGTGGTTGTCGACGAAGGCAAGCACTGCCTCGACGCTGGGCCGCGTTCGCAAGATCTCCAGGTACTTGGCCTCGGCGCGAGCAAAGTGCCCGGTGGTGCTCAGCGCCAACGCGCGGGACATGGGCGCTTCCTGCGTGCGGAACGCGGCTGCCACCACAAGCCCCAAGACCACCGTGAGCGCGAGCGCCACCAGGGCGGGGCCAAGGAGCCGCGGATCACCGTTGCGCGCGTAGAGAAACCGCTGAAGCCGCATGCTGCCCCATGGTCCCGCGCCTTGCCCCCAGACCGCAAGGCAAAGGACAAGTCGCCTGTAATCCGCGCCGCGCTATACTCCGCCGGGCATGGACATTTCCCGACGCAGGCTCGTGATGGGCGCTACCGCGGTGTCGCTTTCGGCGTGTCGCACGCAGGAGCCGCCTCCGGCGGGCTCCGAGCCGCGAAGCTTGCAGCCGGGAAGGGGCAACGCCCGTGAGGTCGCCAACGTGGTCCTCTCGCAGCCGACCACCGAGGGCGCCGGGGTTCGCCTACGCCGTGCCCTGGGGCACCGCGGCCTCGGCATGCTCGACCCGTTCCTCATGCTCGACGAGTTCCAGACCGACGATCCCAATGATTACCTGGCGGGTTTTCCGGATCACCCGCACCGTGGGTTCGAGACGGTCACCTACATGATCGACGGCGCCATGGAGCACAAGGACAGCGTGGGCAACCGCGGGCGCCTGGGGCCCGGCAGCGCCCAGTGGATGACCGCCGGACGCGGCATCGTGCACTCCGAGATGCCCAAGCAAGAGCGCGGCCGCATGTGGGGATTTCAGCTGTGGGTCAACCTCCCCGCATCGCGCAAGATGATCGCGCCGCGGTACCAAGACATCCCACCGGATCGCATCGCGCAGACCTCCCACGAGGGCGCAGAGGTGCGCGTCATCGCGGGCACCGCCCTCGGCCTCACGGGCCCGGTGCAGGGCATCGACGTTGAGCCCACGTTCATCGACGTGTCTCTCGACAAGGGGGCAAGTTTCTCCCAGCCCCTGGCCGAGTCACACAACGCGTTTGTGTTCATGACCCAGGGGTCCATGCGCGTGGGCCCAAGCAAGCGCGAGGTGCGCAAGGGCGAGCTCGCGGTGCTTGGCCCCGGAAGCAGCTTTCTGGCCGAAGGGATCTCCGGCGGCGGACGCGCTCTGGTTTTCGCCGGGCGGCCCCTGGGAGAGCCGGTGGCCCGCTACGGCCCCTTCGTCATGAATACCGACGCCGAGATCAAACAAGCCATCGACGACTACAAGAGTGGCCGCCTGGTACGCGGCGGGTAGACCGCACGCTCAGGAGTAGACGCGTGTTTCACTGGGCGTTCTGCATCTCTCGCCGATGTGCTCGGCGAGGCGCGCGCGATCGGCCGCGGGGATCTCCGGGTACACCGGTAGAAACAGGATGCGCTCCATCACGCGCTGCGCCGCCCTGGGCGCGAGCTCTGGTCGCTCGTCCGGGGCGGGAATCGCGGCGATGCTGGTGGCTCCGCGCGCGGCGTCGAAGCCCGCGCGCCGTAGCGGAAGAATGTGCGAGGCCGGATCGTGCAACAAGACGGCAAACAGCCAGTGCGTGCGGGCTTCCTGGCTTTGTCCCAGCATTTCGACGCGCCCCAGCAGCGCCCGCCGAACGTCTTCGCCCGCCTGGGCACGTGCCTCGACGCGGCTGCGCTGAAAGGCCCCGAGGCGCCGCGCGAGCAACTGCAACATGGGGGCCGCGGGCCGCCGGCGCAGGCTATGCAAGAAGCCTGGTAAATCGTCGGCCGGAAAGCCTCGGGTCATGCCCATGACGGCGCGGTCGAGCCCTCCGGCCAGGCGTTCGCAGGCTGCCGCAAAGAGCCGGTACACGTGCGGCTCCCGCGGGGCCAGGAGCGATGTGTAGAGTGCAACTTTTCTTGTGTAGCTGCTTGTGGGGTGCACGGGCCACCGCGCGTGGTTTGCCTGCATCCGCGCCAGGAGTTCGGGGTCTTTGATCCGTGCGAGGCCGCCACCCAGGCAGGTTGCCGTCTTGATGCTGCCAA
>JBIKNA010000163.1:0-14384 GCA_044358965.1 Polyangiaceae bacterium
GACGCGCAATGCGCCATGTGGGGAACCAACAACTTTCCCCATGTTCGTAAGACTAAGTATGGGGCTATTTTCTTCACTGTCTAGTTTAAGGACTACGAATAACTTAGCGTAATTGCTTACGCAGTTAGCTTCGGTCCGACGCGGTGCGCGACACGCGCTGCGTTAGGTCGCGAGGCGCGAGTCGCTACCCGCCAGAGACGCTGCCCTTGGCGTCCGGACCGGCACAACCTTTGGCGCAAGCGCCGTACACGCGGTCGCAGGCATCGCAATCCGACGCGCCATCGCTCTCGGTTCGCTGGCATGCGCGGCGGCGACACTGGCTCCATGCGTCGTAACAACTGCCGCGGCAGACGCCGGAGCCTTGTGCTTGGCTCTCTTTGGACACGCCTGCATCGCCTAGGCGCACGATGTTGGGCGGCGGGACGAAGGCATTGGCTGGCGCCTGCGCGTGCACGGAGAGCGCCTGCGTGTTCATGGCCACGGGGGCCCCCGGATTCGGCGTACCGCGGGAGGAAAGGCTGCGGAGCGCTTGGACACGCCCAACGGCATAACGCGTGCGGTCGACACCTTGGCCTGGGTACTTCGCATCGGCGAAGCGCTCCCAACACTGCGCCCGCTCCTGCGCATCGACATCGGTGCGCTCGTCGAGCGCGTAGCAGTGCTCGAAGCGAGAATCTCCATCGCGGAGCATGCGATAGCTTGGTCCGCAGCCCGAAAGGAGCACGGCGGCCGTCACAACCATCGCCGAGGTCGTCGCTGCGACTTTCATATGCCCTTGCCTTGATTGTCCCCTGCGGAACCCATGGATGCAACGTTCTGGGGGCCAGTCTTTTTCCCGCCGCGGCAAAAACGCTCCCGGGCCGTCCACCGGGGCACACCCATTTACGGCCGGACCCTAAGGCACTAGATACGTGCCACCTTGTTTACTGGCCTGGTCGAAGCGCGGGGAACCTTGGTAAGCCGCGTGGCGCGCGGCCGTGGCGCGCGGTTGTTCATTCGCGCCCCATTTTCCCCACTGGTGCTGGGCGAGTCCATCGCCGTGGATGGTGTCTGCCTGACGGTGGACACCATGGACAACACTGGTTTTTTTGCGGACGCGTCCTTCGAGACCCTGGATTTGACCACCCTTGGGCGCCTGCCAACCGGCGCCCACGTCAACCTCGAGCGCGCACTCCCCGCCGGCGGCCGCCTCGGCGGGCACTTCGTGTCGGGCCACGTCGACGGTGTGGGCCACCTCGATCGCAAGGAGAGCATCGACGACGCGCTGCGCCTTACTTTCAGGGTGCCACCCGAGCTCGAGCGCTACATCGCCAGCAAGGGGTCCATCACCGTCAACGGCGTCAGCCTCACGGTCAACGCCGTGTTTCCCGCCACGTTCCAGTTGGCCATCATTCCCCACACCGAGGCCCGCACGGGCTTGGGTGGCCTCGACGTTGGCGCCCCGGTAAATCTCGAGGTCGACGTGCTTGCGCGTTACTGCGAGAGACTTTTGGGCGCCCTCCATCATCCAAAGGGCGACGAGAGCATGCTCGTCGCGCTCAAGGGCGCCGGATACCTATGACCCACCCCCCCGTTCAGAGCCCCTCCCCGCAGATCATCGAGCGGGTCAACGCCGCCATTGCCGACATCCGTGCGGGTCGCATGGTCATCTTGGTCGACGACGAAGACCGCGAGAACGAGGGCGACTTGTGCATGGCCGCGCAGTTCGTCAATCCCGAGTCCGTCAACTTCATGGCCAAACATGGCCGCGGCCTCATCTGCCTCACCCTCGAAGAAGAGCAGGTGGAGCGCCTTCGCTTGCCCATGATGCAGGCCCCAGGCCGCGGCGGGCCGCAGCTGGGCACCGCGTTCACCGTGAGCATCGAGGCCAAACACGGCGTCTCCACGGGCATCAGTGCCCACGACCGCGCGCACACCATGCGCCTGGCGGCCCTTGGCACCAGCAAGCCCGAAGACTTCGTGACCCCGGGGCACGTGTTCCCGCTGCGAGCGCGCAAGGGCGGCGTGTTGGTGCGCACGGGCCAGACCGAGGGCTCCGTGGACCTGGCCCGCATGGCCGGGCTCACCCCCGCCGGCGTCATCTGCGAGATCATGAACGACGACGGCACCATGGCGCGCATGCCAGACCTCGAGCGCTTTGGCGCCGAGCACAACCTGCGCATCGTCACCATCGCCGACATGATCCAGTACCGGTTGCACACCGAGCGATTGGTCAAGCGGGTGCGCACGCAAACCGTCAAGCTCGACGCCACCGGAACCGACTGGAACGCCGTTGCCTACCAAGCCGAAGAGGGCGGTCGTCAGTTCCTGGCGCTCTACAAGGGCGTCATCGACGACGCGTCACCGGTCTTGTGCCGGGTGCACGCGGGCTCCTCGCTCGCCGACGTCTTTGCGTCCACACCGCGCGACGGCGGCCGGCACTTGCGCGAGGCCATTGGCATGATCGAGGCCGAAGGCCGGGGCGTCATCGTGTACCTGCCGGCCCGCGGCAATGCCGCACAAGAGCTCGAAGCGTACGGCCAGCGAAAAGAGCACACCGAAGTGCCCGCCGCCAACGACGACAGCCCCCTGCGCGAGTTCGGCCTCGGGGCCCAGGTGTTGTCGGACTTGGGGGTGCAAAAGCTCCGGCTGCTCACCAACAATCCGCGAAAAATTGCCGGGATCACCGGTTTTGGTCTCCAGGTCATCGAACGGGTGGCCCTGAGTCCCTTTGCGTAATGGAGCCGATCATGGCAAAAGCGCGGTCACATCAATGAGCGCCCATCGAACAGTGGAAGGCACACTGCAGGTCCCCGCCGGAGCTCGCTTCGCCATCGTGGCCAGCCGCTTCAATCACTTCATTGTCGACCGGCTGGTCGAAGGTGCCATGGACGCCCTCTCGCGCCACGGCGCCGACCCCAAGAACGTCACGCTCGTGCGCGTGCCCGGTGCTTGGGAGATTCCGGTCGTGGTTCGCCGGTTGGCGCAGGCCAAACAAGACGGCATCATTGCCCTGGCCGCGGTGATCCGGGGCTCCACCCCGCACTTCGACTACGTGGCCGCCGAGGTCTCCAAGGGCGTTGCCCACGTCTCCATGGACACGGGCGTTCCCGTGTCCTTCGGCGTCCTCACCACCGAGAACATCGAGCAGGCCATCGAGCGCGCCGGCACCAAAGCTGGCAACAAGGGTTGGGACGCTGCGGTCTCGGCCATCGAGATGGCGTCCCTCGCGCAGGCCCTCTCGGCCGCGGGGCTCTAGCCCATGGGCGCGCGGCATTCTGGCCGGCAGGCCGCACTGCAGATGCTCTTCGCGCTGGACGTGGCCCAAGGCACCAGCGACATGGGGCGCCTGATGCAAGATTTCTGGCGCAACTTCGAAGGTGACGTCGAGGGACGGGCCTACGCGGACGCTGCGGCCATGGGTGTCTTCGAGAAACTCGGCACCATCGACACGCAGATTCGCACCGCCTCGGAGAACTGGCGCATCGAGCGCATGGCGCGCGTCGACCGCAATATTCTGCGCCTGGCCACCTGGGAGCTCATGCACCAGACAGACGTGCCGAAGGCCGTGATCCTCGACGAAGCGGTCGAGCTCGCCAAAGCCTTTGGCACCGAAGAGTCGCCAGCGTTCATCAACGGCGTGCTCAGCCGCGTCGCCACGGATCTTTCGCGAACTTCGTAGACGACCGAAGGCAACGCTCTGCCACATGTTCGAGCCGTTCTTCGTCGAACCCAACCTGCACCGGCTCGACGAGCAAAACGCCGAGCTCTTGGTGGTGTGCGTTTGGGAAGACGGCAGGCCCCTGCGCGGACCTGCGGGACTCGTCGACTTTCGCCTGGGCAACGCCATCAGCCGAGCCTTGGCCCAGGGCTTCTTTGGCGGCGCATTGGGGGAGACCCTGATGATGCCCGGAGCCCCACGCCTGCCCTTCGACAAGATCGTAGCGCTGGGCCTTGGCAAACGGGCCGTGTTCGACGAGCCGCGGTTTCGAGCAAGCGTCCAGCGACTGCGTGCGCTCATCGACGACCTAAGGGCGCGGCGCGCCGTGGCCGAACTGCCGGGGCGCCATGGGGAGATCATTGGCATCGACGTTGCGCTGCCGGCGTTCCAAGAAGAGCCCGAAGACGACCGCAGCATCGTATGGATCGAGACGAAAGAAGCTTCCGCCCGCATTTTGGCACGACACGAAGAGGAGCGCCGACGCGCGCGGTACATATGACGCTCTCGTTTTCTGAAGGTGGCGAGGTTCAAAAGGCCCGGGAGGCAAGCACAGTTATCGTTCTGCGCGAACGCGACAACGAACTGCAGGTGTTCTGCGTGCAACGCAGCCAGCAGTCGGCCTTCCTGGGAGGCGCCGTGGTGTTCCCCGGCGGCAAGGTCGACGCGCACGACCACGACCCGAGCTGGGAGCAGCTGGCCACATTGCCGGCGCACCGCCGCAGCGAGGCCTTCGACCGGGCGTCGTACGTTGCCGCCTGCCGAGAGACCATCGAAGAAGCGGGCATCTTGGCCACCTCGCCTCTGCGGGACCCGGCGTCCATCGCGGCGCTGCGCCAGGCCATCAAAACCGAGCCCTTTGCGAGCGCCCTTCGCACACGCGGCTTGCAGCTCGACCTTGGCGACGTGTTGCCCTTCGCACGCTGGGTGACACCGGAGGCCGAGACGCGACGTTTCGATACCAAGTTCTTCGTGCTGCTATGCCCCGAAGCACAAGAGGGCGCGCACGACGACCACGAGACCATCCGAAGCTTCTGGGCAACGCCCGCCGAGGTGCTGCGCGGTTTCCTGCAGAAGGAGCTTGCGCTCTTTCCGCCTACGCACCGCTCCCTCGAGGTGCTGTCGACCTTGCACAACTTCGCCGAGGTGCGGGCCTACGCCCAAGGCGCGAACCTCGATCCCATCTGTCCCGTTCTCGTGCGCACCCCGCTGGGGAGCGCAACGCAGCTTGCGCTCGCCCTGCCTGGTGATCCGGCGCACCCCATCCCCGAACCCCGGGTGCCAGGGTTGTCCCGCTACGTGCTGCAAGACGACCAGTGGCTGCCCGCTGCGGCGCCCAGCACCTGACCGCCGACCCGCTTGGCTCCACGCGGCGAGCGTGCTGCGCGGCGGGGCTTTGTCGCTTTCTTTCTTGAGGACCGGGGCCTCAGGGTTGTCGCACGCAGATCTTTCCGATGAACGCGATGTTGGAGCACACCGGGAGCTTGGACTTACAGTCTGCCGCCGCGTCGCACTCGCCAGAGCAATAGTAGGCGCCGCCTTGGCCTTCGACGCAGAGGGAGCTCTCGCAATCGTTGCCGGCCTCGCAAGAGGTCACACCGTTTTGCCCCGTGCCCCGCGCCCCGACGCGGCAGGCACAGTCACCGTTGTTGCACTCGCAGCGCTCGGTGCTGGGGCACTCGCGATTGAACGTGCACGGCGCCAAGGATCCGGCGTCAGTGTTGGTAGCGCTGTCCGCCGAGCCGTCTTTGGGGGCGCCTGTGTCTTTGGCGGCGTCTTTGGCTGCATCTTTGCCGGCGTCCGGCGGGTCGCCGGGTGGATCCTCGGGGATGAACCCAGCGTCCGCGACGCCGCCTTGCGCGTCCGGCGTCGGCGCAGCGCCACCGGAGGAGCTCGACGACGACGACGATGATTCGGAGCAGGCGACCGCAAGGCCCAACAGGGCCGTTGTGACGGCTGCGGCGCCGAAGAGGTATCGATGGTTCATGGTGTGCGCTCCTTCCCCCACTGCCTGCGATGAATCTGCGTGACCAAGGTGTCGGTGGCGGCCCGGGCCTGTGCGCCGTGCCCCGACACTTTGTTGATGAGCACCGAAAACGCCACCGGCCCCTTGCCTGGCGGCCCGAGCACATAGCCCGACAACGCGATCACGTCGTCGAGGGTGCCGGTCTTGGCGCGCACGGCCCGATGGGCGCGCAGATCGTGGAACCGTCGATGCAACGTGCCATCGACGCCGCCCACGGCCAACTGCGCCACGAACTCGGACGAGATGGCTGCGTCTCGGTACGCACCACGCAGCAGCGCCGTGAGGCTGGCCGCCGTGGCGCGATTGCTGTCGAAGAGGCCAGAGCCGTTCTTGAAGGACACGCCGGTGTCCGATGCGCCGCGCGCTTCGATGCACTTGCTGAGCACCTGGGCGGCGTCGAGCCCTTTGGCGGGCTTGCCCTTGACCTCTGCGGCCAGGGACTTGAAGATCATCTCGGCGTAGAAGTTGTCGCTCTGCTTGCCAAGCTGAGTGACCAGCTCGCCCAACGGCGCCGATGCGTGCTTGGCGAGCACCGCGCCGCGCGCGTTGCCAGTGGCCAACGACACGGACCCTTGCACCTTGATGCCCAGGTCTTCGAGCACGGCGCGCATGGCGTAACCGGCCAGCAATTGCGGGTCTTCGACGCGACGCACATACCGGAGCATGCGCGCGTCGCGGCCGGCAGTGCCACCAACCTTTGCCGAGAGCCTCCGCCCATTGGGAGACAAAAGGAGCGTGACGGCGTCGCCGGACTCGGTGGTGAGCACAGAGCCCTCGACGTCGACGAAGCCCGGCGGGTCGAAGGCCACCAGCGCCGGGGCACCAGCCTCTTGCGGACGCACGGTGAGCGTCACGGTGTTTTCGTGCACGGCGACGGCGCTCACCGGCGCGCGAAACGACGCCCACTCCGAGGGCTGCTGCTCGAACCCCGCCGGTGTGGTCTGATCGTCGAAAGCGCGCTGATCCACCTGCAGGTCGCCCTCGACGCGACGCACGCCACGGGCCTTGAGCTCGGCGGCCATTCCGTACAAGTCCGCGGTGTCGAGCGAAGGGTCTCCGTGGCCCCGGAGCACCAGGCCTTGGGCCGCCGAACCGCGCACGGTGCCCGACAAAGTGGTGACGTAGCGGTGATCCGGGCGCAAAGTGGCAAGCGCACACGCGGCGGTATAAAGCTTCTGGTTCGAGGCGGGATTTTGCGGAACGTGTTCTTGATGACTACCAAGCGTTCGACCAGAGTCGACATCGACGATGGACACGCTCACCGACGCCTCGCGCAGCCCCCGGTCGTGAACCAGAGTCTTTACGGCAGCGTCCAGCTCCGCCTCGGCGCCGGGCTCCGCCGCATCGGCAGCGCCCTGGGCCTGCCCTTGATGCGGCGCCAGGCACAAGAGCATGGCCCCAAACAAGGAAAGTCGCGTCCGGATTCCCACGTCCCTGGTTGTACGCGCAAGGCGCCCGGGAACCAAGTGCGGACGTTGTTGGCCCTGGGAGCGCTGCTGGGGCTCGGGGCCTGCCACAGCGGCAGCGCCAGCGGGCCGCTCGAGGTGCTTTTGCCCACGGAGGTCGAGAGCATCGACCCCCGGGCCGCGACGGACGCGGCCTCGCTGCGGGCGTCGCGCCTGGTGCATGCGGGGCTCGCGGGCCTTCATCCGCAGACGCTGGAACCATTTCCGCTGCTCGCCGAGAGCTTCGTCTGGGAGGGGCCGCTCGCCTTGCGCGTGAAGCTACGGCCAAACGCACGTTTTCACGACGGCAAGGCTTTGGGTGCCCAAGACGTCATCGCCACCTTCGCCGCCTTCCGGACGTCGCGTTTCGGGCACGTGGTCGAGCCCATCGACAGCATCATCGAAGACAAGGGCGACCTCCGCTTCGTGCTCAAGCGACCGCACGCGACACTGCTCTCGGCGCTCGAAGTCCCCATCTTGCGCGCGGACCAAGCGGCATCATCGCCCGGCCGGGGCGATACCCTCGACGGATTGGGCCCCTACCGCGTCGCGGCCATGCGTCCCGGCGAGCTTGCGCTTTTTCCCGCGGGCAACGGTATTGCGCCGGCCCCAGCCCTGGCCGTCACCCTACGCACGGTCAAAGACGAAAACGCCCGCGCCCTCAGGCTGCTGTCCGGGCGCGCAGACATGGTGCAGAACGGGATCTCGCCCACGCTGCTGCCGGCGCTCCGCGGTCGCGAGGGGTTGTTCTTCCAGTCCCAGAAGGGTGCAAACCTCACGTACATGATGGCGCGCACGGACCGCGGAGCGCTTGGCGACGCCCGGGTTCGCCGGGCCCTGTCCATGGGCATCGATCGCGCCCGCATCGCCCGTACGCTTCTGTCCGAGACGGCCACGCCGGCCTCGTCGCTGCTGCCCGAGGGGCACTGGGCGCGCACGGAGCGCCCTGCGCTCGCCTTCGACCCCGAGGGTGCCCGGGCCCTCTTGCGTAGCGCGGGGGTCACGGCGCTCAAGCTCACGTTGTCCACATCTACGGACCGACTGCGCGGCACCATCGCGCGCACCATGGCGCAAATGTTGGCGGACATTGGCGTGACCGTAGAGGTGGTACCTCTCGAGCTCGGAAGTCTGCTCGCGCGACTGAATGCCGGCGAGTTCGAGCTTGCCACGTTGCAGCTACCCGAAATCGCCGAGCCCAACACCTTCCGCGTGTTCCTGCACAGCGCGCAGATCCCACCCTACGGCTCCAACCGGGCACGCGTCAGCGTCCCCGAGCTCGACGCCTTGCTCGACCGCGGCGCTAGCGAACAAGACCTGACGGCCCGGCGTCGCATCTACGCGGCACTCGATGATCTGGTGTTGGAAAAGGCACTATGGATCCCCCTGTTCTACGAGCGTCACGTGGCCGTACTGGGGCCTCGGGCGCAGGCCTACATGCCCAGCGCCGATGGCCGCTACGGCGATCTCGCCAACCTGAAATAGCGGCTGAAGCAGGAACACGAGGCCCTGGAGAACGCACGCCGGCGCCCAGGCCGAGCGCGGCCTTAGGCCGGTACGAAGGCTCAGGCGCCGGGCACTGCTGCTGCGGCCTTCTGCGCCCGCTCGATGCTCTCGAAGAGCGCCCGGAAGTTGCCGTAGCCAAAGCCCTCGTCCCCGCAGCGCTGGATGATCTCGTAGAAGAACGGGCCCGCGCGCACTTCGTCGTAGAGCGCTGCGGCCTCGCGCATGAAAATCTGGAGCATGTACTTGTCGTGGCTGCCGTCGACGAGGATCTGCAGGCGCTCGAGCTCTTTGAGCTCTTGTTTGACGTTGGTGATGCCGAGCTTCTCCAATCGACCGGGCAGATCATCGAAGTAGGATTTGGGGGTCTTCATGAACTCGACGCCCCGGCGCGCCAGCTCTTCGACGCTCCAGATGATGTTGTCGACAGCGAATGCAATGTGCTGGACGCCGTTGCCGTGGTTGTCGTCGACGAACTTGGCGATCTGCGAGTCGCGGAAGAAGGGGCGCAGCGGCTCGTTGGTGGCGAACTTGACCCCGCTGACCTTGTCCCACATGACGATGGAGCGGAGCCCGGACCCCGAGGTACGCGCGGCCATGACGTCTTTGGTGTGAAAGCTGATGTCCCAGAACGGCTCGAAGCCCAGGAGGTCGCGGTACCACGCCACGATGGGCTGCATGGTGAGACCGTTGCTGGTGACGTGGTCGATGCGGGCGATGCCAAACATGTTCTCCGGGCGACCGGCATTGCCAACCCCGGCATCGACGAAACCCGGAGCGAAGCCCGGGTAGTCTTGCCGCTCGACGAAACGGAAAGCGACGTCGCCCAGGGGCGTTGCAATTTCGACAGCGCGATAGCGCCCGCCGGACGGCGTGGTGTCGGTGACGGGATCGGACAGGAACGTGCCCCCCCGCGCCTCCAGGTAGGCCATGGTGGCGTCCAGGTCCTTTACGCGAAACGCGAGGCTCATGATGCCGCTGGGGTGCCGGCGCAGGTACCGCGACGCCTTCGAGTTCTGTGTAAGCGGGGTAGACACGCAAACGCGGACGTCGCCCGCGCCAAACACCCGAGACACCTGCCCGCTACGCTGCACCAGCTCGGGCCCGGCGCAGGACACCTCTTTCATGTCGAGCTTTTGCGTGTAGAACGCATGCGATCGATCGATGTTCTCGACGACGAAGTGGTAGGAGTCGAAGCCCGTGATGCCGCTGTGTTCGTTTGCCATGCCGGATGCGCGCAGCATGCCACACAAACGCCAGGTTCAGGAAGGCGGGGCGCCGGTCTCCCGGGCCTTGAGACGCAGGGGGTCGAGCGCTGACTGCAGGGCCGCGGCGCTACGCCGCAGGGGCTCCGGAGCGCCCTCGAGGGCCGCCACCAGCACGTCCGCCCACTCGTAGACCACGAGCTCGCCCCGCTGGACCCGGCTCAACATGTCACTGGCGGCGGCATCCACCACGCCTTGCCCCTCGCGAACCCCCGCCACACACACACGCAAGAAGTGGACGCCATCGCGAAACAGCCGCGCGGCGCCCAAAGAGACCTGAGACGCTTTGCCGAGCTCGGCGAGGACGCCGGGCAGGTCGCCCTGGGTGCCAAGGCCGACGGCCACGGCAAACGCCACCATGGCGGCGCTGGTGGGGCCGTTGGGCCGCAGCAGCGCGGCGTGCCGAAGCCGCTCGGAGCCCCGGGCCCCCCGGGCCGCGGCAAGCTCGGCAATGGCGAGCCACGAAGACGGCCCTGCTTCGAGGTCGAAGGCCCGCTCCGTCTGCGCGACGGACAGCGCTCGCCCGAAGCGCTCCTGCGCAAGCTCGTAGCGGCCAAAGAACAGCTCTGCGATGCCCCGAAGCCACTCGGCGCGAAGCTCGGCGTGTGGCGCATCGGCGTGCGAAACCAAGAAGGCCCCCCGCTCGAGGGCCTGCGCCCCCACAAAAGTGGGTGTGTGCGTGGCATCGGGCAACACGGTGGCTGCAAGCTCCAGCAGCGTGGCTCCAGCGTCTTGGGCCGTGCGGATCGCGGCGCCATGTTCCGCCGCCGAGACCGCGTCTTTGAGGGGGAACGATATGTCTGCAAGATACACGTTACGGAGGTAGCGCTCCAGCATGGTGCCCCGGGTGCCGTCACTCTCGTTGAGAGCGTTGGCCTCGGCCACGCCGGTGCGCGCCAACACGGGCCGCTGCCGCGTTTGCAGACAAAGCTCCGCGAGTGCCAGGGTACGCGAGAGCCGCGACTCGCCATGGGCATCAAGGTCCGTGATGCGGCGCTGGGAGCGCAAAAGGCGCTCTTCGAGGCGCGGAGTACCGTCGGCGGGCGTGGTCACCACAGATAACGCCGAGAACAGCGCGCCCAGCTCCGGATCGACAGCGTCGGTCCAGCGGTCTTCGAGGTCCGTGTCGATGCGCGCCCGGGTGGTGCGTTTGGCCAAGGGCGCAACGAGCGCCACCGCCGCCGCCCGGGCCACGGGCGACGACGCCAGCAAGGGCTCCAAGATCAGCGCTGCGGCGTCGAGCTCCAAGCGCAACGCGAGGGAGACGGCCCGAGCGATGCGCCCCATGGCGTTGCCCCGCTCGCGACGCGCCAAGGCGTCGAGCATGGGCAAATCGAGGGCAGACAGGACGTCGAACAGCGCCGTCGATGGGTCTTGGGGCAAGACCACGAGCCGCAGCGGACGCGGGGCGAGCGCCAGCGGGACGGCAGAAGAGGGCGGCCCCGAGATGCTGCCGCTGGGTCCCGTGTCGAGGGCATCGACCGTGGGCATCGGCGCGGGCACCCCGGTCAATGCGAGCGCAGTGCCCAACGGCGGCATGGACTTGGTGGGCGGTGCAAGGGTTCCGTGGAGCGATTGCGCCGGCGCGAGGCTCCGGGGACGGGCGCGGACGCTCGTCGGCGAATCGTCTTCGTCGAGGTAGCTCGACAGATCGGCCCGAGGCGAGGAGAGCTCGAGCAACGCCGCGAGCGCGGCCCGGGCGTCTTGGAGTCGTGTGTCGGGCTCCCGGGCCAACATCGGACCAAGCAGCGCCGGCAGCGGGTCCGCGGCCCGGTGGAGCAAGTCGGGTGTGCCCAGCACCCGCGCGCGCAACTGCTCGCGGCCACCACCCGCGACGAAGGGGTCGCCAAGACCGAGCAGCCCGAACAGGAGCAACGCGGCCGCAAACACGTCGGTGTGTGGCCCAAGTTCACCGCCGACCAGCTGCTCGGGCGCCATGAACGCTGGGGTACCAAAAACCGCCGGCCCGGTGGTTTTCGGGTGCCCGAGCATGCCGTCGATCTCGTGCCGCGCGTGCCGCTGCGCCACACCAAAGTCGGTGATCTTGACGAGGTCCAACCCCTGGGCCTGCCGTGGCACCAAGACGTTGGTGGGCTTGATGTCGCCATGGGTGGTGCCCAGGGCGTGCGCTGCCGCGAGCCCTTCGAAGAGCGCCCGGGCCACGCGGAGGATCTGTTGTGCCGAAAGGGTGCGGCCCAGGCCCTCGACGGACAACGGGACGCCGTCGATGAGCTCCGTGACCACATAGACGCCGTTGGTCTCGTCGCGGCCAAAGTCGAGCATCTGGGCGATGAACCGGCTCTGCACACGAGACAACGACGGCGCAGTGCTGGACAGACGCCCAAGGGCCGACTCGGCGTCGTCGCCCGCGGGGATCAACTTGAGGGCGACATCGGTCAGGAGCCGCTGGTCTCGCGCCCGATAGACCGTCGCGAAGCCGCCGACGCCCAATGGCGCCAGGATTTCATATCGACCGGCCACAAGATGCACCGGGGCAAGGTACACCATGAAGCGCACCGCGGCGGCTCCCGTGTCGGGAGCCGGCGTCCGCTGGCCATTTTGGCCTTGGCAGCGCTCCGGGCCCGCAATCGAGCGACGGGTTGCCCGGGGCTCTCGCCAGAGCGTTTTCGCTATGCTAACTGGGCGTTCCGTCAAAGGAGAAGGGATCGCCCATGAGCCGAAAGCGCACCAAATACGTGTTCGTGACCGGCGGAGTTGTCTCCTCCATCGGTAAGGGTCTCGCCTCGGCATCCGTGGGCGCGCTGCTCGAGGCCCGGGGTTTGCGGGTCACGCACATGAAGCTGGACCCGTACATCAACGTGGATCCGGGCACCATGAGCCCCTACCAGCACGGCGAGGTGTTCGTCACCGACGACGGCGCCGAGACAGACCTGGACCTCGGGCACTACGAGCGGTTCACCACCGCCAAGATGACCCGGCAGAACAACATCACCACCGGCCGCATCTACGAGGCCGTCATCTCCAAAGAGCGCCGGGGCGAATACTTGGGCGCCACGGTGCAGGTCATCCCGCACATCACCGACGAGATCAAAGCCCGGGTGCAAGACTGCACCGACGGCGCCAACGTCGATGTCGCGATCATCGAGGTCGGCGGCACCGTCGGCGACATCGAATCGTTGCCCTTCCTCGAGGCGATCCGGCAGATCAAGATCGAAGCCGGCCGCGAGAACGCCCTGTCCATGCACGTGACGCTCGTCCCGTACATCGAGACCGCCGGCGAAATGAAGACCAAGCCCACGCAGCACTCCGTCAAAGAGATGCGCGAAATCGGCATCCAGCCCGACATCTTGATCTGCCGCACCAAGACCCCCCTGTCCCGCGGCACCAAAGAGAAGATCGCTCTGTTCTCCAACGTCAGTGTCGAGGCCGTCATCTCCGCCATCGACGTCGACTGCATCTACGATCTTCCAGCCAAGCTCCACGCCGAGGGCCTCGACGACCTCATCGCCGAGCACCTGAACATCTGGAGCCGGCAGCCCGACGTGGCCGTTTGGCATCGCGTGGTGGAGCGCTTCAAGAAGCCCTCCAAAGGCGTCGTGCGCATTGGCGTGGTGGGCAAGTACGTTCACCTCAAAGACTCGTACAAATCGCTGCACGAGTCCCTGGTGCACGGCGGCCTGGCCAACGACTGCAAGGTCGACCTCGAGTACATCGACTCCGAGGCCGTAGAGCAAGACGGCGCCGACAAGCACCTGGCGGGCCTCGATGCCGTGCTGGTGCCTGGCGGCTTCGGCGATCGCGGCACCGAAGGCAAGATCCTGTCTATCGGCTACGCGCGGCAGAACAACGTTCCGTTCTTCGGCATCTGCCTCGGCATGCAGCTCGCCGTGGTCGAGTTCGCGCGCAATGTCGCCGGCATCGCCGGGGCCAACTCCGCAGAGTTCGATCGCGACTGCACCGATCCGGTCATCGACCTGATGCCCGATCAGCGCCACCTCCGAAACAAAGGCGCCACCATGCGCCTTGGGGCATTCCCGTGCGTCCTGACGCCAGGCAGCGTCGCCGCCGAGGCCTACGGGGCGACAGAGATTTCCGAGCGGCATCGTCACCGCTACGAGTTCTCCAACGAGTACAAAGAGCGGCTGTCCGAGGCCGGCCTCGTGCTCTCGGGAACCTCGCCAGACAAGAAGCTGGTCGAGATGGTGGAGCTCAAAGACCACCCCTACTTCGTGGGCTGCCAGTTCCACCCCGAGTTCAAGAGCCGCCCCCTGGCTCCGCACCCCCTCTTCGACCGCTTCGTGCGCGCAGCCCTCGAGCACCGCAACGTGCGCGGCCGCACCAGCGAGTCCCGCAAGTCCGCCGAGCCCCAGGTTCCGAGCGTCAACTAGGAGCGTGTGCAAGATAGCGGGCGCCTGGGAGAGCTGGCGCGCCGGTCCGCCGAAAGCGTTTGAGCTTTCGCCCAGCCCCGGCCCCGGCCGCTCACGGCGGCC
>JBIKNA010000556.1:0-4362 GCA_044358965.1 Polyangiaceae bacterium
CATCGACACGGACACGGGGCTTGGCGCCTTCGAGTTCAGGTGCAAAGACGACAAGACCAGCGTGCTCGGCGATTGTGTTCCGTCGGACATCGACGCAAGCGCCCTGCCGGACTTTTTCGAAGAAGAAGTGTTCGGGCGGCCGGGGCAACCTGGCGCGGCGTGTTTTCCTGCGGGAGCTTTCGCGCGAGGGGCAACGGCCGACGTTGTGCCCAGTGGCGACGGGTGTGCTGCCGTGCTGACCGTCGACGATGCGGTCCCCGACACGTCGCTCAACGTTGGTTTCATCTCGGCAGACAAAACGGGTGACTGCAATACGCCGTTTGGGGGCTGCGTGATCCCGGCCGACGGCCCCGGAAGTCAGGTGCCCTTCTACACGGTGGAGCGCTCGGCACCAGGCAAGCGCACCGCGCGGTTCCCCAAAGGCGTGTGCGCCAAGCTCGGCGCCAAGGTGGCCTATGCAACCGGCACGGCCCCGAAGACCGAGAAGATGTCCGTGTGCAGTGGTGGGGCGGCTCCCACGGCAGGAGTCGACGGTGGCGGCACCTCATCTTCGTGCGTAGAACTCTGGAGTCCAGGCAACATTGAAGACCTTACCCTCGATGAGCCAGGTCTCTCGGGCATTGGCTTGGCGCCCACGCTGAACCGCATCTACTACGTGAAGCGCGGAGCCGATTCGAGTGAAGAGTACTTTGTCCGCTACGTAACGCCGGGTTCTCTCGTTCCCTCCAACGAGGAGTTCATGGCGAGCTTTCCGGTCGAGCCCACGCACTTTTCGCTCGTGCACGCAGGCACTGGTCGTTTGGCCATCGCTGTACATGGGCAGTTGACCGTGGAGAAGCTCGGCCTTGTGCGCGAGCCCGACGGCACGGTCTTCAACGCTGTAGTCTGCAATGCTGATCCTTGTCCCAACCAGGGCGCTACAGACCTTCGATTGCTCGGGGGGGGCCCGCAGCCGGACGTGTTCTGGTTCGGTGCTGCAGGGCTCGTTCAATCCATCGGAGTGAGCGTGGCTGCCGCCCCGAACGCCCCGATCCAGTTGCCACCCATGGATCTTGCGGACGGTGGAATCTTCGACCCCAAGGCCATCGGCCTTAGCGACGTTGCAATCACGGGCGGTGGCTTCGTTCCGTCGTCCACCATGGGACAGCGCCGGTTTCTTGGCTCTGCGGCTGGCGCGGTGCTTTGCGATTGGCCGTCTTTTGGCAACTGCGAGACCATCGCGGGTGCCGCCGGCGGCAGCGTGCTCGCGTCTGCAAGCTACTGGGACCCTATCGATAAGAAGGGCGAACTCTTCTTCCTTCGGAGCGAGGGCGGCTTGTCCCGCGTTCAGATTGATGAGGCGGGAAAGCGCCTCCCGGGCTCGACGGTGAGTGTCCAGCTCGGGAACCGTGGCCCCTTCAAGGTCTACGACTCCATCGTCCTCGACGGTCCCAACGTCTTCCTGACGTCGAGCGGCGAGATCGTCTCGCCAGGGCCCAACGGCGAGGTGTGTCCCGTGTACCTGGGCAAAGACGTGCGCGATCTTGTGCTGTCTGCCGATCGCTACATGTATTTTACGGAGCCATCAGGCAACGGCCGGAAGATTCGTAGGTACAAGCTGAAGGACATCGGCGCGCGTTAGTAGTGGCCGTCGCAAACTGTAACGGCGCGCCCCGGTTGCCCGAGTGCGCGCCGCACGTCTACGCTGCCGGAACGCTTAATTCGTAATGCAGACGCCGGAGAAGCAGCACTGCGATGCACTACACGGGCAGCTCTTGGGATTCGTCTCCAGCAGGAGCTTGATGGGCAGGAGCGGGTCGTTGGGGTCGCACTGACCTCCAGTTCCACCGCTGGAGCTGCTGCTTGACGACGATGAAGACGAGCTGCTGGAGCTACTGCTGCTGCCACCAGAGCTGCCGCCCTTTCCGCTGTCGCTGCCGCTGTCTTTGCCGCTGTCGCTGCCGCCATCTTTCTTGGGATCGCGAACGGTGTCGCCGGCGGGCTTGTTGTCGCCCCCGGATGACGCCGGCGGCGCCCAACCCGGATCGTTCTCGGCCTTGGGTGTCTCGCTGCCGGACCCGATGTACGGATCCTCCGAGTTGCCCTGGGCGCAGGCGAATACGCCAGCAGCCGCAAGAACCGAGAATGTGACCCCCCAGAAAGTACTGCGCGACATCATGATGGCGCGGAGTTTACTCAGAAGAAGAATCCGCCCAAGGTGAAGCTTGCCGGAGACGCAAAATAGGTAGGAGAGCGTACGCGATTCGAATACGCCCGCATACGCTTGCGCATAGCCACAATCCGTGGCCCCCTCAAACCGCCGCAAATGGTGCAGCCGCGCATTGATTCTTTGGGCATTCTGAGCTGGTGGGGCGGTGTGTTCCGCTTTGCGTTGGCCGGGGCGTCGCCCAAATCCCCGCGCGAAGTGCCGCTTTGGGCCCTATGTACGCCGTTTCGACGCTGGCACGACGTGGTGCGTCATGACGGTCGGACCTTTCGAGATTTACACTCGAAGGGCCAAGGGGCACTGGCCAAGGCGCTGTTACCCCTGCGGGGCATCTATTTCGTGTTCTTGCTGACCTGGCCCCTGGTGAGCCTGTTTCGTGCGGCCCTGCGCGGTACCGGTGCTGCTCGGTACTTTCGCGCGGCCATGGCCCGCCCAGAGATGCTTGCACAGTACCCGCATGCCGTCTTCGACGACGTGGACATTGCGTGGTCGCGCCCGGACTACCCGCTCGCCATGTACTACGCCGAGCGCTTTGCACGAGGACCCGATGCGCTCTTTGCCCTCGACGACAAGAAGGCGTTCTTGGCCGCATGCGCCAAACACCAGCTGCCCACGCCGCCCACGCTGAGCGCTGCCGAAGCGGTGGCGCAGCCCGGCGAGTACATCGTCAAGCTGCCCAAGAGTGATCTTGGCTTTGGCGTGGAGATGGTGACCGACGAAGAGCTGCGCGAGGTCGACAACGCCGATCGCTTCGTGATTCAACGACGGCTCCGAAACCATCCGAGCCTCCGCGAGGTGTTTGGCGATGACGCACCGCTGTCGTCGTTTCGGGTGCTCACCGTGCGCGGCAGCCAAGGGCCCCAGGTGCTCCGCTGCGCCATTCGCATCGGCCGGGCCGGGTCCATCGTCGACAACACCCAACAGGGCGGGATCTGGGCGCAGGTCGATGGCGACACGGGGGAGATCATGCCCGGCGTCACCAAGAAGACGTATGGCAAGCGCGTGCAGGGAGTGCCCGTTCGCCATGGCGAGCACCCCGACACGGGCAAGAGCTTCGTAGGCCTCAAGATCCCAGACTTCGAAAGATGCAAAGCCTTGGCCCTCGAGGCCCAGTCGCTGCTGGCGCCCGATGCCCCAAGCCTTGGCTGGGATCTGGCGCTCGCCGAAGGGGGCCCCGTGTTCCTCGAAGTGAATGTGTGGGCCACTTGCTACGACCACGACGCCAAGTCCGATGGCTACACGCCCGTGTGCGCGTGTCTCATCGAGGACTTGGGGCGACCCGCCGCGCCGTCCTGAACGCTGTCGGGCGTTAGTGCGCGCTAAATCAGAGCATGATCTTCGATCAAGCTCAGCGATTTAGCTTCCCTTGTAATCGGAGGACGCTGTCCTCCGCCCCAGAGGCATTGCCGCTGGGGCCCCACCTCCTGCATTTGGGTCCCAAGCCCAAATGGCGCCCGGCGTCTGTAGTCGAATCGCGCTCGGTCATTTAGAGACGCACGATGGGGAAGGGCAGGGGACCTTGGCGATCCATGCGCAGGGCACCCAGCCAGCGCTCTTGGCTGACCCAGCGGTTGCTGCACGGGCGCGTGCCGGTGGGGCCCGCACGCAGCGGCAACACGTTGCGCGGATCTGTCACGACGGTGCGCGTCAGGATGGCGTCCGGCGAGAGCTTCATGGGCTCCGCGTCGTCTTTGAGGCGACGCGCCTCGAGATGCAAGTGCACGAGGTTGGGAGACTCGCTGTCGCCCACGAGCCCGATCAGTGCACCATCGCCGATCTTGTGGCCACGAAGCAGGCCCGGTGCAGGCTCGCTCAGGTGCCCGAAGAGCAGCACATAGTGCCGGATGCCATCGCCCTCTCGCAGCGCGTGGGCCGTGACCACGGTGTTGCCGAAGAGGGGGCCCACGTAGATGATCTGGGCGTCGCCAACCTGGTGGGCCAGAGGCACGAGGTGGATGGGGGCGCCCATGGCTTGAGGCAAATCGAGGCCACCATGGCCGATGGCGCGCATGCTGCCCCGTCGTTGCTCGGCGTCGGGCTTGTCGAGATCGTAGCCCGAGATCACCGCCGGCCATCCGATGTACCGAGCCACCGGGTAGCGGTACAGATCGTAGTCCACCGGGCGATCCCAGCGCCGAGCGATCTGCTCGTAGCTC
>JBIKNA010000164.1:0-14345 GCA_044358965.1 Polyangiaceae bacterium
AGCGGCGGCGCGGCCAGGTGTACCAGGGGCGCGCAGGCATCTTCGATGATGTGCCCGATGTCCCCGGTGACACTGGGCCGTGCGCTCGTCGGGTCTGCTTCGGTGCCCGCAAGCTCTGCGCATGCGCCGCCCCCTTCGATACGAAGCCGCGTTTGTTCCAGATGGCCTGCGCTGCGAGGGTCGGTGTCGAGAAAGACGCGAAGCTCTGCGCCGCTGCGGAAGGTGGCCGTGAGCTGCGCGCGGGTGGCCACATCCAACCGTGGGATCGACCACTCTTCGCTGCCGTGCAGGTCCACGAGGCCTGCGCGGCGCTCCTCGCCAAGAAGAAACAGTCCTGCGTCGACGGCATGGATGCCCACGGAAAGCAGCATGCTTGCCCCCCAGGCAAACATGCCTCGGCGGCCACCTTCGAAGTAGGCGTCACCGCGAGGCCACAAGAGCCGAAACGTCACGCGCGGCCGGTCTCCAAAAACGCCGTGCCGAACGCCCGCGCGCAGCGCCCGAAGGCCGCGGCCAGTGCGCCATTGGAGCACGGGGACGAGACCTGGCAGCGACTCCAAGCAAGCAAACTCCACGGCGGACGTGCCGAGGGGCTTCTCGACGATGAGCCGGCGGCCGGGGCGTGCCAAGCGGCATGCCTGCACCACGTGCACCTTGGGAGGGCTTGTCAGGGACACAATGCCGTGCGGCGAGTCTTCGAGCGGCGAAAGGTCGCGCAGGACCCGCGCGCCGACCAGTCCTGCCAGCGCGCTCGCCTGCTCTCGGCTCGGATCGTACACGGCATCGATGCGGACGCCGGCAGCGCGCAGCGCCAGGGCGTGCAATAGACCTGCGGTGCCCGCGCCAACGATGGCCGCCGACGCGGAAGGGGGGATAGTGCTCATCACGGCCTTATCGTGCCGCGAGCCGACCCGAAAGGGTCGCGACGTCCCCTGACACGTCCTGACACGGAGGCGTCGCGTTGAGCCACTGTCCGCGCTCTGCTAGCGTGCCCGCGTGAGCGCGCTGTCCCCGAACGCCGCAAAAGAGCACCTGCGAGGGCTTCTCGACGCGGGGGCTTCCGCGTGGGTCGCGGGGCCCCCGGGCATCGGCAAAAGTGCGCTGGTGGCCGAGGTGCTGGCCGCGCTCCCCATCTCGTTGCGAGCAACCCGCGTCCAAGGCGAAACGCTGTCGTCGGTGGGCGACTTGGGGGACTGGCTGCAGTCCTTGCCCAAAGAGGGCATCGTCGTTCTGGATGGCGTCGACGACCACTGCGACGCGCTTGCGATCGCACTTGCGCAGGGGGGCACGCCGCCGCTGGTGCTCACGTCATGCCGCGCGCCCGCGGGGCTCAGCATGGAGGTCGTGTCGTTGGGGCCTCTCGATGTCGAGCAAGCCGAACGCGTCGTGCTTGGCGCGGCGCCGCAAACGCCGGTCAACGATGCCACCAGGCAGGCGGCCCGGCAGATCGCTCTCGCGGTGGGCTGCGAGCCTCTGGGACTTGCCTTGGCGTCGGCCTTGGTCGGGCGCATGGGGCTCTTGGCCCTGGCGCCGCGCCTCGGCGATGGATCGATGCTTCGACGCGAGCCGCACCGAGGGCATTCCTGGTGCCAAGACATTGTCACGCGGCATCTCCGTCGGCTGTCCGAGGCTGCCCGCGACGCTCTGACGACGTTGGCATCCGTGGCCGAGCCCTTCACCTTCGATGTTCTCGAGGCACTGGGGGGCGACGCCGTTGCCATCGTGACGGAGCTCGTCGACCACGGGCTGCTCCTGCGATGCCCGCAGGGGGCCGTGCTCGGCTACCGCGTCCCCTGGTCGGTACGCATGGCCCTGTATCCAAGCGAGCCCGCGCGTCCCCGGGCCGCGGTGCTTCGCGCATGGACGGTACGTGCTCGCGCACTCTCCCTCGGCTTCTACGGTGCGGATGCCAGGACAGCGTTGGCCGAGGCCTCCTTTGCCGTTCCCCTTGCCGTTGCCATGCTGTCCGCCGAGGCCGAACCCGCCCTTGCTCTAGAACTTTGGCTTCTGGTCGCCGACGCGTTGTTCTTCGGCGACGCGCTGCCCGAGTTCGATGACGCCGTGTTTGCCAGGGCGGTGTCGTTGGCCGATGCCGAGGGCCCAGGGCCGATGCAGGTGCAAGCCCGGCTGGTGCGCTCTCGTCGCTTGCTCGAAGGTGGCAAGCCCCAAGAGGCACTCCAAAGTGCGGTCGACGCCGCGGATCGACTAGGGGGTCTGCCTGATGGGCCCGCGCCGCTGCGCGGAGAGTGTCTGCGGCGCGCCGGTTGGGCGCAGCTTGCACTGGGGGACCTTTCGGGCGCGCGGCAGTCGTTCGAACGCGCCCACGCCCTTGCGACGACGGTGCTCGACCTTCGCGGTGAGGCTGACGCGCAGTGTGGGCTCGGCATGGCCGCGCTGCTCGACGGCAATGCCCCGGCCGCGGGCGAGATGCTCGAGGCAGCGCTGGCCATTCACGCCGTCGCGCGCGACGAGCCCCGGCAGGCCTCCGTGCGGGCCATGATGGACCTGCTGCCCAACGCCTGGCGCGCGCAGTCGAGCCCCGCGCTCCGCCTAGAAGCGCTCGAGGCCGAGCAACAGAGCGCCCAGCGTGCGGGCAACCGTGTGCGCATGGCGCTGGCCACGGCGCGCCTCGCGCTCGCCGCAAGGGAGCACGGCGATGCCGAGGCGGCCGGCCGGCGGCTGCGGGAGGCTCGGGTTGCGCTGCGTCTCGCCGGCTTCGACGCAGTCTCGCCGTTCGTCGACCCATGGGTCGTTGCCTCGCCCGGCGAGCGCCCGTGCCTGCAGCTCAGCCCCGACGGTGACAAGCTGACGCTGCCGGACGGATCGTCCCGGGACTTGTCGCGCTACGGCGCGCAAAAGCGCATTTTGGTGATGCTCGCGCAAGCTCGCGTTGCGCGCCCCGGTGTGGCGCTGGGCGTGACGGAGCTGCTTTCCGGGGGCTGGCCCGGCGAGAAGATGCAACACGACGCGGGGCTCTTGCGCGTGTACACCACGGTGCGCAGGCTGCGCAAACTGGGCCTCGATGCTTGCCTGCGAACGCGGGACGACGGGTATCTGATCGATCCGGAGTTCGACGTGGCCTGGCTCGCGTAGCAGGCCCGGTGCGGGCGTCCACCGAGCGCGCGTCAGCCCGCTTCGGCGTCGTCTTCGTCGTTGCCCGGGGGCGCTTCGCTGGGCGTGGGCGCGCCATCGCGCTTCTTCTTGCGCCGGGGCCGCAAATCCAAGGCGTCGGCCGCCTTGTTGATCTTGTGTTGAAGGTACAGCGAGCCAAAGAAGAAGACGGCGCCGCTCGACACCTCGATGTCGAGCAGTCGTTTCTTGGCGAGCGCCTTGCGCAGAATCTCGGCCGCGCGAAACGACACGATGAGGTTGACCGCAGCCACACCGCCGTTGACCGCGTTGCTGGTGGAAGGGGGCGCGTCCGCCACGGTCAAGGCTATCTGCGCAGCAATGGCGGCGATCTGGATGCCGACGAACACCCGAGGCATCGGCCCAAGCACCGTCCCCACGCCTAGGCCGTCGAAGAACGGCTGGCGTTTGAGGTACCAAATGCACGGGTAGAACCCCAGCGTCACCACGCAGAGAACCGCCATGGTGAACACCGAACGGCGCTCCGACGCAAACGACGACCGGCCCCGGCGCGGCTCTTCGGGTTGCGCCTGCGGTGGCGCGTAGGGGTTGTCGTCTACGTTGGTGTCTTCGGCGTTCATGGGGCCCTCTCGTTACAGATTTGATGGGCTACCGGCCTTGTCTGCGCAAGGGCATTTCTCCCGCGCTCCGGCCGGCGCGCGTTTGGGGGAAGCTACATCTTGTCGGGCGCGTCGATGCCGAGCAGCGCAAGGCCTGCCTTGAGGGTCTGCGCCGTGAGCGCGCACAAAGAAAGGCGCGCGCGGGCTTGCTCTTGGGTCTCGGCCTTGAGCACCGGGCACTCTTGGTAGAACGTCGAGAACCGCACCGCCAGGCCGTACAGGTACCCGCAGATCTTGTGCGGCTGCAGGGTGATGGCGACGTCGTGCACCACGTCGCCAAAGCCCAAGAGTTCGAGGGCCAGTGCGCGTTCGGCGGGCGCTTGGATGTCGATCTGGGCCCCGCGCAGCGCATCGTCGGCCTTGCGGGTGATGCTGGCGATGCGGGCGTGGGCGTACATGATGTACGGCGCGGTGTTGCCCTCGAAGGCCAACATGCGGTCCCAGTCGAAGACGTAGTCTTTGATGCGGTCGGACGACAGGTCCACGTACTTGATGGCGCCGAGCCCCACGGCCCGGGCAAGCTCCGCAGCCTGTACCTCGGGGTTCTTCTCGGCAATGGTTGCCGTGGCGCGGGTGATGGCCTCGTCGATGAGCTCCATGAGCTTGATGCTCTCGCCGGCGCGCGTGCGCATGATCTTCTTGTCGGCGCCGAGCACCGAACCAAAGGCCACATGTTCGGCGCGGACACCCGGTTTGAGCCAACCGGCGCGCTTGGCCGTGTCGAACACCATGTTCAGGTGTTGCGCCTGCGGGGCGCCCACGCAATACAAGATGCGCGTGGCACCCAAGGTGCCCGTCCGGTGTTTGATGGCCGCCAGGTCTGTGGTGGCGTAGCTGTAACCACCGTCTTGTTTGCGAATGATGAGCGGCACCGGCGCGTCGTCTTTGCCCACGTAGCCCGGCAAGAACACACAGGCCGCGCCATCGCTGATGGTGGAGAGCCCGAGTTGCTCGAGCTCTTGCACCACGCCCGGCAGCAGCGCGTTGTAGGTGCTCTCTCCGGCCACATCGGCGTCCGTGAGCAGCACGCCCAGCTCGGCATAGCACTTCTCGAAGTACGACCGTGATACGGCGCACAGCGAGCGCCACAGCGAGAGCGTGTCGGCGTCGCCGCCTTGGAGCAACACCACACGTTTGCGGGCGCGATCTTGGAACGCCGGGTCCGCGTCGAACTTGGCGCGCGCCGCTTGGTAGAAGGCGTTGAGATCGGACACCTGGGCGCTCGTGGTGTCGCCCAAGTCGAGCATGTGTTCGATGAGCATGCCAAAGGGCGTGCCCCAGTCGCCAAGGTGATTCTGTCGAATGACCTCGTGACCTACGGCCGCAAGCACGCGACACAGCGCGTCGCCGATGATGGTGCTGCGCAGGTGCCCCACGTGCATCTCTTTGGCCACGTTGGGGCCCGAGTAGTCGACGACCACTCGGTCTTTGGGCGACGCTGGGTGCACGCCCTGCTTCGGGTGCTCGGCCATACGCCGGGCGTGGTCTGTGAGTGCCTGGGCCTTGAGAGTGATGTTGAAGAAGCCCGGGCCTGCGATCTCGATGTGTTCGATGAGAGCCGAAGGCTTGATGTGCGCGAGCAAGGTCTCGGCAACTTGGCGCGGTGGCTTGCCGAGTTTTTTGCCCAAGCCCATGGCCAGATTGGCTTGGAAGTCGGCGCGATCGCTCCGCCGAAGCATGGGGTCGGTGCCTTGGTGCTCGGGCCCAAAGGCCAAAACCAGCGCGTCCGAAAAAATGGTGGCGAGGGCATCCGACAGCTCTGACATGGCTCAGGTTTCGTTAGCACACTTGGTTGCGGCCTGGGCCCGGTCCACTGGGCTCATAGGGGGTGGGGGTCGGGTGCGGGTGCGGGTGCGGGCTCCGGCGGGGGACCACGACGAGGTACGCGACCACGACGAGGTCAACGAGTCCGTCGTCCACGCAAGCGATCTCCGGGGGCTTCGGGTTTAGGGATGTAGCGTGAGCACTGCACCGAGGACGCATGCTGCCACGGTCTCGGTGCGCAGTACGGTGTCGCCGATGCGAACAAGGGTGAATCCTGTGCGTTCGAGCAAGGAGAGCTCGTCGCTCGAGAAGCCTCCTTCGGGGCCGATGGCGAAGGCCAAGCCGTCGCCGGTGCCCAAGGCCGATGGCAATAGATTGCCCAGGGGTACGGGGGCGGCGGGGTGCAGGCAAAACTTGTGGAGTGCATGTGTTTGCTGCGCGGCTTCGGCGAGCGGCATGGGGCCGTCGATGACCGGTACCTGTGCCCGCCCACATTGACGCGCTGCCTGCTCGGCGATGCGCTCCCAGCGCGTGTGTCGCGCCGTGGCCCGCTCGGCGCTGAGCTGCACCACCGAGCGCTCGGTGCTCACGAGCGTGATGTGCGACGCCCGGAGCTCCGTGGCGTCTTGGATGACGCTGTCGACCTTGTCGCCCTTGGCCAGTGCGTACAGGAGCTGCACGAAGGGGCCGCGGTCGCGCTGTTGCTCGACGACGCCGATGCGCACCTTGACCTGGGCGCCGACTTCGAGCACCTCGGCGCGGGCCACGGTGCCAAGTTTGGCGTCGAAGAGCGTGATGACCTCGCCCACGGGCAAACGCAACACCCGGGCCACGTAGTGCGAGGTGCCGTCGTCGAGCACCCGTTCTTCTGCGCCCTCGGGCCGCGCCGGAAGGCCCGACACGGGAACGCGGAGGCTACGCACGGCGGAGCTCGAGGAGCACCCACTCGCCGAGGGTTGGCTGCGACACGAGGGACAGCTCGGGGTACGCCGCGGCAACGTCGGCCTCTTGGCCCTTGAGGATGCCCGACAAGAGGAGCCGCCCGCCTTTGGCCACGCGGGCCTGAATGTGCGGAGCCAAGGGGATGAGCACCCGTGCTTCGATGTTGGCGAGCACCAGCGGGAACGTGCCCTGCACCTGCTCGATGGGCGTGGTGCTGGCCGTGACCTTGCTGGCCATGTCGTTGCGCGCGGCGTTTTCGTTGGTGACGGCGACGCTGTCTTCGTCGATGTCCGTGGCCACCACGTGGGCGGCGCCAAAGGCCAAGGCGATGAGCGCCAAGATGCCGCTGCCGGTGCCCACGTCGAGCAGTGTTTGCCCCTGCAGCTCGGCCTTGCCGGCCACCAGGGCCCGGCCCACCAGCTTGGTGGTCTCGTGGAGCCCGGTGCCAAAGGCGCGACCAGGTTCGAGTTCGAGCACGCGCTCGCCGGCCTTGGCTTCGTAGGTCTCCCACGGCGGGCGAATCACGATGCCCTCGGCGATGGCAAAGGGGCGGAAGTGCTCCTTCCAGGCATCGCGCCACGCATCGCCCACGATCTCTTCGATGCGGGGGTTCAGTTCGGCGTCGAGCTGGTCCATGGCCTCTTGCGCGGCCTGCTGGGACTCGAAGGCGGCGACCAGCGTGACCAAACCCTGCTGGGCGTTCTTGAGCAAGGTGCTCTCGTCGCGCTCTTCGACGCCCTGGGCACCGAGTTCGAACAGAACATCGGTGGTAACGGCGGCCAGATCGGCCTCGATGTCCACCAACAAAAAGGGGAACCGCGGAACGCTCGGGCTGTCTTGGGTCATGGCTATTCGGTGATGGAGACGCTGACGGTGCCGCGGCCGGGGCCGGGGGTGACGGGCGTGGGGTTGGTGGTTCCGGGGCTGCTGCTCTTGAATACGCCGGCCAAGGCCAGGCCGCCCACAATGGCCGCTGCACCCAAGATGCCGCCGCCGATGGCCACCGGAAGCACCCAGCCACCACCGGCCTTGTCGGGAACGGCGATGCGCAGTGGCGACGACGAGTCTCCACGCGTGACCACCTGCGTGCCCGTCTTGTCGTTGCCCACGAAGTAGTACTCGAGCACCGGAGGCTTGATGGCGCTGCCGGGGATCTGCACTCGACCGCGCCCACCCTCGATGGCGACCGGGATATCCGTGAATTCGTCTTTGGAGCTGGCGCGGTAGAACAATCGAACGTCGGCGACGCGGGATGCTGGGTCCTCGAGGCGAACGATGAGCTCCACGCGGACGCCGGCCTCGACCTGCGCCGGCGACGCGTGTTTCATGACCACGGGCTTTTGTGCGGGGCCTTCGTCTTTGAGCAGCCCCGGCCGGCCCTCACCCTCCCACTTGGCGCGGACGGCGGCGAACACATCCCGAAAGCGCGGGGACTCGGTGCCGGGCAGCTGGTAGTTGGGCTCGATGACGAGCAAGCCGCGGATGGCGCTGTCGGCTTCGTCTTTGCGGCCCAGGGTGATGTAGTTGAGCGCGAGCAACCGGTGGATCTCGACGCGTTGGGCTTTGGTGTTGGACGGGCGCAACAGGGCGGCGCTGAGCGTTTGCACGGACTCTTCGTATTGCTGATCGTCGAAGAGTGCTTGGCCGCGGGCGATGAGGTCGACGGGGGCCGAAGGAGCTGCGGGGGCTGCGGCGGGCGCCGGGGCCTTGCCTTGGGCGAGGCCGATGCCGGGCGTGGCCAGCACCAGGGTGTGCAGGGCAAGGGCGAGGCATACCGAGGCGCCGGCGCGTTTCATGCGGCAAACCATAGACCAACCGGGCCCTGCCGTCACCTCCGGGCCTTCGGGGGAGCTCATGGGTCTCGGCGGCGCTTTTCACCCGGCAGCCGTCGGCGCCGTGCCCACTGGTTGCGTCGAACACTGGTAGAGTGGGGCCCCTCGCGAACCGCGCCATGCACGACGCCGAAGCCGAAGCACGCATCAAGAGCCTGGTTCAAAGTCTGGGCGCCGAGGGCCCGGGGGCTTCGTCGGAGCCCGACGTCGATGCCACGTTCCGCCCTGCGCACCGTACCCTGCGCGCCGCGCAGCTCCCTGTCTCGCGGGACATCAAGCCCGCCTCCATGGTGTCGCCGGAGCTGATCAAGAGCGAGTTCGAACTCAAAGACGTGCTGGGGGAAGGGGGCATGGGCGTGGTGCACGCGGCCTGGCAGCACTCCCTTGGTCGCGAGGTTGCCGTCAAGAGCTTGCGCCCGGAGGCCCAAGCGCACGCCTCGCTGCTCACCCTCGAGGCGCGGCTCACCGGCGCGCTGGCGCACCCCAACATCATTCCCATCCACACCCTCGGGCGCGACGAGCAGGGCTTGCCGCTGCTCGTCATGAAGCGCGTGCTTGGCGTGGCCTGGCGCAAGATGCTCAAGGAGCCAGAGCATCCCGCCTGGAGCGCCGTTGTGGGGGATCACTTCGACTGGAACCTTGGCGTGCTCATGCAGATCGCCAACGCCGTGGAGTTTGCGCACAGCAAAGGCATCGTCCACCGGGATCTCAAGCCCGACAACGTGATGATCGGCGAATACGGCGAGGTCTACTTGGTGGACTGGGGCATCGCCCTCGAGGTCGCGAGCGCCCAAGACGACAAGACCCCAGAGTTCTCCGATGTGATCGCGGGCACGCCGTCGTACATGGCACCCGAGATGGTGCGCGGCGACATGCGCAACATCGGTCCGCGAACCGATGTGTACCTGCTTGGCGCCATGTTGCACGAGCTGCTGACGGGGCATCCGCCGCACACGGGTAATTTTCACCTGACGCTGCTGAGCGCACTCTTGTCGGCCCCCAAGACCTACGAGGCGCAGGTGCCCGAAGGCCTTGCGGCCATCGCCAACAAGGCCATGAGCGCCGACCAGGGGAGCCGCTACGCCTCCGCCGGAGAGTTTCGCTCGGCCATCCTGGCGTATCTGCGCCACCGGGGTTCGGTGCAACTGGCCCAAGAGGCCGGCGACAGCTTGCGGCGCCTGCGCATGCTGCTGGCCGTGGAGCACGCCGGCGGCACCCAGGTCGATGTGTTTGCGGTGTACAAGTTGTTTGGTGAGTGCCGTTTTGGGTTCCAGAACGCTCTCAAAGCCCACGAAGGCAACGAACCCGCCCGGGAGCAGTTCGAGGTGTGCTTGCGACTCATGGCCGAGTACGAGCTGCGGCGCCGGGACGCCAAGGCCGCGCGGTTGCTCCTGGCCGAGATGCGTGTGGTGCCCGAGGAACTCGATGCCCAGGTGAGCGAGCTCGAACAAGAGAGCCAGCGACAGACCACGGAGCTTTCGGTGTTGCGGGCGCAAGTCCAAGAGGCGGACCCGAACGTGCAGCTGCACTCACGCGCCAACCTGGCCACGGTCGTGGGGCTCGGGTTCAACGTCGTGTTCGCTGCCTGGAGCTACCCCAATGGTCGGGGCATGGGCCATGTGGGCATGACGCTTTTTGCCGCGCTGTTCGCCGTGGCCGTGGCCGTCTCCATCTATGTGTGGCGAAAGGTCGTGTTGGCCAACAAGGCCAACCGGCGCCTGGCGCGCACGCTGCTGGTCACCGTTGTTGCCGTGTTCGTGAACCGTCTAGCGGGGCTTCGCAGCAACGCTCCGCTCGAGGCCACCCTCGTGGGCGATCTTGTGCTCTTGGCCCTGGCCGGTGGCTCTGTGGCCGTCACCATCGATCGCCGCTTCGGAATCGTTTCGGCATTCCTCGCCGTGGCCGCGGTGGTCATCGCGGGTTTCCCGCAGCAAGCGTTCTTCTTGTTCTCGGCGTCCACGACTGTGGGGCTTCTCACCTTGGTGTGGCTCTGGCGCAAACCAGCCCGCCCCGCCAGCTGAGTCTCCTCGGGGACATCAAGCCGGTCGGTGCACCCTCGAGCAGCAAGGCTTCACATGGCCCAGTAGGCGTCTTCGTTCAGACCCTCTTCTCGTTCTGGGAGTCCGCGGGCCAGGCGCGGCGACGATTGCACGAGTACCTCGTAGCTCACGCGGTTTGCGTAGCGGCACACCTGACTCATGGACGAGTAGGTCAGGAACTCGCGTACGTGTTTGGACGAGTTCGGCACGCGCTCGCGGTGATACAGGTTTGCGGACATGTCGTGGAGCAGCGCGGCAAGCGCCGCATCGCCCGCGCCGTTGGTGCTCAAGATGCGCTCGGGCCCGCCGTGGTACGGCCCGATGTGCGCAAACACCCGAACTGGCGTTTCGCATAGGTCCCGCTGCATGGGTCGACTGAACTCGTAGCGATTGAACTCCGGGATGGCACCGGGCATCAGCGCGTAGCGAGTTTGGCGCTTCACGGCGTCGTCGGTGTGGCCTGCCAGGTACAGCCCCGAAGGGCCCGCCGTGCACAACACCAAATCGGCCCACTCGAGCGCCTTGTCGCACGCGAGCAGCGGGTCGTCATGCCCCGTCAGCGCCTCGCCCTCGTCTTCGTTCATGGCCAGAACGTTCACGTTGTCGCGGATGAAGTTGCGCCAGAAGTCTGGCCGCTCGGCAATCACGAAGCGCGTGCCCAGGGTGAGCACGATGGGGACCTTGGCCTGTTTGGCCAAGGTGACGGCACGCATGGTGGCCTCGGGCATGGGCTCGCCCTCGGCGGCGCGCATCAGGTACGCCGAGATCAGCAAACACGAGGCATGCTCGAAGACGTCCTCGGGGATGCTGCTGGGCCGTAGATCGTTCATCTTGCCGGCGCTGATGGCGAAGGTGCGCTCGCCGTCTTCGGTGATCAGCGCGAAACATCGGCCGATGGGGCCGTTGACGGGCTGCAGGTGGTCGAGATTCACACGGCTCGACGTGTTCGACAGGTAGCGATACCCCGACGTGCCAACCCGTATGGATTCGCTCATGACGCCGAGCAAGATGGCGCCGTCGTCGGCCAGCAGCGAATAGTTGTGGAGCGTGTTGCCCACGGTGCCACCGGCGAACTCGTAGGAGATCTGCCCGTTGGCCATGAGTTCGTCGTAGAGCTGGGCGGCGGCATCGTTGGGGATCACGGTCGATGTCCCGCGGCTCAGGCCATAGCGGTCGAGCAGCGCCGCCGGCACCCGCGCATCGATGTCGACCAGGGTCTGATCGATGCCCACCACGTGGATCTTGCGGCGCGCCGCCTCGAGCCCGGCGTGCGTGAAGAGCGGGTCTCGCTCGTGCACCGGGAAGTAGTGCTTGCGCTTCCGACGTCCAGGAAATCTCATGGGCCCCAGAGTATCTCCGGGGCAACGGCTGGTGCGCCAGGGTGATCACGCAGTGAAGGGCATTCCTTGCGGAAGGGGCCGTCGACTCACGGGGCAGGGAGCGCAGGCCGAGGCAGGGTGTGGGTGTTTGCCGCTCGGAGCGCTTGGGGGCGTGGCGAAAAGGCGGTCGCCGCGTGTGGCGCACCGGCGTTACGCTCTGCCGCATCGTGCGGACAAGAAGCGTTTCCTTGCTGTTGATTCTCGCTGGGTGCGGCTCGGCAAACGAGGGTGTGCTGAAACCCGTGGCCATGCCCAAGGCGCGCACCAACGAAGGCCCAGTGCTGCCAGCGGGTGCCGGCAGCGTTCAAGGCCCACGGCCCGAGGCCAGCCCCATCGACGATGCGTCTCCGTTGCGCGAGGGCCTGGTCTCCTTCGAGGGCATGGTTCGCCCATCCAAAGGCGGCTTCGATGTGCGTGGCGTCACCTTGGACGAGGCACTCGTGCGCAAGGCCATGGCGCAGTTCATCGACGGCGATCCCGTCGACCCCGATTGGTTTGTGGGGGCCCGGGTCCGTGTGACGAGCCGGCTCGTGCAGCACTCTGCCGGCCCGGCCACCGGACCGAGCGGCGACATCGTGCAAGGGCGTGCGGGCGCCTGGTTCCAGGCCACGGCGCCGATCACGCTGGAGCTCCGGAAGAACGCTGAGGTCATCGAGGGCGCGCTCGGGCGGTCCAAGGGGCTGTTCGAACTGCAGGGCCACCTGATCTCGAGCCAAGATCTCGACTGGGCCTTGGTATCCAAGGGGGGCGTCCGCGCGGGAGTCCGGGTGCGCCTGCGCGGGCAATCGCGCGTGTACGTGTGCCCGCCCGAGGCCCAATGCCTTACGAGCGGTTCACTTCCGCTCTTCGATGTGGCCCGGGCAGAGCTTCTGCCCTGAAGCAAACCAGCTTTCGCGCAAGCACCTCAGGCGACGCGCGCGAAGTCGAAGTACACGCGGCGCGCGGCCTCGGACACCAAGAGCGCCGTGCGCTGCGCGATGGACCGCGGAACCTTTTGGCCTTGGGCCAGCACCAACGCCGTCAGGCGACCGCCGTACACGCAGCCGGTGTCGAGACCCGTGGCCCACTTGTGAAGCTGGAGCCCTGGCGCCGCGTTGTGGCCAAACACCACGTGCGGTGCGCCCTGGTAGTACGCGCCCCAGAGCACCGACCGACCGCGGGCCGCGCCCTGCACGCGCACCGTCCGTAGCCGCATGATGGTTCGCGGATCTTGCTCCTCGAAGGGTATGCCGGGCACCACGCCGCCGTGCACCACGCGCAGATCGTGCTCTTTCAAGTCGAGCCACACCGGCGAGGTCTCGAGTAGCGTCCAGTCGACGGGGCGCAAGGTCCGGATGAGCTCGCGGTGCGATGGCTGCAGACCCGAAGCCGCGGCAATGGGCACCGCGCCGCCGAGCTTGCCCCGGACCGCCAGCAGCTTGTCTTCGTGGTTGCCGCGCACGATGAGCGCACCGGTGCGCCGCGCGATGTCGAGCACGCCCAGGGAGTCGGGGCCTCGGGCCACCAGATCGCCCACGAACACCAGGCGGTCGCCCGAGGCAAAGGCCACACGGTCGAGCAGCGCATCGAGCTCTGCTCGGCATCCGTGAACGTCGCCAACGACGATGGTCCGACCCATGTGCCCTCGGTACTGGCGCGCAGGTGACTGCTACGCGCCCGATGAACCGAAGGATGCGCCGGACGTGGCCTTTGCGCCAGTGGAAAAGGCCCTGCCGAGCGCAGCGTAGCGGTACTCCGTCCGCCGTCCGATGTCCTTGACCAGGTCCATTCCTTGCATCAAGGCAGCCGGGCCCCGCGTCGCGAGCAAAATCAGCGCGCCTAGAGCCTCGAAGCTCTCTTGGTGGAACCAATGGACGCCGCCGGACTCGTGCACCCGCAAGAAGGCCTGCCCCTCTTTCGTCTGGGTGGCGGCGAGCAGCGTGCCCAAGGCCGCGGCGAGCGGGTCCGGTGCCGGGGCGCCAGGTACCATGTCGGTTTGCGAGGCCGGGTCCGCGAGCCCAGCGTCCGGCTCGGTGTCCGGAGCGGCGAGGACGTCGCCATCGTCGCTGTCGGGCAGCTCTGGCAGGGTGGGTTCGAGGGCACTTTGGCTCGTTTGCGCGCTGCTCGGCACATCGCTTTGCGCCGGGGCGGCCGCGAACGTTGCACTCTCGGGCGCCGTCGACGTTGCATTTGCCGGAGCAGTTGCGCTGCCGTCGGCGGGGGCGCCGATGGCCGGGGTGCTCGCCCCGGGCTCTTTGATGCTCGGTGCCTTGGGTTCCCCCGCGGCCGGCCGAGGCAACGACAGCGCCGCGGCGCAAACGAGCTGCCGGAGCGCCGTGTCCGGGATGCACTCGTCGACGAGCACATCGAGGCGGTGTCGGGTCCACACCTCGGGCGGCGAGTCCGAGGCGAAGGCCAAGAGGCCCATGGCCTGCACCAGCGTGCAGCACAAGGCCAGCGCGTGGTCTTTTGCCCCCGGGAACTCTGGAGCCACGGCGAGCTCGGTGGAGGCGGGCGCCTTGGCGCGGCTGATGGCCTGCGAGAGTGCCTGGGCGAAGGGCTCGGCGTCGATGTCGCGGCCCGTTTGGTAAGCGAGGCCCTTGGCCAGGTTCGTCATGCGCTCGAGGGAGCTCTGGGCGCTGGCCTCGGCGGTGGCTTCGA
>JBIKNA010000165.1:0-14327 GCA_044358965.1 Polyangiaceae bacterium
AAGCACCGTGAGCCTTTCGGCCGTCCCATGACGCTCGCAACAACCTGGACCCGAGCCCTCGCCCCCGAAGACCAGCGCGACTTCGACGCATTCGTCGAACGCGCGGGGGCCGCATCGTATGCGCAATCACGCGCCTTCGCTGAGCTGCTCACCGCTGGCCGCGCCTTCACTGTCAGGTACTTCCTTGCGCGCCGAGGCACGCAGCTCGTCGGCGCCGCGCAGGTCCTGCGTGCCAAACTGCCAGGCCCGCTCAACCTTCCGGCCCCCGCGGTGGTCATCGAGCGAGGTCCCGTCACCGCCAACATCCATGATCTGCCCGTGGTGCTCAAGGCCCTCGGGCGGCAGCTACGCCGCCGGGGCGTGTTTCACGCGCAGATCATGCCCTACTGGGCCGGAGCCGACGTGCACGCCGTCGAGGGTCTGCTCGCGGAAGCAGGCTATGTGCTGAGCCAGAAGCCCGATGGCGCCCACGCATGCACACTGCGCATCGCCCTCTCGGGCTCCCAAGACCCGCTTGCCGGTTCGGCGCTCAGCAAACTTCGGAGCATGCTCCGGCAGTGCGAGCGGGCGAACGTGCAGACGCGTCCTGGTAGCGCCGCCGATGTACCCAAGCTGCGGGCGCTCCACGACCAGATGATGCGTGCGCAGAACATGGGCACCAAGGCCCCGCAGTATTTCGATGCCCTGGCGGCCACGCTGCAGTCGGGGCATGCGCATCTGTTTGTTTCCGAACAAGACGGCGCGCTGCTCGCCGCCGCGTACATCACGGTGTTCGGCGGGCAAGCCACGTACGTGCTTGGGGCCTCCGGCGCGCAGAAGGTGCCATTTTCCAAGATGGCGCCGGCAGTGGCCGCGGCGGTTCGCTTTGCGGCGGCCCAGGAGCTGCGGGTCTTCGATCTGGGCGGCGTTCCCATCGACGGCGACGAAGATCCGCGCCGCAACAGCATTGCGCTGTTCAAGTTTCACTTCGCCAAGGAGCGTGTGCCCCTGGTGCGCGAGCACCGGCGGCTTTTGCTGCCGGCCCCGCGCCGCAAGGCTTCCCCATCGCCGAGCCCACAAAGCACGGCGAGCCCGAAGCGAGAAACCTAGCCCGGGTTCAGCAGCCCCGACGCGCGGACAATTTCGTCTTGGATCCGCCGGGCCTGGGCCCGAGAGTCGAAGCCTGCGAGAACGCGCTCGCGGGCTGCGGCGCCTTCGCGCAGGCGTCGCGCCGGATCGCCCGCGTAGGCAACGAAGGCCTGGGCCAGAGCTTCGATATCGCCGCCGGGCATCAGGGCGCCCGTCTGGCCATTCTTGACCATCTCGCCCACACCGCCGACATCGAAGGCAAGCACGGCTTTGCCAAAGGCCATGCTCTCGATGACCGCGCGGGGCAATGGGTCCGGGTACACGCTGGGCACCACGGACACATCGAAGTCGACCACATAGGGCTTCACATCGGCGCGAAAGCCAAGAAAACGAATCTGGCGCTCGCGCCCCAGGCTGCGCACGAGCTCGCGACACTCGCTCAGGTGGTCGGTGCCGATGTCGGCTGGCGTGTCGCCCAACACGACGAAGTGGCAGTTGTCGCCCGCCGTGCCCAAGGTCTTGAGCGCGCTATCTGCCGCGCGGATCATCTCGACGTAGCCCTTGCGGGGCAGAATGCGCCCCTGGCTGCCAAAGACCACGGCGTCCGCCGAAAGCCCGAGTTCTTTGCGCAGCACGCCGGCTACCGCGCTGGGCGCGAACTCTTCGGCGTCGAGGGCGTTGTGAATGACCTGCACCTTGTCGGGGCAGTGCGGGAACAGCTGCGCCGCAGCGTGCGACACGCAGATGATGCGGCGGACCCCTTTGCTACCCGCGAGGCGGTCGTGGACGCCTCGGAGCGCCGGCGGGACGCTGGTGTAGCGCACGTGCCAGATGGCCGGCACGCCGCTTGTGAACGAGAGCGCCCCGCCCGCAAAGTCGGCGTTGGTGCCGTTGCAGTAAATCAGGTCGTAGGCGCCACCCAGAATGCGCCGTTGCAAGCGCCCCATGCCAAGCGTTGCCCGCACGACGTTCCCGGCCGCGCGAACACCGCGCGTCCATACCGGCGCCGTCAGATCTTCGCGCTCGACGGCGCGATCCCAGGGTTCGAAGGGGTTTTCGACCAAACCCGGCTCGAAGGCGAGGTCTTCGGTGATCTGCGCCTCTTCGTACATCTCGCTGATGACGCCCCGGCGGGGCAGCACCACGGACCGATGGACGATCTTGGGGTCGAGGAACTTGAGAATGTAGAAGAGGCTGCGACCGGGGCCGCCGTTGCGCGCCGTGTCGTTCATGAACAACACGCGAACCCGGCGCCGCGGCGCCAGCTGACCCGGGGCGTCTGCAGGCACGGACGGATCCGTCGTCGTTGCGCTGGGCGTCGCTTGGGCCATATCGCGGGCGAGCCTTAGCACAATTCGCACCTAGGAGCGCGTGCAGCATAGAGTCTGCCCCCGCTGCGGGCCCAGGCCAGCCCCTCACGCTTCACGCCCCCGTCCCCGGCCCCTGCGCCAAAACCGGGACCGCTGCGCGCAGCGCGGCCGTGCTGCCTGCGCGTCGGGCCGGTGCGCAGAACCATGAGCTTATCGGCGGCAGCCTGACACTGGGCGTCACCGTGGACGGAAGCATCGCCGACGAGCGACGCGAACACCCGATCCGTCCGTTTCTTTGGCAGCGAGGTGATTCGTGGATCTGGGCTACCTTGCCCACGTGACTCGGCCATCATGCCTCGTTTCACGTTGCGCGGCGCTGCTCGTCGCGCTCGCCGGCGCCATCGTTGGGTGCAAGGGTACGCAGCCGCGTGCCGAGCGAGCGGCGCCGGGCACAAACGAGCCGAGTGACGCACGAGCGACCGCGCGTCCCCAAAACATGGATGCCTCCGCCGCCGGCGCGCTCGAACTGTCACGCATCACGAGCGACGGGAGCCCCACGGCGTGGAGTGCGCCGATGTTCAAACTCTTTCGCGTTGGACCAAACGAGGTCCTGGCCGTCTATCGGCTTCATTTCTTTCGCGTGACCGACAAGGGCGCGGCGTATGAGCCGGCGCTCTCGAAGGGGCTCCCGATTCAAACGGATCTGTGTGTCGCGCCCAGCATTGACGAGTTGCGCCGGGATGCGGGCGGCGAGCTGATCGTGACGCTCGCCGACGGCGGTCCCCCGCACTTTACCGGCGGGTGCCGCGACCGCGTGAGCACCGGCGAGGCATACGCTTTCCGAGCCGACCGCTGGGTTCCGACCACAACGCCGCGCTGGGCCGAGGGAACGCGACACGTCTATCAGGAGCTCACCATCAGTGGCCGCGTCATGCGCCTGATGGGACCACTGGCGGCGCCGGCGGAAGACGGATGGAGCCCTCCGTCAGCCTTCGATGCGTTGAGCCGTTGCTTCGGGCAAGAGCGCCCGTCGCTCGAAACATGGGATTCGCCGCCGAGTTTGCCGGAACTCCCAAAAGACTTGTGCAGTGAGCGGATCGCCGTGGCCCCCTCCGGGCGCACGCTCCTCGTGGCAGGGCGCACCCGCGATGGCAAATTTTGGCTCGAGCGCCGTCGCACCGATGGCACCGTCACGCGCGCGCGCTTGCCTTCGCCCGGTTGCAAGATCGTCGCCCACCCTCGATACCAGGGGCTCGAAAGCACCGAACGCGGGACCCTCACCGTCATGTTTGACTGCAGCGGCGGCGGCAACGAGCCTGGGGACTGGAGCGAAGCGATGGCAACGGTGACCTACGATGCCTCGGGCCCGGAGCTCGTGGTGCAACCGACCGCAGTGACAGCGCCTGCACGACAGGATTCCTTGTCGACCCCCGTCGCCGTGCAGCTCGCCAACGGCGTCTGGGTTCGCGCGGCGTCGGGCGTCCTGTCCGTAGAGGGGCTCGGAGGCCACCTCGTCCGCTCAAAGATCCTCGACGCGGAGTCGCAGCCCTTGGGGCCCATGCTCTCCTGGAAGCCGCGCTTCGAAGCGCAGTGTCCGCCGCACTCGCTCACGATTTTGGCAAAGGTCCCCGCAGACGACGCCGCTCGCCAAGACAGCACGCGCAAGTCCATCGGTGCCCTCGCGGCAAAACACCCCGAGATTCGAGCGCAGGCCATCGCGTCCTTTCGCATCGACGACACCCAATACTTCGCCCAACGCTGGCGCGAGACCGACGAACGCCGTGATGCAAACCTCGAGAAGTGGTCGAAACAGAGCGGACTGCTCTTCGACCGGAGATGCTTGCCTCGGCTCCCGGACGACGCCACGTCGTTCACCGTGGATGCAAACGGCGAGATCAGCACGCTTCCGACGTACACAGATCCGCCGCCGACGCTCTAGCTCGCCCAAGGACAGCGCCCCGCGGGCAAACGTCTAGGGAGTCATCACGACGATGCCACCGGCTCGGCGCCCGCAGCGGCCTCTCTGAGGTGCCCGGAAAGCACGAAGAAGAACCCCGCCGCCAACACTGTGTGGACGAGCGAAGTGCCGAGGGCAACACCTTCGAGGCCGAAGAACGGCACCAACGCCACGTTGAAGACCACGTTGAGGGCTGCGTTGGCAAAGCCCAGCGGCACCATCCACCGCGACTTGCGAAGGCACTGGTACGCGCGCACCTGCACCAAAAGCACGCCGAAGGCGGGCAGACCCAACAGGTGATAGCCCATGAGCGATGCGATGCGCTCCACCGCCGCCGGCTGCATACTGCCGTGCAGATACACGGCGCGCAGAAGCGGCCCGCGGAGCAGGAACATCGCCACGGCGAGCACCCCCATGAGTGCAGCCACGGTGGCCTGTGCGCGATTGGCCGTGCGCCGAAAGGCAGCGAAGTCCCTTCGCGCATACGTCTCGGACAAGTGTGTCACAAACACCGGCAGCAAGGTGGAGCCAAGGAGGCTGCTCCCCACCGTGGCCACGTCGCCGGAGTACCGCAACATGGTGGCGCCACCGGGCAGAATGCTGGTGGCCATGTGCTGGTCGACGATGGGATTCACCCGGGTGATGGTGCCGCCCGCGGCGGACCAGAAGACTTGCTTGAGCACCGGCCGCGCGACCGCCGGAATGCCAACGCTGAGCCGCATGCGTAGCCCCAAAAGCCGCCGCGTCGCCCCAAGCAGCAGAACCACCTGGACGGCTTCGCTGAGACTGGTGCCAATGGGCACGGCGATGATCCCGATGCGCCCTTTGGCCGTGAACACGAACGTGAGCAACGTGAGCATGCCCAGGGCCGCAGCCGCGGGCCCCACCTGATACCGATGTTCGGCATTGAGCAGCGTAACGAGGTAGGTCTTGATGCCAAGCAGCACCAGGTACACGGCCAGCGGCGCCGACAAGCGCACCATCATGCCCGCGAGGTCCGGGGGGTACACCACACGAAACAGCGCGAGCCCCGCAAGCGTGAGCAGCACCGCCAGCACCGCGCCGGCCACCGCCGTGAACCCGAAGAGGGCCCCCGTCAGCTCGCCCAGGCGCTCGGGCGTCTTGAGCTTGGTCTCCACCAGGAGCCCCACGAGTGTCGAGTCTTGGTAGGCACCAAAGACCAACGAGCCAATGAACGCGAAGAACGAAAACGAAAGCGTGTTGGCGTCCGTCTCTCGGGTCGACCCAAACCACGCCGCGAGCAGCATGGGAAACACGGCCTCGCCACCCCGCAGCACGATCTGCACCGGCACGAGCAAGAGCGACTGCGACAGCAGGCTCTTTTTGGCCTTTGGCAAAACGTCGGGATCTGGCGCGTCCATCGCGAGATTTGCGCTATAGCACGGCACTTACGCAATGGACGGCGTTTACCTCACGGTGACCATCGACACGGAGTGCGACAAAGGGCCGAACTGGCTGTGCCAGAACCCGTTGTCGTTCGAGGGGGTGCTGCGGGGTTTGCCCATGGTGCTCGAGCCGCTGTTTCGCTGGGCCCGGGCCAAAGGGTCGTACCTTCTGTCGCCCGAAGTCCTGCGCGACCCGCGTTGCGCGACGCTGCTCTATGGGTTGCGGGGCGCAGACTTCGGCACGCACCTACATGGCGAGTTCGCCGAGAGCAGCGCAAACGTGCCGCGCGCCACCACCGAGTTCCAGCGCGACTACGCTCCGGACGTCGAACGCCGCAAGCTCACCCAGCTCACGCAGTTGTTCATCGACCTCTTTGGCCGCAGGCCGTGCACCTTTCGGGCCGGGCGCTTTGGCATCGGCGAAGCCTCTCTCGGCATCCTTCAAGAGCTCCGGTACCAGGTGGAGTCCAGCGTCACGCCTCACATGCGATGGGACAGCGCCGGTGCGCCCGGCCTGTCGTTCGAGGGCGCACCAACGCAGCCCTACCGGCCCGACCCAACGAACGCAGCGCGCGTTGGCAACAGCTCCTTGTGGGAGGTACCTGTGACCATCCGCCCGCGCTTCGAACATGGCGCCCTCGGGCTTCTTCCGGCCGGCCTGCAGCGGCACATCGAGCCGCGCTGGCTCCGGCCCACCAAGATGAGCAGCTCGGCTCTGGTGCAGCTCGCCAAAGACGAGATCGCAGCGGCGCGGTCCACCCATCCGGCGCGGCCAGTGTTCCTGACGTGCATGTTCCACAACGTCGAGATCACCGCAGGGACCAGCCCGTACGCAGACACCGAAACCAAGGCCGCGGCCATCGTCAAGAACCTCGCCGGTCTGTTGTCGTTTGCGCGGAGCAACGGCATCCAGGTGGTCGGTCTGTCCGAGCTCCCCGGGCTCCTCGGCCCGGGCCAAGAGGCGGCCTGATGCTGGTCCTGCACGTGGTGGCCGCAGGCGAGGTCGGGGGCGCCGAGCGCATGTTGCTCGACCTGGCGCGCGAGACCGAAGGCGTGCGCCATGCCGTCGCCCTGTTTTCGGCCTCGCCGCGGCTCACCCGCCTGCTGCACGATGCGGATCTGACCATCTTTGATCGCGGGCCGCAGACCGAAGGCCCGTTGCACTACGCCCGCGAGGCGTTGCTGGGTGAGGGTGCCCGATGGGTGGGCAAGCTGGCCCGCGAGTGCCGCGCCGACGTGGTGCACGTCCATACGTTTGCATCGCAGGTGATGGGCACCCGCGCGGCCATCGACGCCCGCATCCCCGCGGTGCGCACCGAGCACTCCACTCGGGTGTTCGACGATCCGTCGTGTTGGCCTTTTTCCAAGTGGTCCCTCGCGCGCGTCACCCGCTCGGTCGCCATCAGCGAGCACGTGGCTGGGGTTGTCCGGCAGCGCGCCCCCTTTGCGGTGCCCAAGCTCCGTGTGGTGCCCAATGGCGTGGACCCGGCCATACACCTCGGGCGGCCGTACCCCGTGGGCCAGGTACCTCGGGTGGCCATCATCGGCCGCCTCGAGCCGCGCAAAGGGGTCGACACCGCGCTGCAGGCCGTGGCGCGGGTGCCAGATCTGGAGCTGCGCGTCGTTGGCGATGGTCCCTCCCGCGGCGCCCTCGAGGCACAAGCAAAGGCCCTAGGTCTCGCAGCGCGCGTTCGATTTTTGGGTCACCTGGCCGAGCCCCAGCGTGCCCTCGACGAATGTCACGCCGTGCTCAGCGCCTCGCGCAAAGAGGGCCTTGGCATCGCGCTGCTCGAAGCCCTATGTGCGGAGCGCCCGGTGATTGCGCTCCCTACGGGGGGCATCCCCGAGTTCGTCGACGCAACCACGGGGTATCTGGCCGCCGGACACGACGCTGAGGCCCTGGCCCACGCACTCCGGGAGTTCGTGTCGGACCTTGGCGCCGCCCACCGCAAAGGCCAGCGCGGCCGCGAACGGGTTCTCTCGCGCTACACGGTCAGCCACATGCGTCAGGGCTACGCCCGCGTGTACCAGGAAGCCATGGCGGCGCCGCGCCAACACTAACTTGACGAGTACGTCTGGACAGACCCCTAGTAGCTACAGAGTAGTAGCTAGAGAGACCACCCGCGAAACCCGGTTCAGCGGATGAATTCGTAGTCGCTTGCTTTACCAAGAACGGGTTGGCACTGGGTGCCCTCACCGCGAGATGGCACCCATGCGCAACCGTAGAACGCGACTGGCTCACTACTACTGTGGGGTGTGCACGTTACGCGAAACCAGGCCTTCGCTCCCGGGTGGCAAATGAGAATGGCCTTTTCACCATCACACTTCGCGTCGGGATACGTTGATGCGTCGCAAGGCTCAGCGGTCTTCTCGACGTGCGGTACCTTTTGGCCGGCCACGAAGGCATCGACGTCACGCGTGTGCATCGCATGCGCGTGACCGGCAGCCTTCGCTCCCAGATAAACCTTCGGTTTTTCTTTGCAACCAACGACTGCAACGACGCACAGAAAGGAGAACAGAACAGAGGTGGGTGAGCGCATGGTCGGGCGCGGTAACATGCAGACTCGAGGGTGCAAGCCGACCCGCCCAATGAGACGCCCCTGCTCCCCATACCAACAAGTCCGTCCGTCCGCCGGCCCGGCACAGGCCCCGACGAACACGATTGCTGCACGCGCACTTAGCTGCCGATGGGGCGCGCTTGCACGTAAACCTGATAGCGCAAGCCGATCCGGCCCAATGAGACACCCCTGCTCCCCATGCCCGCAGGTCCGTCCGCCGGCCCGGCACAGAGGCCCCGACGAATCGGATTGCTGCACGCGCACCTAGGCAACGCTCGCTACCCCGCGGACTCCAACATGCCGTCCGCGAGCGCGCCCGTCATCGCCTCGAACTCTGCGCGCCCAAAGCCGGAGCCACTCGACAGCCAATCTTTGTGTGGGGCTGCGTCCGCGCCTCCCAAGGTCTGGAGCGGCTGGAAGTGACCGAGCACGTCCAGATGGTCCCCAAGCCCCGCCCACACCAGCCGGCCCCAGAGCTGCGAACGCACCGGCACGACGCCGTCGTTCTCCCGGAAGCCCGGAACCCGGTCGAAGACCCGGGCCAAGACACGCTCGTGGTCGGGGCTCAGCGCCGGCGCGGCACAGGGGTACCGATCGTCATAGCGGGAGGCGATGCCGTATAGGGTCGTGAACACCGTGCTCGACAACGCCGTCCAGGGCTTGACCACGGATTTGAGCAGGCGCCGCGCCGAGGGCGACGGGGCCATGGAGACCGAACACTGGTACAGCGTTCCGGGTCGGTCCTCGACCCCCGCTTGGAACAGGTCCATGGCCTCCGGGGTCAGCTGGATGACCGCCCCCTGATCGTTCTTGATGGCCTCCAAGAAGTCCCGGACCTCGCGGCTCTGCGCGGGCGCCAGAACCTTTAGAAACGCCTCGGTGCTGCGGTCAAAGACCCGGGCCTCCATGCCCAAGACGTTGTCGATGCGCCCGACAGCCACGGCGAGAGCGCTCGCGGCCGCCAGCGGCGGCGCCCCGACGGTAAGTGCAATATAGGTCATGGCCGACAGCGCGTAGAGCATCCGCTGCCCGCTCACCGTGGCAAAGAAGGTGGCGAGCGGAGTCCCGTAGTGCGGGCCATTGATGCTGCTCACGCTGCGGAGCCGTCCTAGCCACGGCGGCGCCCCGGTCACGCCCGGCAAGTGCGCACTCGGCGAGGCCACGATGCGGGCGTCGAGCGCCCCGGTCGAGTGGCCGACAAGGTGAATGGGGCCATCGTCGGTGCCAGCGGTTTGCCCGACGAGCTCCGCCAGCCGGCCCGCCCGCCTCCGAATCGAGGCCGTGGGATGAACATCGACCACGAACGTACGAACATCGTGTCCGTGCTGGCGCAGCCTCCGCTCGAAGGCCCGCTCGAGATGGGAAAAGTAGTCGTAGGAGCCCAGTCGACCGAAGCCGAACATGCCGGGCGAGAAGTAGATCCGGTGCAGCGCCATGCGAGAGTCCGAGGATAGGGCAAGCCTCCCCCGAGGGACCAATTCACCCGCTCCCAGATCTCTCGCACCCCACTTGAATCATGGTTTGTAAGAATCTGTTTTTACTCAACTATACGTAGCCATGTGGCCCCAGGTGTACACCTACACTGTACGACCGTTTTTCCACAGGCTGGTCGTTTCGGGGTTCCCCTGAACGCTTGATGCCGTGTAGTCACGTAGCCGTCGCGTAACCGGCTACGCGGCGCTCGCTTGGGCTTCAAACCCCATCGGGGCAATTGGATCGGAGCCCCTGCACTCGTCGGGGCCCCCCGTGGAGGTGGATGTTGCAGAACCTTCCCAGGCACACGACGAACAGAACGGCGAAGACCACCGCAGGCCTGCTCGGGCCCGCAGCCACCACCGCAGCCCTGCTTGGGCCTGCAGCTCTCGCATTGCTCGTGGTGCTCCCCGGAGCGCTGGCCGTGGCCGGCTGCGCCAAAGTGCGTGGCGGAATTCCCCGCGAGGGCGCCAGCCTGGTTGCGCGCATGCCCGTTGTGCAGCGGTCGCAAACCCACGGTCGCGGCCCCGAGCGCCGGTCCGAGCTGGCCGCCCGCGGCCTCTCCCTTCTCGAGACGGGGCACCCTGCGGCGCCAGTCAGCACGTTCGAGCAACTCGCCGGCGAGCCCAACGGCGGCCAGGTCGACCGCGGCCCCTGCCCCGCCGGCATGGCGTCCATCGACGACAAGTTCTGCATCGACCGCTTCGAGAGCGCACTGCTCGAGGTAACCCCCGATGGCACCGAGCTGCCCTTCTCGTCGTTCGATCCCATCGAAGGTCGGTCCGTACGCGCCGTCAGCGAGGCCGGGGTTGTTCCCCGGGCGTACATCAGTGGCAAAGAGGCCGCCGAGGCCTGCGGGCGCTCGGGCAAACGCCTGTGCAAAAAGGGCGAATGGCGCAAGGCTTGTGTCGGCCCCGACAAGAAGCGCTTTGGCTACGGCGACACGCTTGAGCCCAAGCGCTGCAACGACCACGGGCGCAACCCCTTGGCCGCGGTGTACGGCTCGGCGCCTCCCAGCACCTACGGCTCTTGGGAGAAGATGAACAACCCGGCGCTCAACCAGGTGGCAGGCACCGTGGCCAAAACGGGTGAGCACGATGGCTGCACCAACGGCTACGGCGTCTACGACATGGTCGGCAACGTCCACGAGTGGATCGACGACCGCGCGGGCACCTTCTTGGGCGGCTACTACCAAGACATCACCATCAACGGCGATGGCTGCGGCTACGAAGCCGACGCGCACGACTTCCAGTACCACGATTACTCCACGGGCTTCCGCTGCTGCGCGGACCCGGAGCTGTAAGCGACGGACACATTGGCCAACCGGCCGCCCGGATGCGCTATAAGCCGGAAGCCCATGGCTACCGGTCGCACACTCGTCGCTTGCGCGTTGGCGCTCGCTGCGTGCTCCAACCCCGCCCCCAAAGACGCACCGTCCAATCCGCCGACCGCGGCCTCCTCGGCATCGGTCCAAGGTTCCGCCAGCGTGCCCGCGGCAAGCAGTGCGCCGGCCCCTCCAGCCTCCGGCATCGCCGCGCCGGCAATTGCCCCCGACGCCGGAGATGCGACGGACGCGGGGCCTGCGGCCCGGGATCTCAAGGGCAAGACCGTGCTGCACTGTGGCGACTCGATGGTCGGTGGCGCCGGCGGGCTCACCAAGGCCCTCGAGGCCAAGTTCAAGGCGGCTGGCGCTCGGTTCGTCCACGACTCCCAGGTCAGCGCGGCCATCTCGGTGTACGACAAGCAGCCCAAGCTCAAGGAGCTCCTGGCACGCAACAAACCCGACATTGTCATCATTACACTCGGTGCCAACGAGGTCTTCGTCCCGTTCCCCGACTCGCTGGCGGCCAACGTCGAGGGCATCGTCAAACGCATCGCCCCCCGGGAGTGCTACTGGACGGGCCCGCCCACCTGGAAGCCCGACACCGGCGTGGTGCGCGTGCTGCGCGAGCATGTGGCGCCATGCAAATTCTTCGATTCCAGCGACATGAAGCTCGAGCGCGCCGGCGATGGCATTCACCCGACAGACAAGGGGGGAGCTGCGTGGGCCGAGGCCTTCTGGGTGTTCTTCCAGAGCGGCGCCGAGCAGGGCGAAGGCAAGCTGCTGCAGCCCAAGCCCCCGACGAAATAGCTACCTGGCGACGACCACACGGCCGCCACATGGCACAGTGACCGATTGCGGCTGCCCCGCGCTGCCCACCTGAACCTTGTGCACGCCACATGGCACGGTGAACGACGCCGGCGTCTGGCCCATCACCCGATCGTCGACGAAAACCCGACGCCCGGCCGCAGCCCCCTCGGTCGACAGCTCGCCGCTCTGCGCACCACTGTTGGCCGGCTCGGCGCTTGCCGTGGCGGACGGCGTGGCCGTGGCCGATGGCGCGACCGGAGTCAGCGACGCCGTCGTCGACGCCGCTGCGCTGGCGCCGGGCTCCGCGCGCAGCGACGATGATGCGCTGCCGGCAGGGCTCGCACTTACCGATGCCGCAGGTGGCGTGGCCGAAGCCGACGAACCGGGTCGAAGCTCCGTTGCGGTGCCAAGGGCCGGGGCCTTGCCGGATGCAGACGGTGCCGGCCGAACCGTCGCCGATAGGCTCGCGGACGCGCCCCCGCGAGCGCTGGCCAACGCCCGCTGGCGCAGGAACATGGCACCGCCGGCCAACCCCGCGGCCACAACGACCACTCCCGCAATAAGTCCAATGTAGAGCCCGGCTCCGCGCTTCGTCTCGGGCATGGGCCCAGTGCGGAAGGTCTCGAGCGGGGGCCGCACCTGAACGGGCATCGGGGGCGGAGGCCCCATACTTTGCCCGGGCCGAAACGCTGGCGCCTCGGCGGCCGGCGCGTCAGGGGCCGCCGGCACGGGTGATGCGGATGCCGGTGCCGGCGCGGGGGCCGGCATGCTCGAATGCGCACCGACCATGCGCGCGGTGTCCGGCGCAGGGACTTCTGCCGAGGCCCCGGCCACCAGGCTCCGCACCTCGGCGGGCACCGGCGGCGGCGCCAGCGCCGAAGCGGATGGCGTGAAGGCTGCCGTGGCCATGGTCTTGGCGAAGGCCAGCTCCTTCTGTTGCTGCCTTTCGGGCGCCTGCTCCGTGGGCGTCGGACCAGAGGCTGCGCCCGGTGGCGGTGGGGTCGAGCGTGCGCCCGGTGGCTTCGAGGCTGGTCGCGGTGGCTTGGGGGGCCCCGGCGGCTGGCTTGACGGCTTTCGCTCCGCAGGCATCGAGGACGAAATGGCCGCCAGGGCCAGCTCGAGCTCTCCCGCCGTGGGCACCACCTGCTGCAGCGTCTGGTCGTCGTCGTCGCGCCGAAACGGCACACGCCCCGGCGGCGCCTTGAGCATACCGGCGTCCTTCGACGTCGAGCGCTCGTCGCTGCTGAACAGTTCGTCCATGGCGCGCTGGAGGCGGCCCCCACCGGGCTCGGCCAAGATCTCCGACAAGCCGTCACTCGGCGGAGCATCGTTCCCGTCGCCCCGAGGTACGAAGGTGGCGTCCGTGGCATCGGCGCCTTCGTCTTGCTCCATCACCGGCGTCGCCGGCGGCTCGCTGCTGGCCGGCGAGATCCCGCGCAGCGTGTTCGTGTGCGCCGGCGGGATCATCGACGAGCGACGCGGAGGCCGGTCGGAACCAAATATGGTCCGCGCCCGAGCCAAGATCTCCACGAGCCGATCACGCCCTTCTTCCGGCGAAACCACCGAGCGAAGCACCGCGACCATCTCCTCGCTCGTCACCGTTCGCTTCTCGGCATTCGGTTCGAGGGCGCGACGGATGGCCTCGCGCACCGCACGAGGGATATCGGGCCGAAGCATGTCGAGCGGAACGATGCGTGGCTCGGCCATGGCCTTCAGGATCTCGACCTCGGGGAGGGCGCCACTGTAGATGGCACGTCGCCGGGTCAAAAGCTCCCACAACACAATGGCGCCGGCATACACGTCCGATCGAATGGAAACCGTCTCGCCCTTGACCTGCTCCGGCGCCATGTAGCCGTAGGTGCCCTTGAGCAGACCGACTTGTGTCTCGCTGGGTGCACCGGCAAACTTCGCGACCCCAAAGTCGCCCAGCTTGACGTGCCCATCCCAGGGCACGAAGAGGTTCGAAGGGTTCACGTCCCGGTGGATCACCGGGGCCACCTGATTGGTCTCAGCGTCGCGCGCGCTATGCGCCGCCGCCAGGGCGCCAAAGAGCCGCGAGGCAATGTAGAAACAGCCCTTGTCGTCGAGTTGCGTTCCCGTGTCCTTCAGCAGCGTTCGCGTCCGGTACAGCGTGGGCCCGTCCACGTACTCGAGCACCATGGCCAGGCGCCCTTCGAACGAGAAGAAGTCGTAAAGCTGCACAATACACGGATGTGACAGCCGCGCGTACGCCGAGGCTTCGCGGGAGAACATCCGCGTGACCCCCTCGTCCTGCTGCAGATGTCGCAAGAGCAGCTTGATGACGACGCTCCGCTCAAAGCCGAGCGGACCAACGGCCTTGGCGAGGAGCACCTCACTGGTGCTCCCCGTCGCGATGCGTCGCACCACGCGGTACCCGGCGATGCGTTCTCCCGTCACGGTCGT
>JBIKNA010000166.1:0-14318 GCA_044358965.1 Polyangiaceae bacterium
AGCAACCGCCGCGCCGCCCGATGCCGGACCACTCGACACCCTGATTTCACACCTGCGAAAACGACACAGCGCCCCAAGGCCAAGTTTCAAGAATTGGGTGGTCCCAAGAAGGCAGGCAGGTCACTACGACGACGGCATCGCGCTGGGATACTGGGGGCTGTACCTGAGCGCGGCGGGCTATGCCGCGTACCGCGTGTTTCGAGGCAAACATCGCATCACGCTGCTGCAGAGCATTCCGCTTTTGGTTGCCGGCGTGGTGTATGTGGCCACGCCGTTTCGCGTAGGCGCGGCCACGTTTCTGAACGTCAGGCTGGCGCCGATCGTGCTCTTGCTGTCGCTCGTACCGTTGCGGACGCTCCCGTTTCGCTCGTTCACGCGTCTCGTGGCGCTGGTCTCGCTGGTGGGCGGGCTTCAGTTCTATGTGTCGTCGCGCATGTGCGAACGAGAAGACGCCAACGGCCTCACGGAAGTGCTGGCGAAGCTCAGGCAGGGCTCCAGCGTCGTGTCGCTGAACTTCGAGCGCACCTCGGGCACCACCTACGTTGCGCCTTACATCTACGAGGGAAGCATGCCGGCCGCCGAGCACGGTGGCTCTGTGAGCTTCTCCTTCGCGTCGCTTCCGCACTGGTCGATTCGTTACAAAGAGGGCGCTGCGCCGCCAAGGCATAGGCCGTTCTGGGTCTTCTCTCCTTGCGAGTTCCGCAACCGCGTAGACGGGGCGTTCTTCGATGCCGTCATCGTACGCGGCGTCGTCGACCCATTCGCCACGGAGCCGCAAGGCCCGGCGTTTACCAAGGTGGCGGAGTCCGGGCGCTACAAGCTCTTCCAACGCGACGAAGCGCGCATGTTCACCGGACCGGACCGCGGCCCCTGTCCCTCCACCTGGCGCAGAGAGCCGCGGGACGAAACGCCCTATCTCCAGCGGTGAGCCTTAGGGGCTAAAGGTTGATGCTCTACAACGAGGTGGCTCACCGGGTGCCATGGGGCGTTGCCAACGACGCGGCTCGGCACAAGTGGCGCGCAATGGGCGGCTAGGTTGCCCGGGGGCTGTCCGACGGGGGTGGCATTGGAATCCTTCCGCTCCCAAGGGAGAACACTCGATTTGGCCGAGCAGGCACGCATCGAAATCATGTCGGCTCGGCACCAAGGCGGTCACTCGGATTTGTGACGGGCTACAAGCTTTGTGATTCTCGCGGATTGAACGCATCCGGGGACCGCCTCTCCGTATTGGAGTCGAACGGTGGCAGGTAAGGATGCCGCGGTACAGACTCTCGATGTTCCGTCGGCCGGTGAATGCCGCCACAGACTCGACCCTGCCGAGCCACTCGTCTTTGCAAGCTACCCGATCAAGGAATCCGCATGTTCACTCGCGCTGCACCGCTCTCGGTCTTGTTCTCATCATTGTCCCGGGCGGCGCGCGCCAGCACGGCACTGCTTCTGGTGTGCGTCGCGTGTTCGAACAAAGCCGATTCCGGCGACTCGTGCATCTTCCCGGACGGAACGTGCACGACCCAACGACCAAGCAAGAGCACTTCAGGCTCGCCCGTTGGGTCGGCTTGCGAAGACATGGGGGGCGCCAACGCGGCTGCCTGCTCCACGGAAGACCTGATGGGCACGTGCGTGGGCAAAAAACAGGACGAATTTGTGTACTACGGCTCCACCAAGTACCTGTGGGCGTCGGACGCCAAGTACACGTGCGAGCGTGGAACGACATGGAGCGGCTCCGGCGACTGGATGCCATCGCCCAACGCCGAGGCGACTTCGCGAAGGCGCGCGCTTCCGACGGTCGACCGCGTCTTGGCCGCGTGCGACATGGACTGGGCCTGCGTCGATTCCTTCCCCAAACCGTCGGAGAACGGCCTGAAGCAACTACGCATCGCGTGCGAAGATGCCGGAGGCAAGCCGCGTACGATGCCGTGCAGTCGTGCCAAGCTCAATGGTGCATGTTTGGCCACGGGCGCATCGATCGCATGGGCTCCGGATAGCACGAGCGAGACGCTCCGTTCCATGTGCCGTCCCCCGAGTCACTGGTACGAGCCGGAGGAGCTCAAGGAGCTCCTCGAGTGAAGTGGCTCTCGCTCTAGGTCATGCCGCGATCTTCGGCGACTGATCAGCGGTCCTTCGCGAAGACCTCGGACGGTGGGGAAGCGAGCTCCGCTGCGAGCGCGGCGGCGAGCTCGGGGGGGAGCGGCGCGCTCGATGTTTCTGGCCCCAAGAGGGTGCGTGGCGACGTGAAGGCGAGCCAACGCGGCGCCGGGCTCGCCCAGTAGAACGTTGCGGCGCCGCAGAGCGAGCCCTGGATGTGGCGCTTTTCCAGCACCCGGGTGAGCTGCGCGTCATAGCGGAGCTCGATGATGTTGTAGCCGTTACCGTGCTTTCCCTGGCACGGCACCTCTTCTTCCAGGAGCACGATGCGATAGGCACCCTCGTGGCGCACGCGCAAGGCCGTCGCGTCGGGCTCCTCTTCGAGTACCGCGGCTCGCAGGGCCGGGAGGAGCGCCTCCTTGTCCCGGGGCACGCGGTCCTCTTTCATGAGGGATGCGGGAAAGCCGCAGCCGCGATTGCGCACGCCCTGGGCTGCCGAGGCGGATAGAACGCAGTAGGTGCCCTCGTGGTGGAGGAACGTAGCGATGTAGTGGTCTTCGAAGTCCTCGACACGCGTGACGGCGTAGTGGTGCACGCGCCCGTCTAGCGTCTGGTAGGTCGGCGAAGGCGGCTGCGGCGCGGGACGAGGACGCCTCTGCGGCGCCGCCGCACGAACGTGCCCGCACGCCCCGAGGGCCTGCAAGGCCACGACAACCAGCAACGCCTGCGAGGCCAGGCCAACCGGAGAAAGGAGGGGAACGAGACGGCGCACCGCTGTCCATGGACGTACGCGCGGCGCCGTTATTCTATGCGTGTCACGAAATAGAGTAGCTCGAGCATCGGGCTCCGTGGGCATCGCGCTCGCACCGCCGCGTCGAGGTCCTCATTCGACGCCAGTGAGCCGACTGGGCGCTCGAATTCTCGCGATGGCGCACTTTGGGATGGGCGTGCAGCTTTGCTCGCGAGTACCCTCTTCGCATGCGACCGAAGGTATCGGGCACCATCGCGCACTTGTGGCTCCTTGTTGTTGCGGCGTGCGGAGGCCCTGCTGCTGCAACATCGACGCCTCCGGCGACATCCGCGCCCACCGCAGCAAGTTCGCAGACGTCCCCGCAAGAAAGCGGCCCACCGGCCGATGCTGCCAGCGCAAGGCAGTCAACGCGCACGCCATCGGGTGGTTCCTTACGGTACCTGAGCATCGAGCCCAAGAGGCTGTACGCTTGCCTTCCCTTCGACGAGGCCGCAGCCAAGGCGTGGGCCAACGATCCGCAAAATCAGAAGCTTCTTCGCGCGCCGTTTCGCCACATCCTCGTCCGAATCCGAGCACCGGAGGCTGAGCCCGAAGCACGAAAGAAGGTCGATGCGCTCTTGGCACGACTCAAGGCCGGCGAGCCCTTCGCATCCGTGGCCAAAGCGACGGACGACCCGGCCAAGTACCCGATGCCTGGCGAGGCGACCGACAACTTCGTCGAAGCTGTAAAGGCTGCCTACGACGCTTTGCCGCCCGGCGGAGTTTCCGAGGGGCCTGTTCGCTCGAACTTCGGCTGGCACATCATCGCGAAGGATGCGGTGGATGACGAGACGCGCATCGCAAGCTACAAGCGCGTACTGGCCAGAAAGCAAGCGCTTGCGTTGGCTGTGGAGTTCGCAGCGTTGCTCCCCGCGATGGGCAACGAAACGTTCGTTGCGGCGCGCTCCCGGATCTTCACCAAAGTGCTGGGCAACGATTCCTGCGCGGGAGCGGGCGGCCCTGCGCTGTTCCGCATCCGCGCGGACATCAAGACGTCGTCGCTGCAGGCATGGTGCGCCAAGCTCCCGGAGCTTGCGCGCAGCTCCCAGGTCGAGGTGCGCCCAGACGAAAGCGTGCGCGTCGCCGTCCTTACCGACGACACGCTCGACCGCGATGAAACGCGCGGCGGGTCGTGTGTGAAGGATTGGTGAAGGCTTGCTCGCAACGTAGGTTCGCGGGCCTGGCTGCCCTCCGTGCAGCGTGACGATTCAACTCCACGTTCCGAGGCCCGAACCCTTTTCGAGGCGGAGGTCTCGTGTCGCGTGGGTGTTCCAGGCTTTCGTTACTTCGCGGGTAAGGTCCTGCTCCACGTTCCGTTCATCTCGATGCAGAACTTGTTGATGGTTACGGCGACCTCGTCGGCCGACGTCTTCGATATCGAGCCGCTGCACTCGGCATGACGGAATGAGCACGACGAATCCGAGCTGCAATCCGTTGCGTCAAAGAGCACGGGGTTGACCAGCGGTTGCCGGCCCTGCGCGTCGTCGTAGCGCAGGCCGTTGGGCAGGACTGTGAGTGTGGCCTCGCGATCGCGAAACCTTTGCCGGTACTCTCCGTGGAAGGCGGTCGGCAGAGGCTTGGGCTTGCAGCTCAGCGCCGTCACCAGCACAATGGCGATCGCGAAACCGCGCGGCAAGGCCCTCTTCTGTCGCATGAGAGGTTCCGCCGGTTTGACGATGCGCGGCAACGGTTTCAACGGATGCTCCAACCCAACGACGAGCATAACCTCAATTGACGCGAACACGCCCGCTCTGCTTTACGCCCGACGACCCGATCAGGGGCTTCAGATCGAGCTCGCGTAGTTGTCGCGTTGCAAGAGACGAACAGACTCACCGCCGCGGTCTGTTCACACCATGGCAGAGCCAAGGCTGTGGTCGGTGCGCACCAAGCCGGTGGCATAGCGTGTGGCCAATAGGTCTGGCGCACAGAATCCGGCACACTCAACCCGCAGCGGCATCCCGCGAAAGCGTACTACGTTCTGGAGCGCGGGTGAGCCGCCGAGGCTGGCCTGCGGCGTTTGCGATGCGCGTGTACGAAGCGATGCGCTCGTTGGGGTCGGCGATCATGGTGCTGAGCATGAGTTCGGCGACTCCTGTCTCTTTTGCCAGCGAATGCAGACCCGCCGCCACGAACTCTGCGTTGCCCACCAGGGCGCCTTCAAAGAACCGGTCTACGAAGCGCGCTTCTTCTGCAGAGAACACGTAGTCCATGGCCTCGGACACCGTGGGCAACGGGGCGGTCTTGCCAGTGGCCATGCGGGCCACGCTGACTCGCAACGGCATCGCCAGTTGTCGCGCGTGCTCTTCGGACTCGCCGCACACGGCGGTGACCGCCAACATGGCATGCGGAGCCGCCAGATGTTCGCTGGGCTGAAAGTGTCGATGGTAGTGCGCGAGCGCGGGCCGGGCCTGCGCCATGCTGAAGTGCCCGGCAAAGGCGTAGTGAAGACCGCGGGCGGCGGCGATGCGCGCGCCCTCACCCGATGAGCCCAGCATCCAAATGGGCGGCGTTGTCACGTCCGTTGGTGTGATCTTGATGCCCGAGAACGGATGCCGTACCGGGAACTCGCCCAACGCGAAGGCAAAGAACTCCTCGACCAGGTCGTCTACGTCCCGAGGGTTTGCGCCGCTACGGCGGAGCGCTGCCGATGCCAATGGATCGGTGCCCGGTGCGCGGCCCACGCCCAAATCGATGCGACCAGGGTACAGCGCTTCGAGCGTGCGGAACTGCTCCACGACGTGGAGCGGGCTGTGATTGGGGAGCATGATGCCGCCGGCCCCTACGCGAATGGTGCTGGTGGCGCTTGCGATGTGCGCGATGAGCACCTCCGGTGCCGCGCTGGCGATGCTCTGCATGTTGTGATGCTCGGCCAGCCAAAACCGCGCGTAGCCCAACGCTTCTGCCGCACACGCGATGCGCGTGGCGTTTTGCAGAGCCTTTCGCGCGGTGGTGCCGTGCTCAACCGGGCAAAGTTCGAGCACGGATAGAGGGACAGTCATGCGGGTTAACCTGCACACGATTGTGCCCGGGCACCAGCAAAGACGTGAACAAACTACTTCTTTGTCCCCGCGTCGAGCACGCTGGCCGTCTGCCGGCGCATGTACTTGAGGCGCGCGAGCGGCGCTGGATACCTCCGCACGAACCACTGATGCCGCTCCAGCATCTGATCACCGTCATGGCCCCACGACGCTTCGTCGAAAGACAACCACGTGCCTAGGCTCGTCGCTTGCCCTATTTGGTCATGCGAAACCACTTCGACGGCTTGCCGTGATCGTCGAAGTACACGTGCGTATCGTTGGTGATCACGTGCCACGCGTCCCCGGATGCAATTTTGTCGGCCGGGCCTCCAGCCTTTGGGATGCGCCAAATGCCGGTATTTGCGTCGACGTTTGGGCGCGCCAAGTAGACATGTGTCATGTCCAAGGTCATCTGGTAGGTGTCCGCCCGCACGAGCTTCGCGACGAAGACCAGCTCCGTGGGGCTCGAAGCCGTCTTGGGAAGACGATAGACTTCGTGGTCTTTCCCTGGTCCCAGATCGCGCAGCAGGTAGATGTCGGTGCAGTCCACGGCGACCCGCACCGCACCCCAGCCAAAGCCGTCGGGAGCGAGCAGCAGCTTTCGCCGCTGGGTGCCGTCGGCGAAGATCACCAACATCGAGTCGGCCCCTCTGCGCACCACATAGGCAAACTGGTCGTCGGCAGCCATTGAGGCCTCGTCCAAGTCGACCCCTTCGAGAGCGAATTCGGGAGGCGACCCGCTGGGATGGAAATGCCGAAGTTTGCCGTTCGAGAGAATCCAAAAGGCACCGGCTCCGTCCGGGAGCATCTGCAGCGGAACCTGGCTGTCGTAGTCATCGCGCAGCGGAGTGGCAGCGCAGGGCTGCTGGGCGCATGTGAGCCCAGAACTGAACAGCCACGACTGGTTGCCCGGATATGGCCTCGATAGCCAGAACGCGGTGTCGTTTTGGACGACCAAACCAACCGTGTTGGTTCCAGGGGCCTGCGCCAAGGTTCGGACCGGGGCTGTCCCCTCTAGAGCCCGAGCCTGCATGCTCCCCGAAGCGTTGCCATCGCGATGCGCAAGCGAAGCCCAGTACAGCGAGTCGCCATAGAGGAGGGCGCAAACGTATAGAGGTGGTCGGTCACGTTCGCCTTGCCGAGCGTGGCAAACTCCGTCTTGAGACATGGCGGCGCGCAGGCCGACGTGGAACCTCGGGCGAGCCATGCGCACGCACGCCCAGTTTGGCCGGCGTCCACGGCTGCAGGCCCAGTCTCGCCGTCGGCCAGACCAGCGTCGACGGGCTGCGACGGCTGCTCCACCGCGGCATCCGCCGTCGGCGCTTCGGCAGAGCCCTCGAACGTTCCGCAGTGCACAAGCACGACGGCCGCTGCGCCCAGCCCGATCAGCGCAAAACAACAGTGTGCCCGCCGAGCCACATTCCGAGGTTAGCTTGCGCGGCCGACGCCGTAAAGACGCGTGGCTCCCCGCGCACACTGCGCGCGGAGTACTGGCGGTGCGGTTGGTCGAGGCGAAGCAGAAGACGGAAAGGATGCTCCGCGGCTTGGCCGCCGCCTCGCGTTCGCGTCCTTGGTTGGGCATCCAACCTTGCCAACGTCTTCGAGGCGGAGCTCAAGAACAAGGCAGAGCGCGGCGCCGGCCTCGCTCGTCCGAGACGAAGTCTAGCACCACCGCCAGCAGCGCGAGCCCCACCGCGATCCACGATCGCGACGGTTCGCAGCAGCCCAGCGGGCATCCCCGCCCGTACGCAGACGATGAGGACTCCGACGACGCTCATGCCTGAACACTCCGCGCGGACCAGATAGAAGTCGACACGGCTGGTACCTACCGTTGAGCACGCCGCGCCGAGGAGCGCGCCTCGTCGTCGTCGTCGCTCGAGGAGACGCGCGTTCGCTCTATGCCCGGCTCGACATCTCCAGCGATGACTACGGGGGGCACCACCTGCACCGGCTCGGCGGCCAGTGCCTCGGCGATTGCGGCAACGACAGTTGCCTCGTCTCCGGCGGCCAGGGCCAGCCCGAGTCGGGTAACGGCGAACGCACCCACCGTGATACCAAGAGCACCGATGGGGAACTTTAGCTCGATGTTGCCGCTGGAGATGCCAGCGAGGAGGCTCAGGAGCCCCGTGCCCCCCATGAATGTGCACACGAATGCCCAGGAGGAGGCCCACTTGTGGGTGCACGGGCGTCAGCACGATCTCGGTCTTACCTCCGTCCAATGCCCTCCATACACCGTGCACCTCGGTCTGAAACGAGTTGCGGTATTCGATGCGGCTGGTCACGCGGAACGCGCGCCGCTCCACCTTACCCGCCAGGGGCAGCAAAGCGTCACTCGCTGGCGGGAAAAGGCCCGTCGGCTTCGTGACCGCATACAGCCGGTCGAAGCATTCGTCGACGGAGAGTGGGCTACTCAAGATGGTTGGCTTGGTTGGTTTACGAAACATCGGCGGGCACCGGGAATACTATCCTGCGCTCGGCATGTAACATTGTCGACCGCGCGCGCAGAGGCGTCAAAATGGACACGAGCGCTCCGGACGCTTGCCGAGGCGTAGGCCGATGCCGCTGCCGAGTCGGACTGGGCCGGCGGCGTCGAAAGGTCGGGGCTACCCTGCGTTGGGGGGGCATCCGCCGCTGGTAGGCAACCGAACAGAGCGCCGACACCGGTCGTCACGACCGGGGCCATGACGGAAATCGGCGGCCGAGTTACTTCTGCACGCAGTACTTCGCGCTCGCGTTGCCCACCTCGGTGCAGTCCCAGAATGCAGGGCAGTCCGCAAACGAATCACACACGTTGGTACAGTAGCCAAAATCGGCGCCGCTCTTGCCCAGACAGGAGTTGCTCGAACAGTCTCCGTTGCCCTGACACTGAGCCCCGGTGGCGCCGCCGCTGGATGACGAACCGGAGCTCGTGGAGCCGGAGCTCGACTTGTCGCTCGACCCGCTGGATGACGAACCGGAGCTCGTGGAGCTCGAGCTCGATTTGCCGCTCGACCCACCTGAGCTCGACCCCGAGGAGCCGGAGCTGCCGCTCGACCCCGAGGAGCCGGAGCTGCCGCCGGAGCTGGAGCCGTCCGATGAGCAGCCGGAGAGGAAGCCGACGACGGAGGATGCGAGGGAAAGAACCGAGATGATGCGCGCGACGTTCATGACGAAAGAGCCCCTTGGGAAAGTGCAGCGCGGCGCTCTTGCCGTCTGCTCCCCCAAGACACGGCCCGCCGCCAAAGTCGCACGCGCCGGAGTCGATTTCTCCGGCGTCGAAGAAGAAACGGGCACAAGTACTGATATAGTGGGGCGTCATGAGGCGTGGAGCGATGCTCACGGTTTCGGTGTTGTTGGGGATCGCGGCATGCAAGAGCGATCCGGTAGCCGGCAGCCCCGCCTTAGGGCTCGCGGATGCGGGCGCCGCTGCCGAGGATGCCGCGGTCGCTGAAGACGCCGAGGCACCTGGTGCTTGTCCCGGCCCCACCCCAGAGAGCTACCCCTGGAAGTCGCCGCGCGCCGCGGACCCGACCGCGTGCGACGAGGCCGACCTGGAGGCTCTCAGCGCGGTTAAAGCCAACAAGTCGGGTCTCACCGAGAGCGAAATCACGAACGCGCTCGGCAAGCGCTGCGCCGCATGCGCGGTCGGCCAGGTCGGTGACGACACGTGGCGTGCCGTGGTCAGCGGACACGCGGGATACATCGGCAATGTTGGGGGCTGCGTCGTACGGCTCGGCGCCACCGAAGCGTGCGGACGCGCGACGGACGAGGTCTCTACCTGCCTCATCGTGGGCTGTGCCGGGTGCGCCTCGCGCAAAGAGCAGGACGCGTGCTCCGATGCGCTGACCACCGTCGATGGACCGTGCGCGCCCGCGCTGAAGACGCTGCGTACTGCCTGTACACCCAAGATCATCACCGCTGCCTTCAGCAGCGCCGGCGCCTGCCAGTCCTTCATCGAGACCATTCGCCTGTTCTGCGGCCCACCGGCCGCTGCCGACGCCGGCACCGACTGAACGATCGCGCGATCAGAGCGACGAGAGCGACGAGAGCACCGCGGAGGCATGCGGCCGTTCCGTCCGATCGGGAGTCAACATGCGGCGTACCAGCTCGGCAACGGGCGGAGCGAGCGAGGGCACGCGCTCGGAGATGTCGACCAACTCGTGCCGGCTCATCGCGCGCAGGATCTGCCCGAAGGATTTTCCGGTAAGGGGACGCTCGCCGGAGAGGCACTCGTAGGTCACAACGCCGAGCGCCCATACGTCGGCTCGACCGTCGACGTCACGCTCGCCATGGAGCTGCTCCGGCGCCATGTAGTGCGGTGTGCCGAGGATCATCCCGCTCTCCGTCATGAAGCCCGATACAGCTAGATCCAAGCCCGCCGTGAGCTTGGCCATGCCGAAGTCGAGCAAGAGCACCTGACCGTCGTCGCGCAAGAACACGTTCTCGGGCTTGATATCGCGATGGACCACGCCCTGACCATGCGCCGCGAGCGTGGCCTCGAGCAGCGACCGCAACAGGTTGAGCACGACCGGCGTGGGAAGCGTGACTTTGTGGTTAAGGCGGGTCCGAAGGCTTTCGCCTTTCAGCAGGTCCATGACCAGGAACACGTCGCCTTCATCACCCACCGAGACCACCTCACGTACGTCGAGGATGCCGGGGTGGTCGAAGGACTGCATGAGCTGTCCCTCGCGGACGAAGCGCTTGCGCTCCCCCGCGCTCACCTCTTTCAGGACCTTGAGGGCGACCCAGGCATTGGTGGATGTGTCTTGAGCGGCCCACACGACGCCCATGCCGCCCTCGCCCAGCACATGGTCCAGCGTGAAGCGGCCTCCGAGGACCTGGCCCGGCTGCAATGCCGCGGCGCGCAGGTGGCGACTGAAGTCGACCTCCGTGGGGGCGAGCTCTGGGGCGGCTGCACCCACCATCGCGACCAGCTCCAGGCACGAAGGACACGTGTCCATGTGCGCCTCGACGCGGGCCCGTTCGGCGGCGGAAAGGCGCTGCTCAAGCAGATCGAGGACGGCGTTCTCGTCGAGGTGCTCCACTCCCCCGATAGTACGCTAGACTGGCAGCGCGATGGGCGCGAACGACGACTTGCTTGCTGTGGTGACCGCCGCCCGTGCTGGCCTGCCGCCCCTGGTCGTGGACGATGCTTTGCTCGCTGCGCACGTGGCCGCCGCTGCCTCGGAAGCGCCACTGGAAAGCCTTCAAGTAGCCGACCTGGTGCTCGCTCGCGCATGTGCCGAAGGCGATCCCGCCGCGCTCGAGCACTTTCAGCGGATGTTCCGTGGCGACGTCGAGAAGGCGCTCGCCCGCATGGGTGGGGGAACGGACTTCGTGGACGACATCACGCAGATGGTTCATGAGCGTCTGTTCGTGGGGGATCGACCGCGCATCCTCGACTATCGCGGACGCGGAGCCTTGCGCGCGTGGCTCCGCGCGGTCGTGATGCGCACGGCCCTCAATGCCCGGAGGCGAAAGGCCACGGACCCGACGCCAGGTCTTCACTCCGATGCGTTTGCGGCCATCGCCGCGCTGGGCGCTGACGAGGCGACGCTTGATCTCGTTCGGCGCTTCGGTGGTGCGTACAAGCAGGCTGTCCATGACGCGCTTTCCGATCTCACCCCCCAGGAGCGCAACATCCTCAGGCTCGCGCTGCTCGAGGGTGTGGGCATCGACGCCCTTGGTACGATGTACGGAGTCCATCGAGCGACGGCGGCACGCTGGGTCGTGCGGGCCCAACGGGCCGTGGCCGATGGTGCCCGCAGACGGCTCGGCGCGCTGACGGGCATTTCGGAACAAGAAGTCGCGAGCGTGGCCCGGGCCTGCCACCAAGAGCTGTCGCTCAGTCTGGTTCGGGCGCTCGAAGAAGGCACCTGACGGGCGGAGAGTGCCGCCTTTTTCGGCCTGCGATCGATTTCTTCCAAGAATCGCACGCTGGCCGTGCGACTTGGGCGGCGGGCCGTGTCTTGGGGGAGCAGTCGGCAAGAACGCCGAGCTGCACTTTCCCAAGGGGCTCTTCGTCATGAACGTCGCGCGCATCATCTCGGTTCTTTCCCTCGCATCCTCCGTCATCGTCTTCGTCTCCGGCTGCTCATCCGACGACGGCGGCTCAAGCTCGAGCGGCAGCAGCGGCAGCAACGGCAGCTCGGGCTCCTCAGGCTCGTCGGGCTCCAGCTCTGGGTCGAGCGGGAAGTCGAGCTCGGGTTCCAGCTCCGGGTCGAACGGAGCATCGAGCTCGGGATCCACCTCGTCCAGCTCTGGGGCCAGCTCGTGCACATCGTCTTCGCTCAACGGCCGCTGCACCGCGGGACCGAAGAAGGGCTCCTCGTGCTGCATGCCCGACGAGGACGAGGGGGTCACCTGCGACAAAGGCACCGACTGTGACACGGTATGTGAGGTCTGCAACTAAGCGAGCTGTCGCACGATCAGCGTCCGTCGCGGGCGCACCGAAAGCCGACAAGCTCGCTTACCGCGAAGCGCTCATCCGTCAGGAAGGTACGCTGGGCGGCGCGCAAAAGTGTGGCTTCGTCACGGTACGAACCACCGCGCACGGTGCGAGGAATGACCGCATCGTCCGAGTCGCGATCGCAGACTGGGTCGACGAAAACCCCGCTGCCCCAGCAAGCTTCGTCACCGCGCCGGAATCGGTCCAGGGTGAACTCGCGCAGGTTTCCAGCCAGGTCGACAACCTCGGCGCCGCCAATGGAGACCCGATCACGCAGCCCCTGGCCCGCCGGCTGGGGCGACAGCGGGCCCGGGCACACCCCATCGCGATCGAACACGGCGTCCGGGCACTGCGGCAAGTCGCCCCCCCAGCCGAAGGCGCGGCTCTCGCGCGCACCCGCCACAAGCTCGTACTCGGCCTCGGACGGCAAGCGCTTGCCGACCTTGGCGCAATACGCCCGGGCGCGTTGCCAAGAAAGGCAGTTGACCGGAAGCGCGTCGCTTGGGCCAACGGATGCGGTGTACAGACATTGAGGCATTGAGTTGTTGGCCTCTACTGGGTCGTCGACGACTCGGGCCACCCTGGCAGCGCGCATCTGCGCTACGCTGATCTCGGCGCGGTCGATGAAGAATGGCGACAGCAGGACGACGCGCTCGCTCGTGCCGTCGGCTTCCTTGGCGTCGAGGACGTCGAGCCTGGGGTTACCCATCCAGAATGCGCTGCCGGGGACGCACACCTCATCGCTCTTCGCCGCACTAGCGCACGTCGTGGCCCGCCCGGCAAGCACACTCCCCACCATGGCGGGTGGCGCTGGGCCAGGGTCCGTCGGAAGCGGCGCCTCGAGTGAACCACGAACTTGTGCCAGATCGGCGAGGCGCATCACCACCGTGGCCTCGACGACCCCCTCTCGCTCGATGGTGGGCAAGGCGACGAAGCGTTCGATGGTGGAAGCCAATCTCGGCGCGCCGGAAGCCGTGCCGCCGCTTCGATACAACCGCACCCGGGCTCGGTACCCGCTCGTGCCGGGTGCGATGGAGATGCCCATGGACGCTTTCCCCTCGGCCATCCGGCCGTCGTCCACGGCGAACGTACGACTGCATCCGGGACACGGCTCTGGGGCCCGGGGCGGATAGACTTCGACAATCATGCGATCGAAGAGCCCACCGGGCGGGCCCATGGGCGCGTCGGTCGTGACGTAGAGGAGCACCTGCCCCTCGGGCGGGAGGGTGCGTGAGCACGACGGACCGGCGGCAGTGAGCGCGAGCGCCAGCGCCATGATCGAGAGTCGCGGATTCAAGGGGCCACCGCGTACACGCAGCGAAGCCCGGTGAAACTGCTCTGTCCGGCCTGCGAGAGTCTCGACGCTCCCCGCAGCAAGACGGCAGGCGCGCCCCATGCCCCGCCTCGAACGATGTGCGGCTCGCTGTCTGGTCCCACACATTCCGGATTGACGCGGCGCTGTTGCCAGCACTGCGCCGTATAGGGCTGGGCCACGTCACGCACCCACTCGCTGACGCCTCCGCCCATGCCTCGAACACCGGCGGCGGACACGTCTCGCGGCGCCACGGGCACGCCGCCGATGGCGATCGGTCGCGGACCGCTTCCGTACCCCTTTTCGCAGCCCCCCGGCAGAGCCGCCAGCGTAAGCCTCCCATAAACTGCACGCTCGCAGTCTGGGGGCTCGTCGCCCCAAGGAAACTGCGTTTTGCCGGTGCGAGAAGCTGCAGTCGCCGCATACTCCCACTGAGCCTCCGTGGGCAGATCGCCGCCGAGGAACATGCATAATGCACGCGCGGTAGTCCACGGAATGCACGTGAGCGCGTACTCTTCCCGCCCTTGAGAGAGCGGCCCGTATGTACAGCTGGTGTCCCGCGCGGTCCCGATGGAGCCTGTGGTCTCGAGCACGGCGGCCGGAGCCAAGAACCCGCGTTCCAATGCCGCGCGGTAGCGCGCGACGCTTAGCTCGTCGCGATCGATGGCGAACGTGGAGACGCGGACG
>JBIKNA010000557.1:0-4341 GCA_044358965.1 Polyangiaceae bacterium
CCCGCACCCGCACCCGCACCCGCACCCGCACCCGCACCCGCACGCCGCCCCTTCCCCGCGCCCCTTCCCCGCACTCTCGCCCGCCGCTCCTCTACGGCAGCGACAACAGCGCATCGAAAGCACGGCGCACGGCCCACGCAGCGTCATGCGCATTGCATCCCCGCGCGTGCTGCAGCACGCCATCGAGCCACGACGCAAGCAGCTGCGTCTCTGCACTCTTTCGGCTCTCTTGGGCCACGATGTCTGCAGTACGCATGTACTCGCGAGCGCACGCCAAGTGGTCACCACTGTTGTACGCCGGCACCCCAATGCGGATGGCCCGGAGGATCGCCTCGCGGGCCGCCGGGTCCAGGCGCGTCACCGGCGGTCCGATGGTCGTGTTCTGCGACGAGTACTCGGCGCTCCGTGCCTTGGGCACCCGCAGCCTCTCGAGGGCCTGGGTCACAAGGCCTGCACACGCATCGGGTGCCCCGGCACTGGCCGCACGCACAGCCTGATCGAAAGCATCGAGCTCTTGGGCGCGCGACGGGGTGCGCGCGAGCAGCTCGCGGAGCTGCGCTGCAAAGGCCAGGTGGTAGGGCGCCAAGGCATCGTCGTGCCCCTGGGCGTACACGCGCTCGATGACGGAGCTAAACGCGTCGATGGCCTGATCTACTGCGTCGCGCGGCGCGTCGCGGTTGACGGGCTGCGCGCCCAAGAGATCATCGAAGGCATGGCGCATGGTCCACGCGCGCAGGGTGGGGCTGCCCGCCGACTCGGCCCGGGCCAGCGCAACCGACAGCCGCGCCACCGTGGCCGGGCCCAAGATGCCCGCCCGTGTGCGGAGCTGCTCATCGGCGGTGTCTCGATAGATCTGGTAGCAGCCCGCGTGGTTGCCTTCGTTGTAGGTGGGGGCTCCATGCATGATGGCGCGCCGAATGGCCTCGAGCAGCGCAGGGTCAACCGGCGGCTGCGCCGACAGACCGTTGGGGGACGACGGATTGGCGGCCGGGACGATGCTGACCACGGGGATGCGCGGGACGGAGTGCGGAGCCGGTAGCGCATTGATGGCATTGACGACGTCGCGCGCGGACTCGAAGCGGTCTTGCGCGCGAGCCGACAGCAGGCGCGACAGAAGCTGATCCACCGCCTGGATGTACGGCGTGGCGGGCAGAAACGCCGTGATGGGTTTGCGCGCCCCGTTGGTTTGCATGTGCACGAGCGACATCAAGTTGGTGAACTCGTACGGAAGCTGTCCCGTGAGCATCTCGTAGAGGGTGACGCCGAGGGCATACTGATCGGCCCGAGCGTCGATCTCCCCGCTCATGATCTGCTCCGGCGCCATGTACGCCGGGGTGCCAATGATGGCCCCGGCCTGTGTCAGCCGCACGTCGTTGCGCAGCCTCGCGACGCCGAAGTCCAAGATCTTGGCCACGTCGTGCTCGTCGTCTTCGCGCACGAGAATCACGTTGTCGCTCTTGAGATCGCGGTGCACGACGCCGCGCTCGTGGGCGTGGGACAACCCCCGGGCGATCTGCCGGGTGATGTGCAGGGCCCGGGGCGCATCGATGCGACCGTGGCGCTGAATCACGTCGGTGAGCGAATCGCCGTCGAGATACTCCATGGCCAGGTACAGAAGACCAAGGTCGGACTGGCTGAAGTCGACCACGCGAACGATGTGGCGACTCTGCAAGAGACTCGCAATTTCGGCCTCGCGCGCAAAGCGCGTGCGCATCTCTTCGTCGTAGGCCAGGTCTCCGAAGAGCACCTTGACGGCGAACACGCTGGCCATGCGGGTGTGCGCTGCTTGGTACACCTGCCCCATGGCCCCGGACGCGCGGCGATCGATGATGCGGTAGCGCTCGCCCAGCACGGCGCCCACCAGCGGGTCACCAATGTCGACGCGCGTTGGCACCCCATCGCGCGGACAGGTGCGCTGGTTCTGGAACGCCGCCATGCAGACCTGGCAATACCGCACGAGAACTTCAGCGTAGCTGCGTCCCAGCGCAACTCAAGAACGGTGCATGGGGCCCCGTTTCCATGGGCCAAGGGGCCCGTAGCCCGGCTACAGTGCGCCCCCATGTTGCCGACACTGGGGTTGCTTTTCGGGCTCAAGCAGCGGGTTACGCGCAAGGCGTACCTGGGATGGGGTTTTGCGTTGGCGGCCGTCAAGTTCGCCATCGACACGGCCATCGTGTACGGGTGCACGCACAAGGTCTGGTCGCCCTGGGGCTACCTGGTGCCGAGCTTGGTATTGCGCCAAGAGTCCGTTGGCGCGGGGCCGGGCGTCATGCATGTGCTCCTGGTGCTCATGGCGCTGCCCTTCTTGTGGGTCGGCCTGAGCATGAGCGTGCGGCGCGCTGCCGATGCGGGCCTCTCTCCGTGGATCGGCGTCGCGTTCTTGGTGCCGGGACTCAACTACCTGACCATCGCGCTGCTTTCGCTGCGCGGAAGCAAAGACAACGCCGAGTGGACGGCGCCGCCCATGGCGCCCTACCGCAAAGCCGCTGCGGGCGATGCACCGCCCGAGAGCGTGCAAGTGCTGCCGCCCAGCATGCGCGCGGCGTTCTTGGGCATCTTGTGCAGCGTGGGCATTGGCGCGGCCATGCTGGGGCTCAGCGTGTACGGCCTGGGTGCCTATGGCATGGCGCTGTTCTTTGCCACGCCGTTCAGCATGGGCGCCGCTGCAAGCTGGATCTACAACGCCAAACACCCGCGGGGGCTGGGCTCCACCATTGGTGTGGCGCTGCTCGGCACCGTGCTCACCGGCGCCATGTGCCTGCTCTTCGCCGTCGAAGGCACCATCTGCCTCATCATGGCGCTGCCCATCGCCGCGGGCCTGTCCGTCATCGGCGCCATCATCGCTTGGTCCATCGCTTCGCACACCTCGAGCACGGCGCCACGGGCGCTGATGCTGGTGCTGCCAACGCTTGCCCTCACCGAAGCCAAGGTCGCTGCACCCACGCTGCGCGACGTCACCACCAGCATCGAGGTCGACGCCGCTCCGGAGCGCGTTTGGCCCAACGTCATCGGCTTTAGCGAGCTGCCGGCGCCGCCCGAGTGGTTCTTCAAGCTGGGCGTGGCCTACCCCATGCGAGCTCGCATCAACGGCGCAGGCGTGGGCGCCGTGCGGCACTGCGAGTTCTCGACCGGTCCCTTCGTCGAGCCCATCACCGTGTGGAACCCGCCGCATCACCTGGCCTTCGACGTCACCTCGCAACCTCCGTCGATGACGGAGCTCAGCCCCTACCAGAGCGTCAAAGCTCCGCACCTCGAGGGCTACATGGTGTCCCGCGGCGGCGAGTTCCGGCTGACGGCGCTGCCCGGCGGGCGCACCCGCATCGACGGCACCACACACTACACGTTGGCCATCTACCCCGAGTCGTATTGGGTGCTCTTCGCCGAGCCTCTCTTGCACTCCATCCACGGCCGGGTGCTTTCGCACATCAAGAACCTGAGCGAGCGCCAGCCATGACCACGGCGCGGCTGGTCACCATTCGCTTCAGCCACTATTGCGACAAGGCCCGCTGGGCCCTCGAGCGCAAGCAGGTTCCGTTCACCGAAGAGTCCCACGTGCCCATGGTGTCGTCGCTGGCGGCGCTTTCTGCGGGCGACAAGCGCACGGTGCCGGTACTCGTCACCAGCGCGGGCACGTTCTCCGAGTCCCAAGACATCTTGGCCTATGCCGACCGCGTGGGCACCGGCCCCACGCTGTTTCCCGCCGAACACGCCGCAGACATAACTGCACTCTGCAACCTGTTCGACACCAGGGTGGGCCCGGCCTCGCGGCGCATTGCGTACCTGTACCTGCTCGACGCCAAAGACAGCGTGCGCGAGCTATTTCGCGGCGCATCGCAGGGGCTCGAACGCCGCGCCGCGGGGCTGCTCACCACGCTGATCTCGCCGATCATTCGCCGGGGCTTGGGCATCACCCCCGACAAGGCCCAAAAGTCCGAAGCGCGCATGCTCGAGGTGTTTGCGCAGGTCGAAGCCCGCTTGACCGACGGGCGCAAGTTCCTGACGGGCGACACCTTTACCGCCGCGGATCTCACCTTTGCGGCGCTTGCGGCCCCGGCGCTCATGCCGCCCATGTATTTGCAGAAGTGCGGCGTCGATCAAACGGTACCCCCTGCCCTGGCGCAGGTTGTCGAGCGCTTCCGCAGCACCAAGGCCGGCGCTTTCGCCATGCACCTGTACGCCACCGAACGCTGAGGCCGCAACGCGACCGGCTGGTTCTTGGTTGGGGGGCCAGATCAAAACGGTATTGGACGGTTCCCCTGGGCCTCGGTCAAAGCTAGCGCATGGCCATCGAGATCTTGGGACCCAAGGAGCTTGGACGCATGCGGCTGGCCGGCCAGGCAG
>JBIKNA010000167.1:0-14288 GCA_044358965.1 Polyangiaceae bacterium
AACCCGCTTGTCACCGACAAAACCCAAGAACTCTGCACACACACCCGGCACCGCACGAGCTGAACGCTTCATGCCCCGAATACGTTTGTCCGCGGAAAAAGACCTTAACTTTGTGCGGGATCTTTAGACGGGCACGGGCACGCTTACGGGGAAGACAAGTATAGGCACTGGCTCTAGCCAACAGCTGTTCGGGTAAGCTGTTCGACTTGCCGTCCAAGTGTCTCCGCCGCGAGACACGTTCGTGTGGGCGGACTTGCCTCTTTGCATACAAGCGCTGCACGGGTGGCAGGCGAATGCGCGCCCGCTCGTCACATTCGTTGACGGCGAATGTGACACTTAGACATCATTGTGTCCGAGGTACGGCAGCAACATGACGAACCACTTTTCTTGGTCCCAGCGTGTGTCCATTGGGTTGCTTTGCGCTGCAGCCAGCGCCCTTGCGGCGTGCGGAGACAGCAACAACGGAGAGTCGTCTACGTCGTCCGGCGGAAGCTCTTCGTCGTCCGGCGGCGGCGGCACGTCTGGCCCCGTTTGCGGCGGCAAGCCGCTCAACGACTGTGGTGGCTGCGCAGACCTCGGCGCCAACCGTGCGGGCGTCAGCTGTGGCCCAGGGCAATACTTCGTGTGCGACGGCACCGAGAAGACCAAGTGCGCGGCCGGCGACGGCCCGCCCGCGTTGACGCTCACGGCCTCCACGGACGTCGAAGACCGTGTGCGCCTGACGTGGGCAGCTCCCAAAGAGCGAGCGCCCGCGGGCTACATCGTGTTGCGCGATGGCCAGGAGCTCGGGAGCACCCTCGCGAACACCTACGGCGACCTCGACGCTCCGGCGCCGACCATCATTCCGCCCAACGGCATCTTGGCCACCGACGGCACCTCGCCGGACAAGGTATCCGTGAGTTGGCAGGCCGCCTCGGCCCTTCCGGGCAAACCGGCCAAGTACACAGTGCTTGCGGTCTACAACCAAGGTGGCGGCGTCGTTCGGGGCCTGCCCTCCAACGAGGCCACGGGCAACCGCGCGGGAGCCAGCATCGCTGGCTACGATCTCCGCCGAGACAACGGGCCCTGGCTCCCGGCCGGCACGGGCACGAACTTCGAGGACCTCGAGGCACCAAAGAGCTCGCTCAGCGGCGTGCTCGCCCCCACGGCCCAGGTGCGTGGCCCGAGTTCCCTCGTCCTGCGTGTGAGCTTCAACAATGCTCAGATCACGAACCCGGCTCCGTCGACGTACCTCGTTCGCGCGCGATTCGCTGGGGGGCGAACCGTCGAGGCGCTCACCGCGGACACGGGGTTCGTCAAGCGGCCCCAGGCGTTCCCCAGCATTCAATGGCAGCGTTCCGCCGATGACTCCGATGCAAACTACACCGACGTACCGGGCATGACGGGTTCTGTCTGGTACGATCCGACGCCGGCCTCGGGGCCGCGGTACTACCGGCCGCGTTTCGCGGCCGATGGCCTCGCGTCCACGGGCACGGCGGTTCGCGTCGCGGCCGTGGCCGCAACCTTCAAGAGTGTCAGTCAAGCCAGTCAAGATCACGCCTGCGGCATCAAGACGGACGACACGGTCACGTGTTGGGGCACGGAGAACAACGGATGGAATCGCATCGCCAGTGTGCCGGTGGGCGTGAAGTTCAAGCGCATCGCCACGGGGTACTACTCGGCTTGCGGCATCCGGGCCGATGACACGCCCGTTTGTTGGGGGCTCAACAGCTACACCTCGATTCCAGCCGGTGTCACCACAGCCAAAGACGTGGCCATGGCGAACAGTTCGTACTGCTTCATCAACCAAGCCGACGCCATAGGCTGCCAAAACACCAGCCCCCCGAGCGGCACGTTCAAGCGGATCTCCGCGGCCTACAGCACCGGACACTTTTGCGGCATCAAGAGCGACGATACCGTCGCGTGCTGGGGCGGCCTCACATACACGGGGCCCGTTGGGCTCACGTTCAAGGCGGTGACCACTGGCGACAACTATGGTTGTGGCATCACCCAGGGCAACAAGCTCGTGTGCTGGGGAAACAACAATGGGGGGCAGGCGCCCACGGGGCCGTCCGTTGAGGACTACAAAGATGTGTCCGCACGTGAGACCGGCACCTGCGCCATTCGCATGGACGACACGGTGGAGTGCTTCGGTCCAGGCAGCGAAGGCATGTTCGTTGGGCGCAGCGATACCAAGTTCAAGAGCCTCAATGTCGGTTATCGAACGGTCTGTGGCGTCGATATGGCGGATCGCTATTGGTGCCTCCCCTCGCGCAACACCTACTCGGCGCCCGGCGAGGTCGCGCCGTCTTTTCCCGCAAAAGGAGCAAAGGCGCTAGCGTTTTCGAACTCCGGGAACGCGGGCGAATATGGCTGCATCATTCGTTCTGATGACAAGCGCATCTGCTTCGGGGCTGGCAACATGATTCCAAGTCTCCGAGAGCCCTCCGCAGACACCTACAAGGCAATTGCCGTCCGAGGTGAATGGGGTTGCGGTATCAAGGGTGACGATACGCTTGCGTGTTGGTCTTTCAACGGAAGTCTGCCGGCCCAACTCCCGGCCACGACCGTCGAAAAGTACAAGGTGCTCGGTCGTGGTTACGGCCCAGTCTTTCGGAACAAGGCCACGCTTTGCGCGGTGCGCGCGGACGAATCCATTCAATGCTTCTCCCAGGTGGGCCTCGCCGGGCTCTCGGGCCAATACAAGGCCGTGGCGCACACTCAATTGCAGGTCTGTGGCATCAAGAGCGCCGACGGTGGCATCGTGTGCGGCGGCAACACCGAGTACAACGTCCTTTCGACGTTGCCTCAAGGGACGGGATTCCAAAGCATAGAGGCTTCCATGCAGCACGGCGGCTTCTGCGCAGTCGACGCCTCGAACAAGCGGATTTGCTGGGGGCGCACCGTGGCCGCCACCACCGTGCCGTCGATGGATGACTTCAAGTCCTACGGGTCGGCGATCTACGTCAGCGGCAACTGGTCCTGCGGGCTCAGGCTGGACGGCCGCAGGCTCTGCGAAGGTGGCAACGTTCCATTGCAGCTCCAAGGCTCGTCCGCCGACACGTGGCTCTCGGTCTTGCCCAGTCGTACGAGGAATGTCGCCTGCGGGGTACGCGGCGATGGCGCCGTATACTGCGAGGGGGCCGGCAACTTTACGCCGCCGGTCGGCCTCGCAAGGTTCTAGCCGCGCGCGCTCCCTCGGCGCATACTCAAAGGGCGCATGTCCCTGCGCCCTTTGAGGCTCGAACTCGCGTGACACTTCGGCACGTCTCAACTTGCGTCATCTTGCTCTTGGCTGCGTGCGGCACCAGCGCCGAGCCGTCGTCGTCGTCCGGTTCCTCGGGGGCGACGCCCGCAGCCGAGGCCGGGGTCAGCAGTAGCTCGTCCAGCTCGGGCATCGTTGGGCCCGGCTTGGGGAGCGATGGGGGGACCATCCCGTCCGATGCCAGCGTGGCATGCGACTCGCCTCTGGCCCCTGCGGGCGCCGGCGCCACACTCGATGCTGCCTTTGCGCCGCTCTACAAGGCCTACGAGCTTGGGGCCGTGCCCGGTGTGCCCGACCACCTGGGCGGCTGCGTCGTCAAGAGCGACGACAAGAACACCATGCTGTTCGTCGGCGCGTCCGAGTCGCAAATCGGTGCCATCTACAGCATCAAGCTCAAGCGTGATGCATGTGGCCACATCGTGGGTTTTGGCGACGCCGCGGTGAAAGTTGCCGACACGCCCTACGTGGACGCCAACCTGGTCTACGCGCCGGGAAACGTGATCTTCTATACGGGCTGGCCCGTGGGCGAGTTCTCGCAATTGCTGCCTGGCGCGACCGCGCCGGCGCAGACGGTGTCGCTCAAGAGCATGGGCATGCCCGACAGCGCGGGGGGCCTGGGCTTCGTGCCACCGCCGTTGGGAGGGCAGGGCGGGCTCCGCACGGTAAGCTGGCCCAACGGCGACTGGTACCACCTGGGCTACAAACTTGGTGCGGCGCCTCTGTTCACCATTGGCCCCCTCGAAAAGAAGGTCACCTTGCCGGGCGGTCCGGGCGGCTTTGCTTATGTGCCGTCGGGGTCGCCCGGCTTCCCAAAGCAGAGCGTTGTGGTCTCCGAGTGGAGCGCCGACAAGGTGGCAACCTACGAGGTCGACGATGCGGGCGACCCCATTGTTGCGTCCCGCCGCGAGCTCTTCTCTGCGTTTCCCAAGCCATGGGGGGCGTACTTTGAACCCGAGACCGGAGACTTTGTGTTTTTGACCTGGGGCTCGCCGCCCGACAAGGTCTTCGTGGTGCAAGGGTTCACCAAACCACCCCCGCCACCCAGTTCGCCGCCCAAATAGACTCGGACCTTCGCGCGATTTGGGGCCCCCCCTCAGGCCGAAACATCCGGCCAAGGGCCGAAGCGCTCCCGGTGGGAAGGTCTGCGGCCCGGGCACCGTACACCTCGGCGTTCGGAGGCTCACCGTGCGCGCTCAATCGCTCAAGACCACTGCAATGTTCGCTTTTGTTCTGGCCCTTGGGGGTTGTGCCGAGGGCATGCCCACCCTCGGGGTGCACGTCCCGCGGGCCCAAGGCACTGCGGCGCAGGCCACGCTGTCATCGACAGTGGCCGCAGCCACAGCCAAAACGCCGGAGGCCGATGCCCCGGCGCAGGCCTCCGAGGGATTCGCTCTGATGGGCGACGACAAGCTGGGCTTTTTTGTCGAGTTCCCCCGGGGGGCCACCGAGGCGCGCACCGCCACGGATGCGCTCGTGTGGAACGCCAAAGGCGAGGGCTACACCTACAGCCTGACAGCGCAGCGGCTTGCGCGTGGGCGTGCCGGTGTCGACGAGTTTGCCGCGGGCCTTTTCCGCGGGTGCAATGGCGAGCTGGTGGACCGGCAGGTTGTCACCGGCTACGCCAATCCGCTGGTGCTCTTCTCGGGGCTATGCGGCGACAAGCCCACGGTGCTTTACGTGTCCCTCCGCGCCGAACGCGTGGTGGCACTGTCTGCCACCCGCGTCGACAAACGCGGCGTGGACCGGGCGAGCCCCAAGTTTTTGCAGACCCTTCACTTCGACTGACGTGCAAAGCCCGGTGCCTTGCGTCTGCCCTGCGCACGGCCTTCGGCCCGGGCCCGTCCTGGGCTAACATCCCCGGCGCGTGGAACCCATCGTCCCCCAGCCCCCGATGCCCTCCGTGGACCCAAGCGGAGACACCGGCGCCCTTTTGTCACTTCGTGGCGTCACCAAAGACTACGAGTCTGGCGCTGGCGTCGTTCATGCGCTGCGGGAGCTCGACCTCGACATTCGCACCGGCGAGTTCGTGGCCATCGTGGGCACCAGCGGTTCGGGGAAGTCCACCCTGATGAACATCCTGGGCTGCCTCGATCGGCCCACCCGCGGCACCTACACCTTGGCCGGGGTCGACGTTGGTGCACGCTCCAACGACGGCCGCGCTTTGGTGCGCAACCGACTCATCGGCTTCATCTTCCAGGGTTTCAACCTGTTGCACCGCACCACGGCTCTCGAGAACGTCGAGCTGCCGCTGACCTACCGCGGGGTTCCCGTCAAAGAGCGCCGGGCCCGGGCCATGGAGGCCCTCTCCGCCGTGGGCCTGGGCGATCGCGTGCACCACACACCCAATCAGCTGTCCGGTGGTCAGCAGCAGCGCGTGGCCATTGCTCGCGCGCTCGTGACGTCGCCGCCGTTGCTCTTGGCCGACGAGCCCACGGGCAACCTGGACACCCGCACCAGCCTCGAGGTGCTCTCGCTCTTGCAGCGGCTCAACCGTACCCGGGGCATCACCATCGTGCTTGTGACGCACGAAGCGGACATCGCCGCTTGCGCCAACCGTGTCATCACCTTCCGCGACGGAAGCTGCGTCACCGACGTTGTGTCGCCAGCGCCCCACGACGCGGCGCTGGCCCTGGCCGAGCTTCCACCGCCCAATCTCAGCGCGGCGGCCAAAGATGCAGCCTCTGGCAAAGACGCCGAGGGGGCTCGGCTGGGCGGGCCCGTGCCCGTATCGGTGTACGCTGCCATGCTCGTCGCGGGCCTACTGGGCGCCCTGACCGGCGTGCTCTACAACCGTCTGATCCTCGACGCACGCGTGGTCGCGATTCCGTTGGTGCTCGCGTTTCTGACCGAAGCATGGGTTGGTGCTCGTTTTGGCACCAAGCGCGTGGGACACCGGCTCACCGTCGACCAACGGCTGCGCATGTCTGTGTACTATACATTTACCGTGGCGTTGCTTGCGACGCCGGTGCTGCTGCTGCAGATGCCGAGCATGCCAGATTTTGGGACACGCCTCGCGAGCTCGGGGTTCGCGCTGGTGTTTGCCGTGGTGTTGCTCGGTGCGCTCTTGGTGTCTGCGGTGCGGTTCTTGTTCTTGTCGCTCTTCTTGCCGCGACCCAAAAGGGCCACGTGAGGCTCATCCTCTCGGCCTTCGTGCTCGCGCTTACCGCCGTCGCGCGCAACAAGACGCGCTCGGCGCTCACGGTATTGGGCATCCTCATCGGTGTCGCGGCCGTGGTCACCGTGACGGCGCTCGCGGGGGGCGCGTCGCAAAAAGTCGGCAGCCAAATCGAGGGCTTTGCCAGCAACGCCATCTTCATCAGTCCGCAGCAGGTGCAGCAATCGGGCGCGCGGAGCAAGTCCGGGGGGCGCCTCACCGAGGGCGACGCCCGGGCGCTGGTGCGCGAGGCCGTCAGCATCGACAAGGCCGCGCCGTTTCTGTCCACGACCACGCAGGTTGTCGCTGGCGAGCGCAACGCCGCGACGCTCATCATCGGCACCACCGCGCCGTACTTCCCGGTGCGCAAGTTCAACGTGCAACGGGGCAGCATGTGGACGGACACCGACGAGTTGCTCAAGACCAAGGTGTGCATCCTTGGGGCGACGCCAGCGGAGAAGCTCTTTGGCAACGTCGATCCCGTGGGGCGTATCGTCCGCATCGGGCGTGCCCCCTATCGCGTGGTGGGCGTGCTCGAGGCCCGGGGCACTTCGCCCTTTGGCGATGATCAAGACGACCGCGTCATGATCCCCATCGGCACCTACCGGGCGCGGGTGCAGCCCACCTCGCCGGGACGCGTCGACATGATCTTGGCCAGCGCCACCAGCGCCGAGACCACCCAGCGCGCCCAAGAGCAGACCACCAGTATCTTGCGGCAGCGACACCGAATCCAAGATGGGCGCGACGCGGACTTCACGGTCAACTCCCAGGCGGAGTTCCAGGCCGTACAAGCCGCCATCGGCGCCGTTCTTTCGGCGCTGCTCTTGGGTGTTGCGGCGGTGAGCCTGCTGGTCGGCGGTGTCGGCGTCATGAACATCATGCTCGTGTCCGTGGCCGAGCGCACCCGAGAGATCGGCATTCGCATGTCCATCGGTGCGCGAGAGACGGACATCTTGTTCCAGTTCCTGGTCGAGGCCGTGGTGCTTTGCCTGTTCGGCGGTGTTCTCGGAATCGCGTTTGGCGTTTCGTTCACCATGGGGCTGGGGCGTGCACTCGATTGGCCGCTCGCGCCCAGCGCTTCGTCCATCGGCATTGCGGTGCTGACCAGCCTTGTCATCGGGTTGGTGTTCGGCTTTGTGCCGGCTCTGCGCGCCGCTCGGCTGGACCCGGTGGAGGCATTGAGGACCGAATGAGTTCGTTCCTGCGCGGTGTGTTCATGGCGTTCCGGGCGGTGCTGCGCAACCCGCTGCGGGCGGGGCTCACCATCTTTGGCATCCTCATCGGCGTCGCCGCCGTGGTCACCGTCACGGCCCTGGCCGCCGGCGCCCGCGACAGCGTGGGATCGCAGATCCAGTCGCTGGGCACCAACGCCATCATGATTTCGCCGCAGAACTCCAACGCCTCTGGCGCCCGGGGGCTCACCGGCCAAGGCCCGCGGCTCACCGAAGACGACGGTCGCGCCCTGATTCGCGAGGCGGTCAGCATCTCCAACGCAGCCCCGGTGCTCAGGTCCCGCGCGCAGGTGATTGGCCCCGACAAGAACACCTCGACGCAGGTCATTGGCACCACCCGGGCGTTTCTCGAGGTGCGCAACTGGCCCGTGCCCCAGGGCACGGCGTGGACCGAGCACGAAGAGGTCGGCAAGGCCAAGGTCGTGCTGCTCGGCACCACGGTCAAGAAGCGTCTCTTCGGAGACGCCGACGCCGTGGGTCGCACGGTGCGCATCGGACGCTACGCGTACCGCGTAAGCGGCGTACTCATGTCCAAGGGCGAGGCCCCCATTGGCGGCGATCAAGACGACATGGTGCTCATGCCCATTGGCAGCATGCGCACGCGGGTCATGCGCACGGCGCCGGGCAGCGTGGGCATGATCCTGGCCAGCGCCACCAGTGCCGAGACCACGGACCGCGCCGTCAAGCAGGTGGACTCGATCTTGCGGCAGCGCCACCGGATCCCCGATGGGCGCGAGGCCGACTACCTCATGCGCACGCAGAAAGAGTTCCAGGCCACGCAGGGCTTGATCTACGGATTTCTGACGGTGTTGCTCGTGGGCATCGCCACCATCAGCCTCGTGGTGGGTGGCATCGGCGTCATGAACATCATGCTGGTGTCCGTCACCGAACGAACCAGAGAGATTGGCATTCGCATGGCCATTGGGGCCAAGGCCGCTGATATCCGTTTGCAGTTCTTGGTCGAGGCCTGCGTGCTCGCCACGCTGGGAGGGCTTGCGGGCACCATCAGCGGCGTGCTGGCCACCGCCGGACTGCGCGAGCTCTTGGGGTGGCCCATGACAGTGGACCCGGTGGCGCTATCCCTTGCGCTGTCGTCCAGCGCCATCACGGGCATCGTGTTCGGCTTCTTCCCGGCGCGGCGCGCCGCAGAGCTCGACCCCATCGTCGCCCTTCGGCACGAGTGAGCCGCATGATATGCTTTGGGGCATGAAGCGCGCACTGCTTACCGGGTCCCTTGCCTCCGCCCTCGTTTTGCTCTGGGCCAGCGGATGCAGCACAAGCACCACCGGAACGCAGACCGCAACCGATGCCGGCGCGGACGCCACGGCGGACACAGGAACAACGGCGCCCGATGCGACCACCGGCAAGGACGCCAGCGCCGACGCAAGCCCAGACTCATCCGTGGACGACGCCGGCGATCTCGACGCGGGACAGACCGACGCCGATGCGCAAGACGCCGATGCGCAAGACGCGGGAACCGACGCGGGGCCCGCGGACGCCGGCACCGACGCCGCCCCGGACGCCGCGCCCATGCCCTTGGCGCTTAGCAGCGGCGCCTTCGCCAACAACGGCGACATTCCTGTCGTCTACACCTGCGGCCCCGCGGGGGCCAACGCGCACCAGTCGCCACCCTTGGCCTGGACCGGAGGCCCTGCCGCCCAGAGCTACGCCATCGTCATGGTCGACAACGATGTGGCCGCGCCGGGCAACGTCCACTGGGTCATCTACGATCTGGCGCCCGCCACACAGTCGCTCGCCGCCAACATTGCACGGACGTACCAAGTTGCCGCGCCAACCGCGCGCCAAGCGCGCGACTCCTTTGCGGCCACCTTCGGCTACTTCTATCCGTGCCCCCCAGCGGGCAAACACACCTACCAGTTCGAGGTGTTCGCCCTCGACATCGCTCAGCTGCCGACGGACATCAACACGTCGACCGCCGCTGTGATTGCCCAGATCAACGCGCACAAGCTCGCCTCGGCCACGCTCTTCGGCAAGTACCAGAAGTAATCGGGCACGTGCACAAACTGTTGATTTGCTTTCGGAACTCCCGCCGCCGCGCGCGTTTTTCTTGACTCGGGTGGGTCTACGTGGGATGAGGGCCCTCGAATCGAGGCTCCCATGTTCGCGAACGTCACCGATATCGCCACCGAATCACCGATCAGCGCCCAGACCGCCGGCACCCTCGTGCTCGCGGCGGCCATGGTCCCCGTGGTGTCCCACTTCGGCCCGGCGGCGCTCGTCGTCCCCGCGCTTGGCCTCGCCTCCATGATCTTCGTGCGCATCACCGCCCGCCGCCGCGTGTCGCGTCGTCGCCGCTCGCTGCCCAACCCCTTGGCGCTCTAAGCCTCGGGCACCAAACGGGTGCACCAAAGAGCCTGCCTGACGCCTCCGGGCGCGGCAGGTTCTTGTTTTTTGTCGCTGGCGGCCCGAGCGGCCCGAGGGACCTGGGACACGAGCCTCAGCATATGCACGCCGATCGCCGGCGATCTCTCGGGTTAGTCGCTTGCGAGCTGCACGGCGTATGCGCCCTTGCCCGTTCCAGCCGACACGGTGATGACGACGTCGCCCGCGGCAGCGAAGCAGAACCAGCCGTCCTCGGGCACGCTTGCCTTGGCAGACTCTGCCACCATGTCACCGGCGGCGTCGCGCACGCCGACCACGGTGTCGTCGGCGCCCGCCGCGACGAAGAGGCGATAGCAACGACCGCCCTCGACGCGGGCGCGGTGCTCGACGTGGCCTTCGGTGTCGGTGACGCTACCGCGGAACGCCGCGCCCTGGGCCTTGGCCTTGCACGCGGCGACATTGGCTTTGATCGAGGCCTCCGCGTTGGCCTTGGCGCCGTCGCCCGCGTAACAGGGCGCACTCTCGCGTTTGCGCGTGGCCAGCTTGGAGCCGCGCACGCCCGGGGGCGGCGTCTCGCGCATGGCCGGCAAGTCCTTGTTGAGGGCTGCGCTGGCAGCGGGTTTGGCGCCAGCATCCACGAGACCGGGCACTGTTGCCGCGGCTGCAGGGCCGCTCGAGGCAGGCGGCGCCCCACACGCAAGGGCGAACGTCGAAAGGGCCCAAGGCAGCGCTCTTCGCATGATTCGCTCTACGCTATCATGATCGGCACGGTGGCAATCGACTGGGCAACGTTCCGTCGCGAGGGCTTCGTGGTGCACGAAGGGCATCTGGCCGACATCGACCGCGCCAAGGCCGAGATGCTCGCGTCGCCGTACACATTTTGCGCGTCGTTGCTGGGGACCATGCCGTGGCTAATCGAGGTGCAGCCCATCCGACCGGTCCAAGGCGGTAGGTCCATCGCGTCGACCTCAGGCTTCGCCCGGCTCCATACCGACAGCCAGCTCTGTCTAGGCATTCCGGCCTCGCTCCAGGTGCTCTTCTGCGTGCAAGCCGCGTCACAGGGAGGCGAGAGCACCTTGGTCGACTTTTTTGCGCTCTTGCGAGAGCTCGATGCGCAAGCCCCCATGCTCGCCCGCGATGTGTTCGAGCGCGATGTCCAGCAGGCGTTCTATTTTGGTGACGTGGCCGGGCCAACGTTGGCCTTGCGCGGAGGGGCGCTTGCCGTGTCTCACGCACCCATGCGCTCGGATCCGGTGGGGATAGCGCTACGAGAGCACATCGAGCGCGCAAGGGTTTCGCAGATCGCGCTGCGTCCGGGACAGGCACTCGTGGCCAGCAACCACCGGATGCTGCACGGTCGCATGAGCTTCGACGGGCCTCGGGAGCTCCTTCGCCTGCTCGTTTGGTTGCCCGACGTCGAGCCCGGACCACAAGATCTCGTGCCCCGAGCGCGTGTCGCGGCGCCCGCCGTGGCCCCCGATGCTCTCGCCCGCTTTGGGCTCGTCCAGTCCCTCGTGCGTGGCGAGCCACCGGCAAAGCTGGCCGCCCGCAGCGGGCTCACCGAAGCTGCGCTGTACGCGCTGCGAGATGCGTTCTTGCAAGGGGGCCTCCCTCGGCTTGCCTCGGCGTAAGCTGCGCTGGGCGCCATGGAGTCGAAGCTCGCGGCACCGTAGACAACCCCTCTGCAGAACACGTAGCTTTCCCGGTCAGGGAGGCTTTCATCATGGCAAATCCGTTCTGTCACATCGAGCTCAACACCACCGACGTTGGCAAGGCCCAGAAGTTCTACAAGGGCTTGTTCGACTGGAATTACAAGCCGATGCCCGCGATGGAGTACGTGGGCATCGATGTGGGCCAAGGCACTGGCGGCGGTATGCAAAAGCTGCCCATGCCGGGTGTACCGCCGCACTGGCTGCCCTACGTCGAGGTCGCCGACGTCAAGAAGACCATCGCCAAGGCCAAGAAGCTCGGCGCCACCATCATGCTCGAGTTCATGGCCCTCGGAGAGATGGGATCCATTGGCGTCTTCGCCGATCCGGCGGGCGCGCCGATTGGCGTCTGGGCACCGGGTGCGGCCGCGCCGGCCCCCGCCAGCAAAAAGGGCGCGGCCAAAAAGCCTGCGGCCAAAAAGGCCGGCGCCCCCGCCAAAAAGGCTCCTGCCAAGAAGCCCGCCGCCAAGCCCGTCTCCAAAAAAGCAGACAAAAAGAAGGGCAAGTAAGCCTCCGTCGTCCGACCACGGCCCGCCGATGATCCGCGTGCTCCCCATCTCGCTGCAAGCGCCCGAGCCCGCGGTCATCGCCGAGGCCGTGCAGGTCCTTCGTGCCGGTGGCCTTGTGGCCATGCCCACGGAGACGGTCTACGGTCTCGCGGCCCGGGCCCTCGATCCTGCCGCGTTGGCCAAGGTGTTTGCGGCCAAGGGGCGCCCCGCCGCGCACCCTCTCATCGCCCACATCGGCCGGGCGTCCATGCTGGAGGACCTTTGCCAGGGGCCCGTCGATCCAAGTGCCCAGGCGCTCGCCGATGCGTTTTGGCCAGGACCGCTAACTTTGGTTGTGCCCCGCGCCGCGCATGTGCCCCTTGCGCTCGCGGGCGGCGCCGACTCTGTCGCCGTGCGTATGCCCCGGCATGCCGTGGCCCTCGCGCTCTTGCAGGCCATGGGCGAGCCACTCGCCGCGCCCAGCGCCAATCGGTTCCAGCAGCTCAGTCCGACGCGCGCGGAGCACGTGGTTCAAGGGTTGGGCTCGGCAGTCGATCTGGTGCTCGATGCGGGCCCCTGCGCGCTTGGCATCGAGTCCACGGTCATCGATGTGCGAAAGCCGCCGTTTCGCATTCTCCGACCCGGAAGCTTGGGCCTTCGCGAGCTACGGTGCGTGGTGCCGCACGTGGAGTCCGGACCATCGGTTGCCCCAGACATGCACGCCGAGCGTGCCTCGCCCGGCATGGACCCCCGGCACTATGCCCCCCGTGCACCGCTGCGCCTCGTGCCCGGGGCGTCGCTTGTGGCGCGCACCCAAGACGCCGTCGACCAGAACATGGGCGTGGTGGTGGTGCTGGCGCCGGCGGCAGAGGATGTTGCCGTTGCCGTTCGGCGAGCCGGCGGCGTGTTCGTGGGGCTGCCGCCCGATCCGCACGGCTTTGCTGCGTCGCTCTACGATGCTCTGCATCAGGCGGACCAGCAGGGGGCGAGCGTCATCCTCATGCCCGAGCCGCCCGCGGACGAGGCTTGGGTGGCCATCGCCGACCGCCTTCACCGCGCCGCATTTGCGTAGGCCTGGGCGCACCCGAGCGCGCAGGTCTTTTCTGGGGCATTTGAGCCGTGTTTGCGCCGGAAAAATAGGCTATGCCTGCCGCCCATGCACGCCGTCCAACCAGCGCACTTCCCCAAGCCCCGTGGTTACACCAATGGCATCGTCGCCACCGGCACGTTCCTGCACATCTCTGGGCAGATCGCCTGGGACAAAGACGCGCGCATCGTCAGCAGCGACTTCGCCACGCAGTATCTGCAAACCCTCGACAACGTCATCGCCATCGTGCGCGCGGCCGGTGGCGGCACCGAGCACATCGCCAAGCTCTTGGTGTTCGTCACCGATCTCGACAAGTACCGCGCCGCCTCCCGGGCCATCGGCGAGGGGTGGCGCGAGCGCATGGGGCGGTACTACCCGGCCATGAGCATGGTCAAGGTTGCGGGCCTGCTCGAGCCCGACGCCATGGTCGAGATCGAAGGTGTGGCCGTGTTGCCCACCGGAGTCGCGCCGTGATCTCGCCCAAGGGGTTTCGCTACGAGCAAAGTGCCGAGGGCGTGGCCCACATCACCTTGAGCCGTCCCGAGCGCCTCAACTCGCTCACCTTCGCCATCTACGAAGAACTCCGCGATACGTTCGCCCTGCTCGACCACGAGCCCAGCGTGCGCGCCGTGGTCATCTCCGGCGAGGGCCGCGGGTTCTGCTCTGGCGGCGACCAAGACGACATCATCAAAGAGCTGTTCTCCCGCGACATGGCGGGGCTTCTTGCCTTCACGCGTGTTACGGGCGCGCTCATCCGAAACATCCGCGCGCTCCGGCGCCCGGTGGTGGCGCAGGTGCACGGTGCGTGTGTTGGCGCCGGTGCGGTCATTGCTCTGGCCGCAGACTTCCGCGTGTGCGCCGACAGCGCCAAGTTTGGCTTCGTGTTTCCGCGTGTTGGCCTTTGCGGCGCGGACATGGGCGCCGCGTACTTGCTGCCGCGCATCATTGGCCTCGGCCGCGCCAGCGAACTCTTGTTCTTGGGCGACATCATCGACGCCAAGCGTGCACTCGACATCGGTCGTGTGCACGCG
>JBIKNA010000558.1:0-4317 GCA_044358965.1 Polyangiaceae bacterium
GCCCATGGCGTCTTTGTCGAGCGAAGACAGGTCCGTGGCGTAGAGCTTCTCGTTGTAGGGCACCAAGAACTTCTCGGCGATGGAGCGCCCGAAGCGCGCGTACAACATCTCCTTGAAGTTGCCCTCGGGCAGGGGCTCCGGCAATGCTCCCGGAGCCCGCGAAAAGTAGAGATCATACAAGCAGTCGATGAAGTCCTGCTGCGGGAGCTGGTGGATGTTCTTTTGGAACGGGAAATCCACGAAGCCACCCTTGAAGGCAATGTTCGAGACCTTGTTCACGGTGACGATGCGCTGCCCAACCATGCGCTCGCGCAGCCAGGCCTCGATCTCGGGGTGCTTGAAGTGGAAGAAGTGTCCCGAGTAGTCCCAGACGAAGCCGCTCTTCTTGACGGTCTTGCAGTAGCCGCCGATCTCGCTGTCGCGCTCGACCACCAGGTAGTCTTCGGCAGTCGTGAGGGCTGCGGCGGTGGCAAGGCCACTCATGCCTGCGCCAACGATGAGCGTGCGGGTCGTATCCATGTGCTCCAACGTAGCCGAACTCGGAGGCTACTTCACCGACTGCCTTTGCGCCCTTGGGGGCGGCCTCGGACGCGCAAGGCCGACCGGCCCGAGGACCGTAGGGGCGCGCTGCAGCCAGCGCGCGCGGCGTGGACCGAGGGGCTGCGCCAAGACCGGTCGTGCCAGCGAACCGAGCTGCGGTTTAGTCTCGTGCGGTGCGGGGCTCGGCGGGGCCTGGCCCGGGGCTCAGGGCCAAGGACGGCTCTTCGGTGGCCACAGGCAACATGATGTTGAAGCGCGATCCGGCGCCAGACTGGCTCTGGACCTCGATGAACCCGCCTGCGTTTTGCACGATGCGCTGGCTGATGGCGAGACCGAGGCCTGTGCCCTGCTCTTTGGTGGTGAAGAACGGCACAAACAGGTTCTTGAGCACCTTGGGGGCGATGCCCGGGCCCGTATCGCGCACGCTGACCTCTACGGCGTCCACCATGTCCGGCCGTCCGGACGCTGCCGGCCGCTCGCTGCTCGGACCAGCCATGGAGCCCACGCGCTGGGTCTTGCGGAGCGTGGTTGTGATGGTGACCCGCCCGCTGCCGTTCATGGCTTGTGCCGCGTTCTGCACCAGGTTGATGAGAACCTGGCGAAACTGTTCGGCATCGATGGTGACCCGCGGCAACGGCTCCCCCAAGTCCAGCGAGATCTCCACGTCGTCTTGCTGCTGCGTCTCGAGAATCTGCACCGAGCGTCGAACGGCGGCGTTGACGTCGAGGGGGCTCGCGTTTCCTGCGCCCTGTCGCGCGTAGTCCAAGATGTTGCTGACCACCCGGTTCAGCCGATCGGTCTCCTCGAGAATGATGCCCAAGAACTCTCGGGCCCCGGGCTCCATCTTCTCTTCTTCCATGAGCTGGGCCGCGCCCTTGATGGCGCCCAGGGGGTTTTTGACCTCGTGCGCAAGGCCCGCGGCCATGGCGCCCAGGGCCGCAAGACGGTCGCGCTCTTTCATGCGCGCGTACACGCGGCTGTTGGTGAGCGCCACGCCAATCTGCGCTGCGACGGCCTCGAGAAGCGTGATCTCTTCGGGCGTAAATGCGTCGCGTACGCGATCGTCGGCAATGCACAAGAACCCCACCAGGTCATCGCCCTCGCCGCGCAGGGCCACCAGAACGGCGTTCTTGAGCTCGCCCAAGGAGGCGGCCGCGGTGCCCAACGCCGCGTCTTTGAGTGCTTCTTTTTGCCCGATTTCTTCGAGCACCAGAGACCGCTCCAGAATGTCGAGCAAAGGTCGCAGGGCGATGGCTTCGAGCCTTTTGGGCGCCGCAGCGCCGATGGATCCCGCGAGATCGAACCCGCCGCCTTCGGTGTCGAGCAGGTACACGGCGCAGCTGGTGATGCGCCGCGAGCGCTCGAGCCCCGTGAGCACGGTGTCGACCATCTCTTCGGTCTCGATGGCATGCGCCAGCTTGCGACGCAGAGCCGTGACGCTGGTCTCTAGGTCGTAGCGCTCGCGAAAAAAGAACTGGTGGATGCGCGTGCGGATTTGGAGCTCGAGCGGTTCGAAGACCACCAAGAACACGATGGCCGCGAGCGTGGCGTTGAGGTACATGGCGCCGTAGCGACCGAGGTACATGATGGCGCCATAGAAGATGCCGGCCAGGGCGAAGGCCAGGGTGGTGGACACCAGCAAGCGGCCGACCAACTCGTACAAGTCGGCCAAGCGAGGTCGCGCGAGAGACTCGGCCAGCACGAACAAGAACACGATGGCCAAGACCGCACCCACCGGCGGAAGCTTGAGCCCCAAGAACGAGACGAAGTCTGCCAGGGTGAACGTGGTTGCCGCCGCGCCGACCCACACAAGGAACCGCACGCGATCGCGAATGGCACGGGAGGAGCTGGCTTTGCCCCGGCGGTGGAGCAACACCAGCGCCGCAGCGATGAGCCCAAACACGTACAGATAGATGAGCGTGAGTGCGACGGGGTGCTTTTGGTATGGGCTCAGCACCAACAGCAACATGGGCACGCTGGCAATGGCGCCCCAGCGCGACAATCGGCTCCCGCGTCCCGTGGGCGTGGTGCCGGCCTCCTGCGGGATGATCGCTTGGAAGGTGAGAATGGCGACCTGCGGCAAGAGCACCGTCAGCGCTGCAGTGGCGCGCCGGTAGCCCTCGGTGCGGAAGAGCCCCTCGAGCGATTGGCTGGTGTACCAAGCAGCGACTTGCGCCGCGAAGGCCGCAAACAGCCAGTGCACCGTGCGCCGGCCGCGCAGCAACATGGAAACGGCGATGGCAAACGCAAGAATGCCGCAGAAGAGCGTCGTTCTTGCGCGAAGTTCTTCCACGGCAAAAGTTGTGGCTCCGCGGATGGAGCCTGCGCGTTACTTGTCGCTGCTCTTTTCGGACGAGGTGCCCGGGTTCCACGGGATCGGGTCGCCCGGCGCGGATTGGTCGCCGCCGGGTTGCTCCTGCGCGGACGACATGATGGCTCTGTAGACCGTTGGGTCTTTGGGGCCCGAGCCCTGGGAGGCCTTGTCGGCAGACGTCTGGTCAGACTCTGACGTGTCGGTGCTGGTGTCGCGCTCGGACTCATCGGTCGACGCCGAGCAGCCTACTGCCGCCATCGCCGCCAGAACTCCGAACATGAAAATCATCCGGTTCATCACTGCACCTCCGAGCCGACTGCCAACCCGTACTGCTTGACCAACTGCGAGAGCCGGGGACGCTTCATGCCAAGAAGCGTGGCGGCCTTCGTGATGTTGCCCTTCGTCTCTGTCAGCGCGCGCGCGATGCAATCGCGTTCGATCTGACGTTTCATGTCTGCCAAAGATACGGCTCCTTGACGGACTTGAGCATACGCGATGGATGTTGCATTCGCCTCATCCTCGGGCAGCGGCTCGCAGGAATCTTCGTCCTCTCCGGCGTCGGAAGCAACTTCTACGACGCTAGGAACCGATGTGAGAGAAGGTGGGGGAACAAGCGATAGCCGACCCGAGGGCGGCGGCACGGACGGGGTCACGGCCACGGCACGGAGATCTTTGGCATTGGCCGTGAGGTCGAGGGCCGTGATGGCCGAGCCTTCGGCGAACAAGCTGACCGCGCGGAGCACGTTCTCGAGCTCGCGAATGTTGCCCGGCCAGCGGTGCCGCATGAGTAGATCCACGGCTTCGGGCGTGAGGGTCTTGGCGGGTTCGGTGCGCTCGTCGGCGATACGCTTGAGCAGGTGTGTGGCGAGCTTGCCGATGTCTCCAGCACGCGCGCGCAGCGCTGGCACCTCGAGCATGATGCCCCGGAGGCGGTAATAGAGGTCCTCGCGGAACTCGCCACGCTCGACCATGGCCTTGAGGTCGCGATGCGTGGCGCAGACCACGCGCACGTTGGCGCGAATGGGCGTCGTGCCGCCCACGCGCTCGAAGGTCTTTTCTTGCAGCACGCGGAGCAAAGCAACCTGCGTGCGGGGCGAGATGTCGCCGATCTCATCGAGGAACAGCGTTCCGCCCTCGGCCAACTCGAAGCGACCACGACGACGGGCACCGGCACCAGTGAATGCGCCCTTCTCGTGGCCGAAGAGCTCTGACAACAAGAGGTTCTCGACCAGCGCCGCGCAGTTGACCGTGACCAGGGGGCCCTGCGCGCGATCGCTCGCGGCGTGCAGCGCCTCGGCCACCAGCTCTTTGCCGGTGCCGCTTTCGCCGTGGATGAGCACCGTGCTGTTGGCGCGGGCCACCTTGCGGATGGCCGCAAGGAGCGTGCGCAATGCCGGGTCGTCTCCGACGATCTCACGCTCGCGCGGCGGAACCGTTGGGGTGCGCTGCGTGCGCGGCGCTTC
>JBIKNA010000168.1:0-14204 GCA_044358965.1 Polyangiaceae bacterium
CTCTCCTTTGGGGGCAACGGTGGAGCTGGAAGACTGCTACGCAAGAGACGCGCCGCCGCCAAAGGCCCCCCACGGCACCGCCCGGGGGCCGCAGGGTCAGAGCGTATCGCAGGGAAATCTAGGCCCTGCCAGTGCTCAGCTGGGCCCGTGTCCGCTGCGTGGGCCCATGATCACCGGGTCACGGGAAGTGCACGCGCTGCCATGGTTCGGCGAGAGCCCACCGGCGGAGAGCCGGCCCGTCAATTCACCAAGCGCGCCGTGCTCTGTTGGGATGGGCCACGGAGCGAGCTTGCTGGAACACTCTGCTCGGCGATTCTACCGGCACTCGGCGTCGCAGGCCTCGGCCACGCAGCCATCGAGCGCCGACTGGGCAGTCCGGCACGCCGCGTGATTCGCGTAGCAAGCGTCGATGCAATCACAAGCATCGAGGCAGCGCCCAACGCACAGCACCACGTCATTGGTGCAATCGACTTCTTGGGCGCGGACCTTGTTCTGGGCCTCGCAGCGCGCCGCGTAGGGGCCATAGATGGTGCACTCGCACTCTGGAGCGGGAGCTGCTGCACGACAGTCGACACACTTCTTTTCGCTCTTGCGGGTCCAGCTTGCGCGCACCTTGCAGGCGAGCAGGACGTCGTTGGTTCCGTTGCCTCGCGCCGGGCTTTCGTCGCCCCCGCAGGCAGACATGGCCCCAAGTACAAGGCTGAGCGAGACGAATGTGTTTCGGAAGGTAAGGCTCACCCCGGGAACTCTGTGCCGAGAGCCGGCATCGCGCAAGCCCCGGCACTGTCCTGGGACCTATGTTCGCGCAGGGCGAAGTAGCCCACGCGTACAACAGCGCGCAGCGCGAGGGCCGCCGATAGGGGCAAAAACCAAATTGACAGCTCGTCTCGAAGGCCCGCCCAGAGCGGCACCCTCGTCCAGGCAAGGTGGAGCGCGAGCGCCGCGATGCAGAGGCCCAACGGTCGAAGCCGTGCCCAAAGTCCCGGGGTCGATGCGCCGGGGGCTGGACGATGGCTCGCCCAGAGCGCAACAACGGCGGACTTGAGCCCAAACAGAAGCACCGTAACAAGGGGGCCGAAAGCCATGTTCTCGACGGCAAAGGCGCCACCAAAGAGCACCACCAGCGTGCCCGCCCAAAGACCGAGCGCGAAGCGCGAGAAGGAATGCCCGTTTGCGTGGCTGCCAAGTCGCATCAGGAGCATCCACCCCGTGAGCATCAATGCCGGCGCCGCATGAACGTTCCAACGGCTCGGCAAGACGCCCTGCGCAAGGGACAGCTCCGCGATACGAAGCGCCCCCGTGGCATCGGCCACAAGGCCTGCGGCAAAGAGCAACAGCAGGACGTCGGGTATCGCCGAAGCGAGGCCCCGGAGCCCTTGGGTACGGACCGACGAAAGCAAACGGGCGCCTATGGCCAGTGCGAGCAAGAGCACCAGGCCTGCTTCGTTGAGCCATACCGATGCGCCGCCCAGCAAGAGCACCAGCGCGATGCCCAGCGCGTAGGGCACCAGGCGGCGCGGCGGAAAGCCAAGCTCCGAGCCTGCGCGGACGGACCGGTGTAGCGAGATCGAAAGGGCACGCTCGCGGCCGGCAAACGGAGCTGCGCCCGGAAAGAAGAGCGCCAGCAAGAAAAGGGAGAACAGGGCCACCGCGCGCAACACCCGTTCGAGCTCCGGCGATAGATGCGGGTGCAGCCCCGCCACGCTCACGGGGCGCTCGAGGCGCTGGGTCCCGCGCAGCACCACGAGTTGTGTGAGGTCGTCGGTCGCGGGCACCAAGTCTGCCTGGACACGAACCTCCATGCCGTCGATGCTGACCAACGTATCGCCGGGCAAGAGCCCCGCTTGCTCTGCCGGCGAGCCCGCGTTCACCTTGCGCACGCTCAGCCTGCGATTTTGTACGTCGACTTCGGTGCCCGCAAAGCGCAAGAACTCCGCACTGGCACGCTCGAGTTCGATGGTGCGGGCGGCCCGTTGTGTCGGCGGTCGCAGCGACAGCGTGCGCCCCTTGAGCGAAGACACCACGAGCGGTCCCGAGGCGCCACTTGCAGTAAAGGCGATATCAAAGTTGCCGCGGAAGGTTGCCGGCACGGCAGCGTCGGCGCGACCGCAGAACCTCGCGACAAGCTCATCGGTGAAGCGCACCTCGAGCCTGCTGGGCGACAGCACAGTCCCCTTGGCATGCAGGGCCACGTTCACAGGCCGCTGCCCGGGCTTGTGCAACTGCCCCGAGAACCGGACGTCGGCCTCTTTGCCCTGCGGAAATCCTTCGCCGGTGATCTCCAAGCGGTCACCCTGCTCGGCCTCTTCAGGGACGGCGTCCGTCACGCGCACGAGCCCTTCGACCACCTCGGACCTGCAGCCCGAAAGCAGCAAGGCCAGCGCCATGAGGGCCAGGATCAACATGGGCGCAGCGGCCCGCTTGCTTTTGGCGAAACCCAAGGAGAGCAACACCTTTGGGTATAAAGTCAGGAAGACCCCGGGGGCCAGTTTTCGCCATGCGCAGCCTGATGCCACACTTCAATAAGGCCGCGTTGCAAGGGCTTCGGCGCCAGCGAGGGCGCATCCTGTTCTATGGCAGCCTTGTGGTGCTTGGCTCCAGCGGCTGCGCATTCGTTACGCACATGCCCGGACGCTCGTACAACGGCCCCCCAGCGGCAGCCCCGGCCCCACCTCTCGATGAAGCCCTCCGGCGCGATGTCAGGGTATTGGCCGGCGAGATCGGAGAGCGTTCTACCGCGCGCGCGGGCTCCCTACCCCGCGCCGAGGCATACCTGTCGCAGCGGCTGTCGGGCCTGGGCTTCATCGTGACACCACACAGGTACCAGGCTGACGGCGTGTCCTGCGCCAACCTCGAGGTGGTCATTGCCGCGAACGGGCCATCCAGCGAGAGCGTGGTGGTTGGCGCGCACTACGATTCGGCGCAGGGCGCCCCCGGCGCCGACGACAACGCAAGCGGCGTCGCGGTGGTCTTGGCACTGGCAGAGATGTTTCGCGCGCGGCCGGCGCAGCGTCGGGCCTTGCGCTTCGTGCTGTTCACCAACGAAGAACCACCGCACTTCTGGAACCCCACCATGGGCAGCCTGGTCTTCGCCAAAGAGGCCCGCGCCGCCGGGCAAGCCATCGTCGCCATGCTGAGCATCGAAAGCGTGGGCTTCTACCGGCAAGAGCGGGGCACCCAGAAGTACCCGCCCCCCATGAGCCTCGTGTACCCAAGTCAGGGCGACTTCGTGGGTTTCGTAGGCAACACCAGCTCCCGCAGCTTGTTGACCAAGGTGATCGGTACCTTTCGCGAGCACGCCGAGGTGCCATCCGAAGGCGCGGCGTTGCCCGGCGTGGTGCCCGGCGTTGGTTGGAGCGATCACTGGTCGTTCTGGGAGGTTGGTTACCCCGCAGTGATGGTGACGGACACGGCGCCCTTCCGAAACCCCAACTACCACACGGCTGGCGACCGCCCCGACACGCTGGACTACCCGCGCATGGCGGCACTCACCCGGGGCCTGGACCCCGTCATCGAGCGCCTGCGGTCGGAGCCCTGACCTGCGCCACAAAGGCCCTCTTCGCCGCAAGCTGTAACCTGTGCAGATCACATGCTAGCGTCGCACCCATGGCAAAAGCCGATGTGTACGCGGTGATCATGGCCGGTGGTTCCGGCACTCGCTTCTGGCCCGCCTCGCGCAAGAACAAGCCCAAGCAGTTCCTGGCGCTGGGCCGCTCCGGCGAGCCCTTGTTGGTCGAGACCGTTCGGAGGCTTTCGCCGCTCATCCCCGAAGCGCGGGTGCTCGTCGTCACCGGCAAACACCTCGAGGGCCCCACCCGCGAGGCGCTCCCCAACATGCCTGCCAGCAACGTGTTGTTCGAGCCCGCGGCGCGCAACACGGCGCCGTGCATCGCATGGGCGGCCGCCGAGATCGCCGCGCGCGATCCCGAAGCACTGGTCTGCGTCCTGCCGAGCGACCACGCCATCGACGACGAGCCTGCGTTCCGGGCGGCGCTGGCCCGGGCCCTCGATTTCGCCGAGACGGGCACCATCACCACCATCGGTGTGGTGCCGCATCGGCCGGACACCGGTTACGGCTACATCGAGTTCGGCGAAGACCTCGCGGCGGGCGTCAAGCGCGGTGTTCGTTTCGTCGAGAAGCCCGACCATGCGCGCGCGCAGGCGTTCGTGCAAGGCGGCGCTCATCTCTGGAACGCGGGCATGTTCTTCTTCCGCGCCAAAGACATGCTCGAGGCCATTGGCAAACACCAACCCGACATGCGAACGGGCATCGAACGCATCGTGCAGGCCAAAGGCAGCGCAGACGAAGCGTCCGCGCTCGCATCGGTGTTCCCCACCCTCAACAGCATCTCCATCGACCACGGCGTCATGGAAAAGCTCGACCGCATGGCCGTGGTTCCCGCCAGCTTCGGTTGGAGCGACGTGGGAAGTTGGCAGGCGGCCTGGGAGCTCGCGCTCAAAGACGAACGCGACAACGGAGCTCCCGAGGGCACCATTCTCGTCGAGTCCAATGGCAACCTCGTCCGGGCGCTCGACGGCGCGACCTCCAAGAAGGTCTACGCATTGGTTGGGGTCAACGATCTCGTCGTGGTCGACACGGGCGACGCCCTGCTCATCATGAGCAAGAGCCACGCCCAAGACGTGCGCAAGGTCGTCGACGCCCTGGCCGCCCAAGAGCGCAAAGAAACGCTCTAGGCCGGGAACACGGGCAGCCCCTGGGGTGTCGCACACATAGGCCGACAACCCGCGACCCAACAACGGCCGACGTCGTCGCGAACGGAATCGCGGCGACCTCGGAGCTGTTGCAAGGGCATAGCCATGCAGTTGCCCACGCCACTTGACTTGTCGCCCCCCGGGCCGAACGTTCTCCGCGAGATGTCGGTCTTGTACTTAGGTCCTAGCGAGAGCGCCCAGCCTTGGGCCGCTTCGCTCCCCTCCGCTCCTATCGTCGCGGGCACCAGCGTGCGCGCCCGCACGCTCCTTGGAATGCAGCCCGAGGTCGTGCTGGTGGACCCGCAAGCCGCCAACTGGGCCGAGCCCTTGCTCGCAACGCTGCCGCCCGAGTCCCGCCCCGCGGTGGTGGCCTTGGGACCCCAAGGGGCGCGGCTTGCGGCCCTCAGCGACGAGTGGTGTCTCCAGCCGTCCGAGCTCTCGGCGCGCATCGTCGTTGCCCATATCCGGGCGCGGGGGCGTCGCCGCGCCCAACAGCGCGCCATGTCCGATGCCCTGACCTCCCTTCCCAACCGGCGGGCGGCCATCGCGGCGCTCTTGCGCTCTGCGGCCCGCGCTGCGCGCGAGGGTTCCAGCTTCAGCGTCGCGCTCATCGACTTGGACCACTTCAAGCGCATCAACACCGAGCTCGGGCACGCCGAGGGCGATCGCCTTTTGCGACGCGTGGGAACAGCACTCCGTGCGGCCACCCGTGGCAGCGAGGTCCTCGCACGCATCGGCGGCGACGAGTTTGGCCTCATCGTCAACGGCGATCGCCACGCAGCAGAGGCCGCGTCCCAGCGTATCCAGCAGGCGCTACGTCAAGAGGGTGTGTCCGGCACCATCGTCCATGCCGAGCTGCGCGGCAGCGAAGGACTACGTGCGCTCTACAAGCGACTTACGCTATTGCTACGAGAGGCCAAGGCCAATCGGCCGTCGCGACCAGCCTCCAGCGCGCAGATCCGCGTGGGCATCGTCGCGCAGAGCCCATCACGCGCCAGCGGTGCCTGAGCTGCCACCTCGGTCCTGCTCGGTGCTCTAAATGACCGAGCGCAATTCGACTACAGGCCCCGCTCGCCTTTTGGGCTCGGGACCCAAAAGTAGGAGATGGGGCCCCGGCGGCAATGCCTCTGGGGCGGAGGACGAAGTCCTCCGATAACAAAGGAAGCTAAAGCGGCGCGCTTGATCGAAGCTCATACTCGGCGATTTAGCGACGTTTACCCCCAGCACGACGCCCGGCGCTGGCCTTCTTGGGCTTCTTGGGCTCGTAGGGATTGAAGCCTGCGTTGGCGTCCGGATCGCCATCTGCGGCGGTGAGCTTCTTGAGTTCATCGCGCAGTTTTGCGGCCTTCTCGAACTGTAGTTCTTCGGCGGCGCGGAACATCTCGGCCCGCAGCGCCAAAATCTCTTCGGCGCGCTCTTCGGGGCCCTTCGTACCGCCATGCGCGGGCTTGAGCTTGCCCACGTTGTAATAGTCCGTGGTACCCGCCGCGGGGTTGATGTCCATGACCGCACGGATGACCGTAGCCGGCGTGATGCCGTGCTCGGTGTTGTACGCCGCCTGCACCTCGCGGCGTCGGGACGTCTCGTCCATGGCCTGACGCATGGCCGGGGTAATCCGGTCGGCGTACATGATGACCTTGCCGTTGACGTTGCGCGCGGCCCGGCCCATGGTTTGGATCAAAGAGCGCGGGCTGCGCAAGAAGCCCTCTTTGTCGGCATCGAAGATGGCCACCAACGACACCTCGGGCAGGTCGAGTCCCTCGCGCAGCAAGTTGATGCCGACGAGCACGTCGAACTCTCCGAGACGCAAGTCGCGCAAGATATCGATGCGCTCTAGCGTGTCGACATCCGAGTGCAGGTAGCGGATGCGGACGCCCAGCTCTCGGTAGTAGTCCGTTAGGTCTTCGGCCATGCGTTTGGTGAGCGTCGTGCAGAGCACGCGCTCGTTCTTGGCCGCTCGGTCACGAATCTCCGTCAACAAGTCATCGACCTGCCCCGCCACCGGGCGAACGAACACCTCGGGGTCGAGCAGGCCCGTGGGCCGAATGAGCTGCTCGACGAACACCCCTTGGGTCTTCTGCAGCTCGTGCTCGCCGGGCGTAGCCGACACGAACACGCACTGGGTCACGAGTTTTTCGTACTCTTCGAACTGCAAAGGTCGATTGTCGAGCGCGCTCGGCAGACGAAACCCAAAGTCCACCAAGGTCTGCTTGCGCGCGCGGTCGCCGCGGTACATGGCGCCGAGCTGCGGCACCGTCTGGTGGGATTCGTCGAGAATGACGATGAAGTCTTTGGGGAAGTACTCGATGAGCGTGGGCGGTGGCTCACCGGCCTTTCGGCCCGAAAGGTGCCGCGAGTAGTTCTCGATGCCGTGGCAGAAGCCCATCTGCTCCATCATCTCGATGTCGTACGAGGTCCGCTGTTCGAGGCGCTGCTTCTCCAAGAAGCGCCCCTCTTTGTCGAAGAACGACAGTCGCTCGGCAAGTTCCTCGCGGATGCCCTCGATGGCCTTACGCATCTGCTCTTGCGGAGTGACGTAGTGCGAGCTCGGAAAGATGGCACAGCGCTCGAGGGTGCCCTTCACTTTGCCGCGAAGCGGGTCCACCTCTTTGATGGCCTCGATGGTGTCGCCAAAGAACTCGATGCGTATGGCGGTCTCTTGTTCGTACGCAGGAAACACCTCGACCACATCGCCGCGCACGCGAAAGGTGCCGCGGTGGAAATCGATGTCGTTGCGCTCGTACTGGACGTCCACGAGCATGCGCAGCAAGTTGTCCCGCCGGAACTCTTCGCCGACTTTGAGGTCGATGAGAAGCCCGTGATAGCTCTCGGCGCTGCCGATGCCGTAGATGCACGAGACGCTGGCCACGATGATGACGTCGCGACGCGACAGCAACGAGTGCGTGGCCGCGTGACGCATGCGGTCGATCTGCTCGTTGACGATGGAGTCCTTCTCGATGAACGTGTCGCTGGACGGGACGTAGGCTTCGGGCTGGTAGTAGTCGTAGTAGCTGACGAAGTACTCGACGGCATTCTCGGGGAACAGCTCGCGCATCTCGCCATAGAGCTGCGCCGCCAGGGTCTTGTTGGGCGCCAAGATCAACGCTGGCCGCTGCAGCTCGGCGATGACGTGGGCGATGGTGAAGGTCTTGCCCGAACCGGTGATGCCGAGCAGGGTTTGGTGCGTGTCTCCACGCCGAAGCCCGGTGACGAGCTCCCGGATGGCCCGCGGCTGGTCGGCCTTGGGGGCAAACTCGGAGTGAAGAATAAACCGGTCGGGCATGGCAGCCGGCCAGTGTACCTCATGCGGCGACTTCGTCGCCCTAGGGATCCGCAGACACAGATTTGACCATGCTTCCGGCGCCGCTGAACACGATCGCATCGAGGAGATCTTCGTCGCGGCACAGGGCCAGCGTCGGGTGCCCCCGGTCGATGCACAAGGTGCCGCCAGCGTCGTCGAAGCCCACGGCGCGGGCGCCGTGAATGGATCCGGCTTGCCACAATGCCTCGGCGGGGGCCCTGTCGCTCGGCGAGAACGTGATCCGCGCGAGGGTACGAAGTCGCTCGTGGGTTTCGATGGACCGGAGTTCCTCGATGGGGTCGGTGATCACGTGGCTGTCGATGCCCGTGCAAAGCAGGGCGCCGGCGTTGCGTAGCGCGGCGACATCGCACAGGCCATCACCCAGATCGCGCTCGGTGCTCGGGCAAAGGCACGCGTAGCTTTGCGCGCGGCCCAACAGTTCCGCCTCGTGAGGCGCGAGGTGTGTGGCGTGCACCGCAACGAAGCGCGGCCCCAACATGCCTTGATCAGCCAAGAGCTCCACCGGGCGCTTGCCGGTCTCTTCGATGCACTCGGCGATCTCCCGGGGCTGCTCGGACACATGCATGTGCAGCGGCAAATCATGCTTTGCCGCAAAAGCAGCGATTTCGGGGAGCCACCCGGGCGGCAGGGCACGCACGGAGTGCGGTGCAAGCCCCACGCGCACATCTGGATCTTTGCCGTACCGCGAGAGCAGGGTCTCCACATCGCCAAGGGCACGGTCGAGGTGATCGTCGCAGAACCGCTTCTGCCCGGGCTCGGCGGGGCGACCGGGCCCCGCGCGATGATAGATGCACCGAAGGAGCGAGATGCGCATCCCTAGCTCTTTGGCCACGCGGATCAACACATCCGAGAGCAGAGTTCGCTCGGCGTAGGGTGTGCCGTCGGCCTGATGGTGAAGGTAGTGGAACTCTCCTACGGTGCGCACGCCCGCTGCACGCAGCTCGGTATACGCCACGCGCGCCACCACCTCGAGGTGCTCGGGGGTCATGGCGGTTGCGGCCCGGTACATTTGCCCGCGCCACGACCAAAAGTCGTCCCGCGCCTCGCCGCGGCGCTGGGCCGTGCCGCGCATGGCGCGCTGAAAGGCGTGGGAATGCGCCGTGGACAGCGCGGGGAGGATGATGTCTGCGCCCCGGAGAGTGAGCATGCTGGGCAAAATCATAGCGGAATGTGACTGGCGGCCCCTACCCACATCGGCGCCGTTTGCACGGGAATCCCAAATTTGACCGTTCTTTTGGAACCGCATGTGGTCGCCGCGCGTACATTGGAGGCAAGGGGCTTCGCCGGCTCCCTTTGGGGTTTTCAGCGTGTGCAGGTCGTTTCTGGCCGAGCGCACACGAGATACCCTTGGGTCACCCGGCTGCGCAAACCGACGTGACACACGACGAACACACGCAAGTGATGGAACCCGACGCCGCCGCGCAGGCAGCGTCGCGCGCCTCACTGCTTGTGCCCGCTGAGCCCAGCACCGCGCAGCTCGAGCCGCAAGTGCCCGGCTATCAGATCGTGCGGCGCCTTGGCAGCGGCGGCATGGGCGTGGTTTGGGAGGCCATCGAGCTCCGCTTCGATCGCAAAGTCGCGCTGAAGGTTCACAAGGAGAAGATGGACCTCGCGGCGGGCGCGGACCTATGGCGCGAGGCCCACGTTGCCGCGCGCATCGGTGATCCGGGCATCGTGCGCGTGCATGACGTGGGGTTCACGCTCGATGGTCAGCCCTACTACACGATGGATCTCGTCGATGGGACGGACCTCGCGGCGCTGCTGCTGGATGGGGCGCTGCCCCCGGCGCGGGCGGTGGCCATTGCCATGGACGTGGCAACGGCTGCGGGTGCCGCCCACGAGAACGGGGTCATCCACCGGGATCTGAAGCCCCGCAACGTGATCATCGATGCAAGTGGTCGCGCCCGCGTGGTGGACTTTGGCGTCGCGTACAACACCCACGCCGGGCCGGACAGCTATGCAGGCACGCTCACGGGCTCGCCGAGCTACATGTCGCCGGAACAGGTGCTCGGCAATGCCATCACCCCGGCGGCCGACGTGCACGCCGTTGGTCTTCTCTTGTTTCTGATGCTGACGGGGCGTCGGGCTTTCGAGGCCCCCACCACACAAGACCTGCTCGCCGCCATCGCCTTCGAAGAACCACCGCTCCTGCGCAGCGTCATGCCTTCGGCGCATGCAGATCTCGAACATGTCATCTCCCGGTGCTTGGCCAAAAAGCCCGAAGAGCGGTACCGCAACGGCAAGGCGCTGGCCGAGGCCCTCCGCGCCCTCGCCGAAGGACGTCCGGTGGAAGACCCCTCGGCGCTGAGCCGCAGGTATGCCCCCCGCGTGGCCAGCTCCAATCCGCCCGACAAGCCCCAGCGCGATCAGGCCACCAAGACGTTCCGGTGGTCCTGGACCCTGAAGTCCAGCCCAGCGAAACTTTGGCCCTGGGTCGCGCACACCGACCGGTTCAACAAGTCCATCGGCCTGTCACCGGTCGAGTTTGCCGATGCCGTCACCGAGGCCGAAGGCCCCGTCCGCACCGGGCACATGCGCGCCCTCGGCATCCAGGTGCGCTGGCGGGAGTATCCCTTCGAGTGGGTCAAGGAGCGCGAGCACAGCGTCTTCCGTTGGTATCGGCAGGGGCCGCTTGCAGCCTTGTGGAATCGCGTCACCATGACGCCGACCCCCGATGGCGGCACCGAGCTGGTGCACGAGGTGGCCATCTTGCCCCGAGGGCTCTTGGGCGAGGTTGCGGCCTTCGTGGAGATCAACCAGAAGGCCGGGCGGTCCATGGACCGCAGCTACAAGCGCCTCGATCAAGTCCTCTCGGGCGGCATCGACGTCGACCCTTTCGAAGACCCCTACGTGCCCTCGGCAACCGAGCGAAGCGCCGTGAGCCAGGGCATCGAGCATCTGCGCAAGGAGTGCGGCTTTGGCGGGCCCCTCCTCGATCGCTTTGCGCGGCTGCTGCTCGAAGGCCCCGCCCAGGTCATCTCCGTCATGCGCCCCTACGAGCTCGCAGACCTCTGGGCCGCGGACCGCGGCGAGGTGCTCGATCTATTCCTCCACGCACGCGGCGTGGGCTTGGTCGAGGCCGCCTGGGACGTGGTGTGCCCTACGTGCCGTGTGCCCCACGAGTCCGTCCCTAGCCTCGCCGAGGTCAAGCGCCGGGGCACCTGCACGGCTTGTGCAACCACCTTCGAGCGCGACCTCGCCGAGTCCGTCGAGCTTGGCTTTCGCCCTGCCGCAGGCGTTCGAAAGACCAAGCGCAGCACGTATTGCGTGGGCGCGCCGGCGCTGCGTCCGCACGTGCTCTTGCAGCAAGTGCTCGACCCCATGGAAGAGCGGATCATCCACATCGAGATTCCGCGGGGGAGCTACATGGCCACGGGCTCTCGCGGCAACACGGGCACGGAGATCTTCGCGAGCGCCCTTGGCTTCGAGCCAACGCTCGAAATCTCTTTCGCCGAAGGTCGCGTCGAGGCGCGGCCCCCCATGATCCGTGCCGGAGCTGTTCGCGTGGTGCTCCGCAACGACACCGAAAAAGAGCAGACCGTGCGCATCGAGATCCCCGGCCATCGCGACGACAGCGTCAACGCGGCAACGGCGCTGGTGCACCCCACGTTTCGCGAGTTCTTCGCCCGCGAGAAGCCCGCCGAGGGAGAGGCCTTGGCAGCCTCCCGCATGGCATTTCTGTTCGTTGACTTCGCTTCGCGGCATCACCTCTACGAGAAGCTGGGTGACGACAAGATGCTCGCGCTTCTATCGAGCCTCGAGCAAGTCGTGACCGATGTGGTGCGACAAGAGCAGGGCACGGTGCTCTTTGCGGCGCTGGGCACCGACGCCTTCGCCGCCGCGTTCCCGAGCGCATTGCTCGCAACGCGAGCCGCGGTGAGCATTCACGACCGCTGCAGGAGCAGTGAGCTCGCTGCGCTGCCTCGGACTGCGGTCCACGAAGGACCGTGCATCGTGCTGTCGAGAGCCAACGACGTGGAATACTTCGGCCAGACCATCCATCGCGGCGTAGGCCTGTTGGGCGATGCCCCAGAGCGAGGCCTATCGCTGTCGTCGTCCGTGGCTGCGGACCACACAGTCATGTCGTTCTTGCTGCAGCGCGGATGCGCCCAGGCCGTGGTCGAGTCGAGCGACCGGGCATATGCGGGCCGGCGCGTCACGTTGATCACGTTTCTCGACCCCCCCGTGGCCGCAGACACAGACCCCGCGGGCACCTGAGCAACGACGGCGGTCGTTTGCGCCAAGCACCCTTGGGAGGATGTGGCTACTTGGTCTTTTTGGGGCCCGATGCGGCCTGGGCAATTTTGGCCTCCGCAGCGGCCTTTTTTTGATCTTTGCCCGCTGCGTCGCGCTTCTTTTCTCGGTCCTTGTTCTTCGGAGACTTGTCACCCACGGATCACCTCTCGTTCTTCTGCGTTGTTTCGTTCGACTTCAAGCTGTCGGCCGGGGCTTCGGCCAAGCGTCCGGCGCCAGCCAGCAAGCGTTTCACCTGGTCGCACAAGGCCACACGACTGATGGGCTTGCACATGAACTCTTCGGCGCCGGCCGCCTGCGCGCGGGCGATGGTTGCAGCATCGATGGAAGCACTGATCACCAGGATGGGGATCCCGCGGGTGCGCTGATTGCCTTTCACCTGCGCCGCCACTTGGTAGCCGTCCATTCCCGGCATCATCAAGTCGAGCAGAATCAGCGCTGGTGGCAGCTCCGCGACGCAGGCCAGGGCCTCGTGGCCGCTGGCGGCGCTCTTGGTCAGGTAGCCCTCTCGAAGCAAGATGACATCGAGCAGCGTCCGGTTGTCGGGTTCGTCATCCACGATGAGGATGTGCGCGAGAGCGTTGGGCAGCAGCGCGTTCATGGGCGACGCCGGCCTTTGCGCCCTTGGGCACCAAGGGGTGCAACAGCGACAAATGGGTACGAGGCCTCGTCGCGCTGCGCGGGGCGCAACATTGGCGCTCCCTCTAGCGGCAGCCAAACGCGAAAACACGACCCTTCGCCGAGCACACTGTTCACCGCCACGGTCCCTCCGTGCAGTTCCGTCAGCAACTTCACCATCGCGAGCCCAAGGCCCGGGCCCTCGAAGGCACGACCGGGCCCCGCATCGAGCTGGGCGAAAGGCTCGAACAACTTCGCCATGCCCGTCTGGGAGATCCCGATGCCCGTGTCTGTCACCGTGAGTTCCAAGAATTCGGTACCCCTTGCAAGGCGCCCCGAGGACGCCGGAGGCATCTCCGACCGGCGTACGCCGCGTAGCCTCACGCAAACTTCGCCCCCCTCGGGCGTAAACTTCACGGCGTTGGAGAGCAGGCTGCGGATGATCTGCATGAGCTTCCGAGCATCGGCGGGCATGGATGCCGGCGCGCGGGAGGTATCGGCGAAGATCTTGACGCCCCGGACCGTGGCCTTGCCACGCGTCTCTCGGAGACTCCGTTCCACAAGGGTCGCAACATCGACGACTTCGAGTTCGAGTCCGACTTGCCCCGACTCCACCCGCGATAGGTCCAATATCTCGTTGATGAGAGACAATAGATGACGACCGGCGCCGAAGATATCCCCGAGAAAACGGCGTTGCTGGTCGTTGAGCTCACCCACAAGGCCGTCTTTGAGCACCTCGGAGAACCCAATGATGGCGTTCAAGGGGGTCCGTAGTTCGTGAGACATGTTGGCCAAGAACTCGGACTTCATCCGACTCGCGGCTTCGAGCTCGACGTTTGTGCGCTGCAACGCATCTTCGAAGCGCTTGACGGCGGTCACGTCGCGGGCGCCGGCAAAGACTCCTTGCAGGGAGCCATCGCGATCGCGAAACGTGCTCGCGTTACACGAGACCAACGTGTGGGCGCCGCTACGCGAGCGCACGGTCAGTTCGCAGTCGCTGATCTTGCCCTCGGACAACACCCGGCCAATGGCGGCCCCCGCCAGCAGCGGCTCGGTGAACCAGCTCTCGAAGGGCGTGCCGATGAGCTCCTGTCGGGCGCATCCGGTCAGCACTTCGGCCTGCCGGTTGGCGTCCGTGATGATCCCGGAGACATCTGTCGCCATGAGCGCATCGGTGTTGGCCTCGATGAGCGACCGAGCATAGAAGTGTTGGTCCCGCAATCGCTGGTCGAGCTGGCTGCGCTCGTCCTCGGCGCGGCGACGCGCCGTGTTGTCGGTGCCGATGAGCAGATATCCG
>JBIKNA010000169.1:0-14170 GCA_044358965.1 Polyangiaceae bacterium
CAGACGGCGGGGTCGCGGGCTCTCCAAGTTGGGGCAGTGCCGAAACCACTGGGCTCGGCGCCGAGGGCTTGCTGCCAGCCGGGTTGCTGGGTGGCGCCGGCGTGCAACGAACAAGCGCGACCGCGACCGCGCACCCCATGGTCAGCCGTTTCGTCGCGGGGTTCATGGCTTGTGATCGACTCCAGTGGAAGGGTACCGAGGATGGGTACCGAGACAAACGGGGGCGTGGCGCAGGTTCACTGATCAATGGATCCACGCGCCATCACGTCGCTAACTGCTGCGCGACGCTTCCAACGACGAGGCGCGGCGCTTGCTCCAATCTTGCATCAAGCGCTCTCGTTCCTGCACCGTGAGCACCGTGGGCTGCACGATGGGTGTCTTGCCGTCTTCGCCAAAGAAAGGCGAGGGCGTGATCTTGCGTCCGAAGAAGCCCTTGGCCATGAAGGGCATCACGGACCGCGCTGCTTGGAAGCTCATGGTGTTGGGTGTGCCCGGCGGCACGGGGCCTGTGGCGAACTTCCCCATGATGCTGCTGCGTAGCGGGCCCAGCACTCGTTCGGGCAACTGCGCGTCGTCTTGGGTGTACATGTTGCGCAATACACCGACCCAAGGCCTGCCGGGGGCGGTGTTGGCCACGGGGCTGTTGCAACACGTGGTCGAGAAACGAAACATCCCTTGGGCCGACAGGCGTGTGCAGGTCAGATGCTCGACGCCGGATACCAACTCGAGGGTGACCGGGTATGTCGGGATGACCTCGGTGCCGCCGGCTGCATCAAGCAGGTCCGTGCGGCCCAGGTGCATCAAGTACATCTGGCAGTCGTCGCAGTAGCACTTCAGCCGTCCCGGCGTGGCCTGGGGCCAGGCGGTCAGCCGCGCCTGAAAGCTGCCACAGGTGCACCGTATTTGCTGACTCATGCGCTGGGCCTTCCGGAAGAGAGACTCGTTCGACGCTTGGAACTGCAGCGACGTGAGGGCTATCTGGCCTCGGTTCGCCGTCAGAGTCAACCGCTCGAAAACGCGCAGGCTTTGCGTCTCCCCCCGAGGGTAGTTTTGCACACGGACAAAAAAACCCATGCACAACGCATGCACTAGAGTTCGCGTGTGTTGCGAATAACGTCTGCGGGCGGGAGGAACCCGCGGTCAGGGAGCGCCGACGGCTCCCCGGACTGCCCGCAGCATCAAGCCGTTGGGGAATCGTTGTTCGAACGCCTTGGCGCGCGTCTGGGCTTCATCTTTGCGCCCCAAGGCGACGAGCGCCTTGATGGCGATGGCCTCGCGTTCCTCGACGAGGACACCCGAAGGGTATTCGCGGGAATGACGCTCCGTGGCGGTGAGCGCGGCGCCCGCTTCGCCTCGCGCCAAAGCACTGCGCGCCACATCGAGCAGCCCGCGCTCTGCAGCCAGGCCCCGGGCCGATGGTACAGGCGTGGGCGGGTCGAGCTTGGTCGGCGCAGGTGAAGTGAAGGTGGGCAAGGCGCTGAACGCAAGCGCCGGGGGCTCCGCGGTCGGAGGCACCGGAACCGCTTGGATGGCGGACAGGGCCGGCGGCGCGATGGTCGATGGCGCCGTGCGGACCGGAGGGGAATCCCCCAAGTTGCGGTCCATCACAACGCCGGTACCGACGCCGATGACGAAGGTGGTCGCGAGGGCCGCGAGCACTCGGACGCCGGAAAGCCCACCTCCCAACAGGCCACCTGACGCGCCGGACGCGCCGGACGCGCCGGACGCGGCAGGCCCAGCTGTCCCTGCGCCGCCATCTGTTCCCGGGCCCGGAGGCAAGTTGATTTTCGCCTCGATGGCGGCGAAGAGCGCGTCTTTTGCGGGCGCGGGCAGATCCGCCACCGGCTTCTCTGCCGAAAGCAACGCGAGGACATCGGCGTCGAGCGGTTCGAGCTCGGGTTTCATGATGGCCTCCGGGCATGGGCGCGGCGAACCGCGGCGGTGAACTCTGCGCGTGCGGCGCGCAGACGCGAGTAGGCGGTACCTTCGGCGATGCCCAAGACGCGGGCGATTTCGGGCACGGGAGTGTCGTCGAGATCGTGAAGAACGAAGACCGCTCGCTTGTCGATGTCGAGCGCCTGCAGCGCCTCGTGCACCTGACGCTTGGCATCGTTGTGCTCTAGCTCACGGTCCGGCGAGGGACCGCTCGACGCGATATCGTCCACCTCGCCGAGTACTTCGTGGCGGTGGCGCGCCCGACGGCGGTACTCCGACGCGACTCGTGCAGCGAACGCGAAGAGCCAGGGGCGAATGGGCCTTTGGTCGTCGTAGCTGGCGAGCTCGCGGTGCACACGGACGAAGACCTCGCTCACAAGATCGTCGGTGTCGCCGGCCGAGATCCCGAGGCGACGGAGAGACGCCGCGACGTACCCGACGTTGGCATCGAAAATTCCGCGGAAGTCGACCCGAGCTGTGGCGAAGGTTTGCTCGGACGTGGTCACTGCCGAGTCTTGGTCGCTCGAGGCGGAGTCCATTAAAGAATCCGACCACCAAGGTGTGCGGCCGCGACGATGGAGCCGACGGGCAAAGCAAATGCCTGTACTCCGTCGACTTGGACCCGCAGGGGGGTGAGGTGCAAGGCCCCCTCGACGAATGGCTCGAGGTAAAAGACGCCACCGAGCGGGATGTCGGCCCCAAGCCGTGCGACCCCGAAGCCGAGCAAGCCGCTGTCTGTTGCCGGCCGGGCAATCCCCTTGGTCTCTGAAGACAGGCTACCGAGACCGGCGCCGAGGCACGCAAACGGCGTGGTCGCGCGAATGCAGCCCGAGAGGCTTGCGGCCACGGTGCTCGTTTCGACACGACCGACGGGAGCGGCTCCCGAAGCGCTGAGTTCGCCGCGGAAGTCGAGGCGCGCCCCAAAGGAGCCGTAGTTCAGCCGGGCAGCACCACTGCCGCCGAACGCCGGAGCGGGAGCCGTCCCAAAGGACAGCGTTGGTCCGAGGCTAAGGCGGAAATCGGCGGGCGTTGAAGCCGAAGCTGGCGGCGACGGAGCCGGCGGAGGAGCCACGGCCGGCAATGAGCGAGGCGCCGGTGCAGGCAACGAGGTGTCGACTGGTGGAGCCACCGGAGGCGCAGGGTTCGACGGTTCCGCCGCGGTGGGCGGGGCTTCGTCAAGGTCGTCGAGCGCGATACTGACGGCGAGGGCGATTGCGGTGACGACCTCGCCGCAATCGTCGCCCTTGGTGGAGATTTCGCGTTCGCCGCGGACGTTGCCGTCATCGCCGACGATCTGGACCCTGCCGCGAAAGCCTCCGACGGCCCGCGCCACCTGAGCCACCACCGTTTTTTGCGCCGAGATGAAGAACGGATCGTAGCCAAGCCGCGCGGCCACAGCCTTGCGCAGATCGGCCTCTCCGGGGCAGAGTTCGGCGCCCGCTCCACGCACGTAGACCAACTTGGCCGAAGGGCTCGCGGCAACGCTCGTGGGGCACAAAAGCGCGGAAATCGCCAAGGAAGCGGTTACTACGCGGCTTCGTACGCTCCCCACGCGAAGAGTCTAGACCGAAGGACGTACGAATTGTTAATGGCTCCGGCGGCCCACGACCAAGGGAGGGCGAAATGATGAAACTTCCTACTTTGGTTGCTCTTGGGTTGGTCCTTGGTTCCATGGCGTGCAGCGCCAGCACACTCGACGGAGGCTCGACCGCGGGTGGTGCAGACGCCTCTGCCGATGCGGCACTTGCTGCGTCGGACATTCCCGCTCGGCCCTTGGAGGGCTCCGTCGCCGGCAAGGCGTTCACACCCAAAGCGGTCGACATCCGCAACGAAGGCGGCCGCTGGTTCCTGACGCTCCGCAGCTACGACGTGTCGTGCGGCGTCTCCAAGGCCCCTGCTACCGGGCCGGAGTTGATGATCATCACCGTGGCCGATTTTGCTCCGGCAGCGGGCACCGAGAAGATTGCGTACGGCGATGGACACGCCGCCACGTTTCAAATTGGAGTCTACGAGAAAGGCAAAGGAGAGCCCGATGCTCGCCCGGCCACGGCTGGCGTCTTGCGCATCGACACGTGGTCGGATGTTCCTGGAGCCAGCGTCGGAGGCGCCCTGCGTCTGACGGGCGAGGGCAGCGAAGTGGCAGGCACATTCACAGCGACAGTCTGCGCGCCGCGCTAGCTCGCTGCTGGAACTGCGTCGGTCCGCCCCATCGGGTCGACGCCCCTTGTACGCGGCGCGCGTGCACCAAGAGCCCGGGACCGTGAACGCGCGGTCGCAGTCGAATGACCCTGGGTGCCTGCGTAGGAGGCTGCGCAACGCCTAGATTTCCAGGGAAAACGCGCCCTAGGCGCCGCGGTTTGGGTGGCCAAGCGATTGCTAAAGGTCACCCGCATGATGAAGCTTGGGTCTGGCCGAACGACACGGTGGTTGGGGTTCGCTGCGTTGCTTGCGTTTGGCACGGGCTGCGGAAGCGAATCATGGGAGGGCACCTACGACACCAGCCAGACCGTCAATGTTTCGGGCCCGCTCGCCGATGGCCGGACCGTCGCGGATGCCATGGTCGACCTCGTGGTCTCCGAGGCGGTAGAGCGCTCGCCGCTTCCTGCAAAGGACACGCTCAAAGAGCTTCTGGTTGGCGTGGTGCTCGCGCCGGCCAAGGCAGAACTAGAACGTTCGCTACCTCCAGATTGGCAGGCCGAAGGTCGCGCGACCAAGGCGCTGCGAAGCTCGCTTGCCACGGTACGCTTTCAGAGTGACCTTGCGCTCGAAGAAGGCGGCCTGTTCTCCGCGGATGTTCTAGGCACCGAGCGAATCACCGGCATTCAGTTGCTGGACGTACCCACGCAACCCAAGCTCAATCTCGACAACCGGGTGCTTGGCGCGACATGGGAGGGCTCCGATGAGGGCGACCACCTCGAGATTGAGCCGCACCCCCTCGCGATTCAATACTCGGAGCTCGTGATCTTTGCGGCCACCGTGGCCCTGGGGCCCAATGCACTGACGGATCTAGACGGCTACGTGACCAAAAACCTGGACTGCAAGATCCTGGTGTTGGCCATGCTTGGTGGCAAACAGACCCTCGACTTCGAAGTCCTTGGCCAGACCGTATCCATCGACTTCGACTTCCTGGCCGACGGTTGCAACGCCGCGCGCGACAAGCTCTACAGAGCGCTCGTCCAAGGCCCTGTTCGAGGTTCCGATTGTGGTCGGAGGCAAGCTGGCCCTGGGCCCAGAGAACGGCGACGGGCAGAACCGGACCCTGAGCAGCCAAGCGGGCTACGGCGGGCACGTCCTGGTGTTGCCGGCCTCCATTGCGCCCAAGATCAGCGCGCGTCTCGAGGCGACCCGCAAATAGGCACACCCTCCGGGGCCAGGGCCTTCTTCCGGTTCCGCGGCAACGGCTCCCAGCGAGCCGACTTCGAGAGTGCATTGCCCCACCCGCGGCCGAGCGCCGGGGCACCTCCGCGGAAATTCCGAGAGCGTCCCTGCCAACGGCCGCCAACACCCACGGCCCCAAGGACCTCGTCGGGCGCACGAACCCGCCTTGCCGGGTCCGTCCCCCCGGGTGACGCACGCCCCAGCGAGGCGGCCAGCCATCACCGGGTTTGCCGCAATGTCATCGGCCGCGTCCGTCATTTCAGGGACATAGGAGCCCTTTGTGACGTGTAGGTGTCAGGCACACAGCGTGCCTATAGGAGCCTCACACAAGGAGATTCCCGATGCGCATTCGTTCCGTTTTCATTCTTTCGGCGGCCCTTTTCTCGATGACCCTCGGCGCTGGTTGCGCCCCTGCACAGCAGGAAGAGGAGGCGCCCATCGTTGCCAACGACGGAGTCGACAACGAGATCCGGACGGCGAGCGATGCGGCCATTGCGGGCAAGCTTGGTGGCATTCTGAAGGACGTCTCCTTCACCTCCGAAAGCGACTACGGGTATGTCGTTCTCGAGGGAGAGGCACTGCCGCAGGGCGCGAAGCGCTTGTCGACGGCACTCGTTCGCAAACACCTCGCCGCGGCCATCAAGGCCAAGAGCAGCGACAAGCGAGACATCGGGCCGGCCAAGGTACGCGCGGAGCGGCTCAACGTCTCGAGCGCCATCGCTGACGGCGACGCCGCGGTGGTTCCCGCGGATCCGAACGCTGACGACTACGTCTACGCGCGCCACGACAAGCAGCTTGGCATTGCCTTGAAGACCATGCGCGCCTCGCTCCGCGGCGTCGTTGGCTTCACCTTTGGTACCGCCGAGTCTGGCGACGGCGACGGTGAGGGCAACGTGCTCTACGTGTACGTCGGGATCTCGAAGACCACCGGCAAGCTGATCGCGATCATGACCGAAGCGGTCTACACCTGAAGTCCTGGGGCTCGGCACGCCGAGCCTTGGGGTCTTGTGGTTTGCGCGACACAGCGAGTGCGGAACAAGACGCGAAGACCGCGGAACGGGCGACCAGCTCCGCGGTCTTTGGGGTTCGCGTGTCCAAAGATGTATTGTGCAGTGCCGGTCCAGGGTCGGCGAAAGTGCCGTGACTCGATAGCGAGATAGCGAGGAGACCTCTTTGGCTCCTCGCGCACGAGTTCGCCGTATCCTATGGATCCCACGCTACGGTTCCCCGGCCAGCGTCCCCATCCACGCCAGCAGCCCAGCGTCGTCTACGCCGTGCATACCTCGATGCCCGTGATCATCCCGTTGGCGGCGAGCTTTGCGCCCTTCCAGTCCGTTGGGCTGCCCTCCTTGAACTCGGCCCTGCCGTAGCCGGCTTTGAACCAGGCCGGGACGTCGGCCTTCTCTCCGATCTCGACGGAGTCCCGCCCATAGTCCAGGAGGACCCTCTTCGACTTGTCGCCACCGTAGCCCGATGGCCCCGTCACCGACGGACTGCCTTTCTCCTCGAGCCGGTACTTCGCGGCATCGGCGTCGTTCGGCGCCATCACGGCCCAGAGGCCAAGCGCAGCCAGCGTGAAGGCCACAGGGTTGCGAAGCGAGAAGCTGGAACCAGAACGAATCATGTGCGCCTCCTTGGGCGAGGAGCGAACGAGCCCCTCGGAATGGAGTAGACGGGGCGCAGCGCAGGTCTACTCGGCTTTATCGACCTTAAGGTCACAACTAAGGTCCTCCGCGCTCGGGGGCTCGTTCGCGCGGAGTGGCACTCCGGCTTGCTTCGACGGCCGCTCTACCAAAGGGCGACGGTAAAGCGTTCCGGGCGCACGCGCGTGGCGCTAGGAGGAATCCGAACGTGTGGAGGACCGAGCGCAACCCCGCGCGTGCTGCGCTGGAGGCCAAACACGGGTACGACACCAAACACGCGATGCACCTGCTGCGACTCATGCGCATGGGTCACGAACTGCTGGCCACGGGCACACTCATGGTGCGCCGCCCAGACGCCCAAGAGCTGTCCGACATTCGTGACGGTGCCTTGAGCTTCGATGCGCTGCTGGCACTGGCCACAAAGACCCTGGCCGAGATCGAACTCGCCGCCGCGGCGTCGCAATTGCCCGAAGCGACAGACCCTGCCCGGGTAGATGCTCTCTACCAAAGAGTAGCGACGGCAGAGCCCTAGAAGCGCCGACGCTTATCGCTGCGAGGGGCAGAACGACGGGAGCTTGGCGGTGCTGCCCACGGCGCGGGTCTGCCACTCGCCGGACTCGTCGCGATAGGCGTGTCCCTCGGCAACGCGATCGCGGAACAAGCGACACGCCATGCCCTGGGCTACGGTGGCTACCGTGACGCGATTGCGGACGGCGATATCCGTGTAGACCGCACGTCGCTTGATGTTGATCTCGGCGACCAGCCCGCGCAGTTGCCCTTGATTGTTGGTGGCGTCGGGGAAGCCCAAGTAGCCCGTGCTCTGCTCGCCGATGATGCCCTGGGCACGGGCGGCTTCGAGCACCGGGTTGCGCCCTTGGGACTGCTCGGCCGACGAAAGCGCCGCCTCGCTGCTGGTGTCGGCAGCGGACTCCTCGGCGTCATCGCCGTCGACCTCTTGGGAACATCCGGCGGCAAGGGCAACGAGCGAAACGAGGAAGGCAAAACGTCGCAACATGGTCGGCTCCAGAAACAATGTGACCCAATGTAGGTGCACGCTCTGGGCCAGTGCCAGAATCACATGATTTCAAGCAATTAACGACATCAACGATGACCCATGCATCCGACGAGAACGGAACTTTCCACCATGGACGCACGCCGATCCAGCGGTCACGGTCCTGCGGCCTCGTTGCTCGGCGAGGCCTCTCGCGTGGGTTTCGTTACTGCGCCACCTCGGCGTTCCGCCACATCTTCTCTTTGACCGGCATGGCTACGTGTTGGGGGCGCAAGCGAATGGAGTTGGACACGGCCTGCACGCCCAGTTGCCGGACGGCACGCTCGGCCGCATCGCGCTGGTAGTTCCACGCGACGTCGCCCTCCAAGGTGACCCAACCCTTTTGCACCCGGGCCACCACGGTCTTGGGCACGAACACGTCCCACGTGAGCGCGCACTGGATGGCCACCGCGAGCTCTGGGTCTGACGGGGTGTGGGACATGGGGCTGCGCACGGTGATGTCACGCGCCACAGTGCGAACACCCTCCACCCGCTCGGCGGCGTCTTCGGCGGCCCACTTCTCGGGGTAGCTGTCTACGGCGCCCAGCAGCGACACGGCACCTCGGTGCACGCACACCCCCACTTCGGCGAACTTGACCAGTGGGTCCGACCGAAGCTCCGCTTCGATGTCGTCCTTTAGCTGCACGTCGGTCTTGGTCATGGTGTGCTCCTTGGGCGAACTCCACGCAGGAGTTGTGCCCCGCGGCCAACGGCCGAAGCAACGCGTTGGTTCATCTGCAACGCAGCGGCACTCCGCCAACGTGAGACCATCTTGCATCATGTTGATGGCGCCGCGGCTGGGTCGAGCGGCCCCCTCGGCTCGCCCGCTACTTGCCCGTCTGCGACGGCCCGTGTAGCCCAAGGGAATGAAGGCAAGTACGCCCAACCCTGACGTCGACTGGTACTTCACCAAAGCCACGCAGTGGGCGGACGAGTTCAAGAAGCTGCGGCAGATCGCCCTTGGCACTGGCCTTGCCGAAGAGCTCAAGTGGGGGCACCCCTGTTACACGCTGGGGGGCAAGAACGTGGTGCTGATGCACGGGTTCAAAGAGTACTGCGCCCTGCTGTTTGCCAAAGGCGCGTTGCTCAAAGACGAGCACTCCATCTTGGTGCAGCAGACCAAGAACGTGCAGTCTGCACGACAAGTACGATTCACCGGCGTGGCACAGGTCAAGAAGCTGGAACGCGTGCTCAAGAGCTACATCACCGAAGCCACGGAGGTGGAGCGCGCCGGCCGCAAGGTCAAGCACAAGGACACGGCGGAGTTTGCGATGCCCGACGAGTTCGCCGCTGCGCTCAAGAAGTCACCCGCGCTCAAGAAGGCATTTTTGGCGCTGACACCCGGCCGGCAGCGCGGCTACCTGCTGCACTTTGCCGGCGCCGAACAGAGCGTCACGCGGCAGGCCCGCATCGAGAAGAACCGAACGCGAATCCTCGATGGCTTGGGCCTCGACGACTGACGGTAACGGCACAGCTTGTGCACTTCAGTCTGGGTGTCCCCGAACGAAAGAGGCCCCCATGAAGAAGGATCCGCGCGCAGAATACGAAACCCGAGACCGGGTCCTTCGGTGTTTGTCTGACGACGAGGTGGCGAGCGTGAGCACCGCCGAGACCTTGGCGCGGCTGCCCGACGGAGACGAGTACATCGATTTGGCACAGCTCGACCGAGGCGTGCTGCTTGCCGGACCATCGAACGTGCCCATGGGGCGCATTCTGCCCAAGCGCGCGGTGCTGCCCGCCACCTGGCGGAAGATCTTGGCAGAGATGAACGCGTCCGCCTGAGTCGGGCCGGCCCAGAACCAATGCCAGTCATGGCCCAACCGTTTGACCCAGCGCCTGCGCTGCCGAAGGAAATGCAATGAAAAGTCACGTAGCGGTGTGGATCGACCACCGCGAAGCACGCATCTTTCACATTCACCCAGACACCGTGGACGAGGTCACGGTGTTGGCACCGTTGCACAACGTGCACCACAAGCACCCGCGAGGTGCCGAGGGTGCACGGGAGCACCCCAACGACGCCAAGCAATTCTTCGACGCGGTGGGGCGTGATCTCCAGGGCGAGGAAGAGATTTTGCTGGTGGGACCCGGCGCGGCCAAGCTCGAGTTCCTGAGGCACACCCGCAGCCACGACCGCGCCATCGAACCGCGCGTGGTGGGCATCGAGACCGTGGACCATCCGTCGGACAATCAGATGGTGGCCTACGCGCGACGGTACTTTGGCAAGAAGAACCATACCTAGACGCTGCACGGCGAAACCCAGTTCACATCGACCATCAGTCTGATGGATTCCCATCAAGCTGATGGTCGTCGTTTGTGTGGTCTCTTGGATTGTCGGCCGCCGGTGGCGGGTCGGTATCTTGCACGGCGCGCGTCGGTGAGCACCAAGACACCGTTTCGCGCCTTTTACCCCCCCTCCCCCATCGCCGGCCAAAAGCCGCCCCTCGAGCTGCTCCCGAAGTGGCAACCCAGCAACCTCGATCGCTGGACCATACGCTTGAGCGAGTCACTTCGGCAGGGGCGCGAGCGCCTGCGAGAGTACGCCCATTCGGCCACACCGCCGTTTCGCGGCCTGGTGCACGTTGCCCTGCGCGGCGCCAAGCCCTGGCCGCTCGATGCCCTGACGTACCTGTCGCGCCCCACAAGCCTCAGCACAAGGCAAGCGTCCAGGAAGTAGCAAGCACCTTCCGATAACCACAGCAAACGCCCTGTCTCCTCTGGAGATGGGGCGTTTTTCGTTGGCATGCACGAGACGTGCGCCGCGCAGCCCCAGCAGGTCGGCGCGAGCGTGTTCGCGTCGGCGCTCTACTTGGACGGGTGCAGCTTGGAGACAATGGGCACTGCAGCCGGAACGCGAGGCGTGCCCCGCAGCGGTTGCGAAAGCACCCACCTCGAGAACTCGGCCACGGCCCAGGTGCTGAACACCGCAAGGGCGATGAGTACAGCGCTACGCGCGTCGAGCAGCTCGAGCCCCAGGAACCGACGCAGCGGCGGGAGCCCGATGGCCAGGCACTGCAACACGAGCCCCGCGGCGATGGATGCGTGCAAGACCCAGTTTTTGGGGCGCTTGTGCACGCTGAGCCGCGCCGGATACACCGACACCAGCTTGCCAATGGACTCGTACAAGAACACCGCGGTCTGCGTGGCGATGAGCCCCACACCAAACGCGGGCAGCACCAGCAAGAGCACGATGCCTAGGGCTCCTTTGAAGAGGCCCGTGGCCAAGATGAATCGACTCGACGCTGGGTCGAACAGGCCCGTGTCCGGCGCACGCGGCGGTCGGTCCATTTGCCCGGGCGTGCGATCCAGCGCCAATGCCAGTGCAGGCGGACCATCACCCAGAAAATTGACCCACAAGAGCTGAATGGCAGTGAGCGGCAACACCAGCATGCCGGTCATGTCGCGGGCGTCGCGCAGGTAGGCGATCACGGCGCCAGTGGTCACAAGCAACATGAGCGCGAGGTTGGTGGAGAACGTGAACCGCATGAACGTCTGGATGTTCTCGTAGATGCCGCGACCTTCTTCGATGGCGCCCACGATGGTGGCGAAGTTGTCGTCGAGCAGCACCAGGTCCGCAACCTCACGGGACACGTCACTGCCCCGTTTGCCCATGGCCACCCCAACGTTGGCACGTTTGAGCGCGGGCGCATCGTTGACGCCATCGCCCGTCATGGCCACGATCTGACCATTGGCCTGCAGTGCCTCGACGAGCTTGAGCTTGTGCACTGGACTCACGCGGGCAAACACGTGGGTCTGCTTCACAGCGTCTCGGAGCTGCTGCTTCGAGTAGCCCTTTATGTCTGCACCCGTGAGCACGCTGGTCGACGGAATGCCCACCGCGGCGGCCACGGCGCACGCCGTGCCTGGATGATCGCCCGTGATCATGAGCACGCGGACGCCGGCGCCTTGCGCCACTTGCACGGCCTTGGCGATCTCTGGGCGCGGCGGGTCCCAAAGCATCACGAGCCCCAGAAACGTGAGTTCGTGCTCTGGGTCTTTGCCCGCATTCGAGCGCGCCAGGGCCAAGACCTTGGACCCTTCGGCCGCGGAGTCTTCGGCCTTCTTGGCCCACGATGCTGCCGCATCGGCGCCGAGCGCACATCGACCAAGCAGCACCTCGGGTGCACCCTTTAGGTAACTCTCGGTGCCTTGTGGGCCCTCGAAGGTTGCGCGCATGTACTTCCACGCGCTGTCGAAGGAACGACCTTCTACGCGCTTTTTGGCCTTGCGCACCTGCACCGGGTCCACCCCTTGTTCCCGGGCGTAGCGCAAGAGCCCGAGCTCCAGCGGATCGCCCGCATCGGCCACGGCATCGGCATCGTTGGCCAACACCATGGCTTCCAGCGCCGCTTTGGTATCGTCCGATGCGAGGCCGAGCACTGTCATCTTCTCTTCGGTGAGTGTGCCCGTCTTGTCGGTGGCGATGACGGTGACGGAACCCAGGGCTTCTACGGCGCTCAGGCGACGCACCAACGCCTTGCGCCGCGCCATGCGCTGCACCCCCAGCGCAAGCGTGAGTGTGACCACCGCGGGCATGCCCTCGGGGATCGCCGCGACGGCCAAGGCCACGGCGAACATGACGATCTTGTCCACGCGACGCAGGCCCTCGGTGAGAAGTCCGGCGCCCATGAGCAACACGGCAATGACGGAGATCCAAAGTGCGAGCTGATTGCCTAGGGTGTTGAGGCGACGTTCGAGCGGCGTCTTCTCGGCCTTGATCTCGCCCAACATGGTGGCGATTTGCCCCATGGCGCTCTTGGGCCCGGTGAGCGTGACCAGAAAGCTCGCCTTGCCGCGCACGAGCAGTGTTCCGCTCTGCAGCGACGCGCCGGTCTCCTTTTCCACGGGGACTGATTCGCCGGTCAGAACGCCTTCGTCTACCAGGACACCGCGGGCCTCGACGCAGGTGCCATCGGCAGGCACACGCTCGCCAGCTTCGACGCGCACCAGATCGCCTGGCACCAAGTCCTCGCTGGAGCGATGCTCGAGCTTGCCATCCCGGGTGACCCAGACCTGCGCGCCGGTGAGCGCCTTGAGCTGCGTGAGTGCCTGCTCGGACCGATACTCTTGGAACGTGCCCAGGCTTGCGTTGAGCAGTACAACGGCGGCGATGACGAGCCCCTCGATGGGAAGCCCCTTCCAGCCCTCGTAGCCCCAGACCGCCACGTCGAAGGCAACGGCGAACAACAAGATGTAGATGAGCGGACTGCGCAGCTGCGAAAGCATGCGCCGCCAGATGGGCGTGGCCGCCGCGACGGGCAACGCGTTGGGTCCGTGCTTTCGGAGCAGTGCTTTGGCCTCGGCCGAGCGAAGACCATGTTGTGGTGAGGCGGGGGCCAAAGGCGGAGCGTCGTGCACGGCCGGGGTTGTACGCACGGAGCATGCCGCGACTTGGGCGAAGCGCAGCCCCGCGGAGCACGATGGGGCGGAGCGTGCTCGATGACGCTCCACCCACCCTAGGCCTATCTGCGCGCCTCGGCGACGGCGCTATCGAGCGCGTCGATGTCCGCAAGGAGCCCCTTCTTCATGCCGTCGAGCCCCTCGGTGCTAGCCCCGTCGAGCTCTGTCAAACGCGCGCGCAGCTTGTCACTACGGGCGCGCAGGCCCGTCTCCAGCCGCTGCGCCTCGGCCTTCCCTTTCCTCGTTTCGATGGTGCTCCGCATCGAAGTGATGTCCTTCTCTGCGGCATCCAGGCGCCCGGCCAGCATGGTGCGGGTGTCGGCCCGGGCCTTCTGAAGGGACTGGTCTGCCTCCATCTGCTTGTTCGCGGCCGTCGCGTGCGCGGCCACGATGTTCTTGTCGGCCTTGTCTCGAACCTCTGCCAACTTGAGATTGGCGCGGTCGAGCTCTACCTGTTGCTTCTCTGCGGCTTCTTGCCTCGCCTGGTCGGCCTGACGCTGCTTGAGCGCGGGATCATTGCAGCCAATCGCCAAAGCGAAGGCACCAATGGCCATGTACGTCGTGCACTTCAAAATCATGACAGTGGTCTCCTTTTGCGCTGAGTTCTGCGCTTAGCCCCGACGACCGGACACGGGTTTGACGGTGCCGCGGGGTTGCGTGCGTCCCATCTGCTGTGAGGTTCGCGCGCCAGCCTTGGGGCTCGCCGCCGATGCCTCGGGGGCCTTGGGCTCCAGCGAAGAGGGCGACGTTGGAGCGGTCTTTCGGG
>JBIKNA010000560.1:0-4295 GCA_044358965.1 Polyangiaceae bacterium
ATGTCATTCAGCGCGCCTTTGGTGTGGCATCTACGGAGTACGACCGGCGGTTCCGTGCTTGGGCCTTGGGGCGGCTCAAGCGCTACGACGGCCAGTACATGTTCACCGAACCCAAGGGCACGCTGGAGCACGCCAAAAAAGAGGTCGAAGCTGCGCCCAACGATTCCAGCAAACACGTGAACTATGCCTTTGCGCTCATTCGCACCCGCAAGGGCGAAGAAGCCAAGAAAGAGCTCGAGCGCGCCATCGCCCTGGACCCAAAGAACATGGACGCGCGGTACCTGGCCGCCAAGGTGGCCGCAGCCACCGACAAGATGGACGAGGTCGGCACGCACCTCGCGGCCATTCAAGCCGCCGGAGGCGACGGCTACACCGTCCGTGAGCTGCTGGCCGAGCTGGCCGAGCACAAGAAAGACAAGGCCCAGGCGCGACTGCACCTCGAGGCCGCGCATCGCTTCGACCCGGTGCAGAGCGAGGCCATCCATGGCCTGTACGAGATGGCCGTCGAGGCCAAAGACGCCGATGCCGCCTTCGAGTGGCTCAAGAAGCTCGCCATCTCCGAGCAACACGATCGCAAGGTGTGGCGCACGCTGCTCAGCCAACTGGTGGAGCGCAAGCTTTGGGACGAGGCCATCAAGGCCGGCGAGAGCGCCATGTTCATCGACATCGAGAGTGCCGAGACCCACACGCTCTATGCCCGCGCCTTGTTCGGCAAGGGTATGTGGGATCGTGCGGCCTTCGAACTCGACAGCGCCATCTTGCTGGCCCCGAAGCCCAAAGAGCTCGCGGCGGCCTATGCCCTGTACGCCAAGGTGGAGCTCGAGCGAAAGAACCCCGCGGGTGCCCGCAAGCACCGAGATACCGCGCTCGAGAAAGACCCGGGCAACGCCGAGGCCAAAGAGCTCAAGATTCCGTAAGCGGAAAAGCGGCGGCGCCCAAGAGCAGCGGGCGAGCAGGCACAAGGCCTGTCACACTCGGACCCGCCGCGACGAGGTTGGCGCGTGGAAGGTTCACGCGCACCCTGGGCATACATCGCGCTGGTCGGCGGCTGCATGGGGGCTGCCTGCGGTCGCGCATCGCCGTCGCCGTCGCCGATGGTGTCCGCATTCGAGGCAGGAACGGCTTCAAGCGATGCCGGCCCGGGTGATGCGAACATGCTCCCTGCGCCGTCGTTGGTAGACGCATCCACGAGCGTCGACGGGGGTACCCCTAGCGATGGCGGCACCGCGGGCGCTGGGCTCCGCGTCGGGCGCTACATTGGCCGCGGTCTATGGGGCGTCCATCAGACCGGCAGGTTGACCGTGCACGTTGGGTCCGAGTCATGCACGGCGACCTATGGCGCCGAAGCGTCGTACTTCTGCAGCACCGAGCACAAGCTTCGCTGCGAGCTCCGGCCCGACGGAGCCGCCCAAGTCACCGAGACCAGCTGCGTGGAAAACTGCTTGCCGGACCGCGGGCCGCAACGGCAGAACTGCGCGGGTCCCTTTGGAGTGCACGGTGTGCTTGTGGGAGTGCCTGCCTCGGGGGCCGACGCTGGGACAGTCTCCGCACGGTTCCTTCTCAACGAACGCTTGATCAAACAGCTCGAGCGCTCCCGGAACAAGTTCGAAAGCCTTCCGATGGACTTCCGTGCGCCGAGCGACACTGTGGATGGCGGACAACCGGGATCAGCCCCCACGCGCGGCGCGCCCACTCCGCCGTCTCGGCCGCCGGTAACTTCGCCAGGGCCGCCGTCGAGCGGCCCTTAGGGCAAAGAGCATCACTCAGTCGACGCTGGTTCGGGCCACGGCAATGCCCGAGATGACCACGGTGCCGGTGCCGATGGGGCCGAGCAGCTTGAGAGCACCCGTTGGCAAATCCACCGAGTACAGGCTCGTGACGCCGTTTGCCGTCAGCACCACGAAGCCACTTCCTTTGGTAACAGCCGTGTCCGAAGCTGGCGCAAGAACGTCGGGCTGGATGTCGAAGCCGCGGGCCGCGGTGAAGTTGATGGCCGCGCCGTTGAGCTTGAGAGGAATGCCCGCGGCGGCCACACCAGAGTACGGATTGACGACGTGCAGCGACTGCGTTGCCACGCTGACGCCATACATGGTCGCCACCGAAGGCTGCTTGTACGAGTTCGTGTAGGCCACACACGTGGTGTCCGAGGCCGCTCCGGACAGCGTGCCGTCGGGGTTCACGTTGGCCATCGGCGAGTTGCCGTCCACGGGTTCGCCGGTGAACGTGTTGACCCGGAGCGTGAGCCCCGATGGCGTGGTGACGCGCAGGCGCGAGCTGATGGGGTCCACGTTCACGCCGTAGGCCGCGCTCGCCGAAGGAAAGTCGAAGAGCGCGCCGGCACCGTTGCGAAAGGCCACCTGGCCCGTTGGGCCCAGGGGTGTCGCGGTGCCAGACTGGGGGTCGATCAGATAGAGCGTACCGGTGTCTGTCGTCGCGTTGACGCCAAAGGCAAAAAGTTGCCCCGTCCACGAATGAAAGTCGAGCCCCACCAGCGTTTCGCCGCCGGCCACGCCCGTGATGTTCACGCTGGTCGTGGTTCCCGGCGCGGCGGAAGAGAACCGGAGCAGCTGGGTTCCACCGGCCCCGAGCGCAACCACCGGGGCCGAGGGTTGGCGTTGCACGGCGAAGCCGCGGATGCCGCCGGCGCCCACGGGGGTCAGGCCCGAGAGTTGTCCTGTGACCAGGTCTACCCGCGCGAGCTCCTCGGCGGCTTGGCCGGTGCGTCGCACGATGGCGAAGCCCTGGCCCGCGGCCACCGGTGTGTTGGCCGTAGCGGTGTTGACACCGGCAGCGATGTCGAAACCCAGCACCGCGTCGAGCGGCGTCGAGAGCGCGACCGCGACCGTTTGTGTTCCGCTGTTGGGTGGCGCCTGGATGAACAGTTTGTCGGCGTTGTGATCCAGCGTGTAGAGCGTGGTGATGCCGCCGTTGAGGGGGGTGTTGTTGGTGTAAGCCACTTCGTGCACCGCGGTGCTGAGCCCGTTGGTGGGGCCATCCAGGTTCACGTTGTTGACGGGCACGAGCGAACCCAAGTCGCCATCCAAGGGCTTGCCGGTGTTGAGGTTGACGCGGAAGTTCTGGCCTGTGGCCGTAGACACCCGCAGCACGTCTTGCGCCGGATCCACGTCTACGCTCCAGGACGTGCTTGCGTTGGGGAAGCTCACCAGTGCACCGGTGCTCGTGTAGAAGCTGAAGGGGCTCCCGACGGCGTTGGCGGCCCGGGTCTGCGCGTTGATGACGTAGAGCGTGCACGCTGCGCCTGTAATGGAGTCTAGAGCGAGCCCGTACAACATGCCGTTGATCGGCCGGCGATCGATGCCTACGAGAACGTCGTTGGTGTCGAGGCCGAGCACGGCGCCCGGCGTAGATAGACCGGCGGGGTACAGCGTGCTGAACGCGGCAATGCGGTTGCCGCTCAAGAGCACGTTGGCATCGAAAGGGGGCGCCTCGACCACCTGCGTGAAGCTTTTGCTGTCGCTGCCCGCACCATTGGTCGCCGTTACCGTGAACGTAGAGCTACCGAGCGTGGTTGGCGTGCCGCTGTAAATCCCCGTGCTGGGCTCGAGCGTGATGCCCGCGGGCAGCGTGCCCGCAGAGATGCTCCAGGTGATGGGTGCGGTGCCTGTCGCAGCGAAGGTGACCGGAGCGATGGCCGTCCGAGGCTCGCAGGGGGCAGCGCCGTGGGTGTCGTGATGTTGGGCGCGGTGACCACGGCGCCGGAGCTGCTGGAGCTGCTGGAGCTCGAGGAGGAGCCGCCGGAGCTGCTGGAGCTGCTGGAGCTCGAGGAGGAGCCGCCAGAGCTACTCGTACTCGAAGAGCCGCCAGAGCTGGAGCTCGAGGAGGAGCCGCCAGAGCTACTGGAGCTCGAGCTGCTGGAGCTTTGACCGTTGTCGCTGTCGTCGGAGCACGCCGCGAGCAACGAAAGGGGCAGAAGAGCGAGCGAAAGGGCCGTTCGAATGGTGCGCATAGGGGAAGCCTCGAGGGGAAGGGAAGGGCCGGCGCAGTGCCCACTGGTCCGTGGGGGGCGCCGGGTCCTTCGGTGGCTTGTTGCGCGGTGCGAGCAAGGCCCGACACCGCCAACGCTCCCTCAAAAACGCTTCCCTCGGGATCCCTATTCAGTCAATTGACGTAATTTGTAATGAACTGAATTCATCTGCACAAAGTTAAATGATGACGAGTATTTGCGAGTGCGTCTGGCGCATCTCGTTCCGGCATCCGGCCCTTAGCGCGAGATGCAACCCACCGTGGGGCAGTTGGGCGAAAACCCGCTGCCGTCATCGCGGCAAGGCGCAAAG
>JBIKNA010000170.1:0-14130 GCA_044358965.1 Polyangiaceae bacterium
GCTCGACGTCAACGCCCCCACGGGCAACATCGTGTGGACCTTGCACCACGAGATCTTCCACTTCGTCGACCTGGCCGACGACGGCCAACTCGCCCACGATCCCGCATGGATCGCGCTCACGCCGGGTTTCTCCTATGGCGCAGGGGGTCGCTCCATGCGCGCGGTCTGGGTGGCTGGCCCGGCCAACGCCCCGGCGGGGTTCATCACCGGCTATGCCACAAGCGGCCCCGAAGAAGACAAGGCCGAGACCTTTGCCGCGATCATGGCCGCCAAGCCCCTATTGCGCGAGCGCGCCGCCGGGGACCCGGTGCTTGCCGCCAAGGTTGCGCTCCTCGGACGTCGACTCGATGCGCTGCAGCCGGGCGCAGGCGCACTCGTGGCTTCCTCGGCCACGGCTCCGTAGACCTAAAGGCACACCCGAGAGAGGCCACCGGTGCGTGGACACAAAACACGCGAGGGACACACCGGTTGCCCGATGGTCCCTCGTGAAATGATCGCGCTACGAACTAGTTCTTGTTCATCATCTTCTGCAGCGTGGCCGCCATGTCGCTGGGCGTGGGCGCAACGCGCGAGCCCGCGGCCTCGAGGGCCTCGATCTTGGCTGCCGCGGTGCCCTTGCCACCGGCGATGATGGCGCCGGCGTGACCCATGCGCTTGCCTTCGGGGGCCGTGGTGCCGGCAATGAACGAAGCGACGGGCTTGGTCATCTTCTCTTTGATGAACTTGGCCGCGCGCTCCTCGGCGCCACCGCCGATTTCGCCGATCATGATGACGCCATGGGTGTCGGGATCCGCCTCGAAGAGCGTGAGCACGTCGACGAAGTCCATGCCGCTGACGGGATCGCCGCCGATGCCGACGCAGGTGGACTGGCCGATGCCAAGCGCGGTGAGTTGCCCGACGGCCTCGTAGGTGAGCGTGCCCGAACGGGACACCACGCCGATGTGGCCGGGCTTGTGGATGTGACCGGGCATGATGCCGATCTTGCACGCGCCAGGGGTGATGACGCCGGGGCAGTTGGGGCCCACGAGGCGCTGGCCCTTGGAGCCCTCGAGCACCTTGCGCACCTTGAGCATGTCGACGACAGGGATGCCCTCGGTGATGCAGATGACGAGTTCGATGCCCGCGTCGAAGGCCTCGAGGATGGCGTCTGCGGCCCCCGGAGGCGGCACGAAGATGACCGACGCGTTGGCGCCGGTGGCCTTGACGGCCTGGTCCACGGTGTCGAACACCGGGACCTTGACCTTGCCAACAGAGGAGTCGTGCTCGAAGGACTCGCCCCCGCGCGTAGGGGTTACCCCGGCGACGACGCTGGTGCCGTAGTCGATGCACTGCTTTGCGTGGAACGAACCCGCGCCGCCAGTGATGCCCTGCACCAAGAGCTTGGTGTCTTTGCCGACAAGAATGCTCATTTCGCACCTCCGGAAACCGCGAGGACCACTTTCTGGGCGCCATCGGCCATGGTGGTCGCGGCCTGAATCGCGAGGCCGCTCTCGTTCAAGATTTTGCGACCCAAGTCGACGTTGGTGCCTTCGAGGCGCACCACGAGGGGCACCTTGAGCCCAAGCTCTTTGGCGGCGGCGACAACGCCGTTGGCGATGACGTCACACTTCATGATGCCGCCAAAGATGTTGACGAAGATCGCCTTCACCTTGGGGCTCTTCAGGATCATGGCGAAGGCCTTGGTGACCTGCTCTTGCGTGGCGCCACCGCCCACGTCGAGGAAGTTCGCCGGAGCCACGCCGTGCTTTTCGCCAAAGTGCTTGATGATGTCCATGGTGGCCATGGCCAGACCAGCGCCGTTGACCAGGCAGCCGACGTTGCCGTCCAGCGCCACGTAGTTGAGCCCCGTCTCTTTGGCTTCGAGCTCGATGGGGTCTTCTTCGTCGGCGTCGCGGAGCTCGGCCCAGTTCTTGTGGCGGAAGTCCGCGTTGTCGTCGAAGTTGATCTTGGCGTCGAGGGCCATGACGTCACCGTTCTTGAGAACGACGAGTGGGTTGACCTCGAGCAGCGAGCAGTCTTCTTTGACGAAGAGCTCGTAGAGCTGCCCCATCATCTTGACGAACTTGCCGACGGTGTCTTTGCCGTGCTTTTCGAGCCCCAGGCCAAAGGCGAGCTTGCGCGCCTGGTAGGCCGAGAAACCCACCGTCGGGTCGATGTGCACCGTCAGGATCTTCTCCGGCGTCTCGGCGGCGACCTTCTCGATCTCGACGCCACCCTCGGTTGAGGCCATGAATGCGATGCGGCGACGGTCGCGGTCGACCACGGCGCCGAGATACAGCTCGCGCTCCATCTCGAGCCCTTGCTCGATGTACACGCGACGCACCTTCTGGCCCTCGGGCCCGGTTTGGTGCGTGACCAGCTGCATGCCCAGGATTTTCTCGGCCAGCGCTTTGGCATCGGCGGCGCCGCCTTTGGCGACCTTGACGCCTCCGCCCTTGCCGCGACCACCGGCGTGGATTTGGGCTTTGACGACAACGAGCGGGCTGCCCGTCTCGGTGCCCAGGCGCGTTGCCGCGGCCTCGGCTTCGGCGACAGTGAACGCAGGGTACCCCTTGGGCACCGGCACACCGTACTTGGCGAAGATTTGCTTGCCTTGGTACTCGTGGATTTTCACAGGCGGTTCTCCTCGAAAAGACGCTGGCGACCCTACCAGCTACGTCTGGGCCGTGGGGGGCAAAAGCAGCAAAAACGGTAGCCCAGCAGGCGTGAGGCCCGGACGAAGGCTTGCCCGCGCCCGGGGCCCCGGACCGCGCTCACGGCCACGCGGCCCAAGCCCCACGCCCGCGCAGCGCGACGGCAGCGGCGGAGGGAAGAAAGCCCACACGCGGCCACGTCCGTTCGGAGCGCGGGAGCCTCGGACTCCCGCAGCCTTAGGGCGAAGGCAGCTTGACTTGCGCCGTCGCCAAGAAGCCCGCGTCGATGCGGCGGAGCTCCGAGAGGAACGCGTCGTAGTCGTTGGCCGCGATGGTGCTTGCCGGCAGACCAAGCTCGAAGTCCTCTTCGATGGCATTGCCGGCCACGGCGATGCGGCGCTCGGCGCGAATGAGTCGCTCGCTCTTGAGCGGCCCCGGCAAGCGCGTGACGAGCGCCTTGGCGGGCAGCTCGATGCGCCGATGCATATGGTAGAACACGGGCTCGCGGATCGAGAACGCACTCTCACGATTGCCCTTGGTCGCAAACACCGCCGACAGCGTACCGGCGTATGCCCGGGGGAACACGGCGTGGAAGGGCGCAAGCCCCGGGACCTGACGTTTGTCTTTGTCGCGCCCCTCGGCTTGGGCGAGCGCCGCCACGCGCACCTCGGCGCGAATGGCGATCTGCCAACTACCCTCGCTCGACGACAGCTGCACGGACTCGACGGTGCCAAGGGGCAGCCACGCGAGTGCAATGGTCTGGAGAGCCTTTTGCCTGTCCATTCCCACGAGCTTCTCGAAGGCCTCGGCCAACTCTTGGGCCGCGCGGCCGCGCAGAAGCACCGTGAGGCTCCCCTGCGCATCGCCTTTTTCGTCGAGCACCAATCGCAGGTCTACCTCGTCGCGGTTGGCCTCGCCGGCGGCGCTGGGCACCGCGGCAAGCTGCCCGTCTGGAAGGAGCACCGCGCGGCCGGCCAGCTCCGGCGAGATGCGCCCCGCAGGCAACGGAGGACCCGCCACCTCGACATCGAGGTACATGGTGTCGCTGCTGCTTGGACCGTCCAGATGCGTCACCTTGACGAGCGGCCGAAAGAACCGGTCGGGGTGCGGCGGCTGTTCGGGGTTGCTGCTCGCGGGCTCTTGCTCGGCGAACACAATCTGCGCGGAGATCCCCAGGGTCTCGAGGGCGCGGGCGAGCACGAAGGCCCGGCTACCCTCGTGGGTGATGAGGAAGGTGCGGGCGGTTTGCCGTTGTGGTCCTTCGCCCGATGCAAGCACCAGCGGTGCCGGCGTGGCCATGCGCACCGCCTGCCCCGCCGCGCGAAGCACGGCTTCGACGCGATCTTTGGGCTTGGCATTGGGCGGCAGCGAAGCCACGGCCTGTGTGGCAAGCACGGCGACCTCGGCGTCGTTGGACCGGAGCGCAAGCTCGGCATCCGACAGCTGCTCCGCGATGTCGCGCCAGGTGAACGTCGAGGCGGTGAAGGACACCGGGCGATCTGCACGGGGTACGCCGTCTTCGATGCGGCGCGGGGCCTTGTCGCTCAGGGTGTACTCGAGGGTCGTGTCGGCCCCGCGGGCAGACTGTTTGGGGGTGCCCAGCAAGGGGTGCGCTGCGTGTTTGACGCCAAGGTCCGTAGGGAACCGCACCAGCAGCTGCGCACGGCGCACCGAGGTTCGCTCGGGCAACAGGTCCGAGGTCACGAAGCTGAGCTGGCCCCGGTCGTCAGGTTGCACCCACGCTTCGTGTGCGGCCTCGACGATGTCGCCGGGCTCGAGTTGCGCGAGATCGGCGTTGGCCTGCTGGGCGTTGGGGGTCCGGTCGGGCAGCACCGCCCGGCCGTCTTTCTTGTGGATCCGGCGCTTGATCGTCTGGAACGTGATCTGGCCGCGGAGCTCGGGCATGGCCGCGGCGGCGCCGGTGTCCACGTCGGCGGTGCCAACGACACGGCGCAGATCATAGATGCGCACGCGAAGCAGACCGGACCGGTCGAGCTCGTACTCTTCGCGGTGGGACAGGACGACGGAGCCGGCGTCGGCCATGGCTTTGGCGCCGCCGGCCTCGAGGGCGAGCCCTTCTTTGCGCAGATCGTCGAAAGGAGCGAACGAGTCTTCGCCGGCCACCCGTAGCAAGCTCCCGAGGGCGCCCCCCGCTGGCATGCCCTCGCGAACCCGGGCCAAGAGCTCGCCTGGGGCTGGCACCTTGCCACGAAGCTTGCCGAGTTCCAGCAGCACTGCGGCACTGCGCTCTGCGGGCAGCGCCGTGGCCCAGGCCGCGTCAGCGCGACCCAGGTCTCGGGCCGCGAGAGCCTCGCGTAGGTCCTGCGAGACCATCAGCTGGGGAGCACCGTAGAGCGACCGAAGGCGCGCAAGCTCCGTACGAGCCGCGGCCACGTCACCGACGCGCAGCAGCGCGAAGTAACATGCCGCAGCGGCAAAATCGCGATCGGCCCCGGTAGAGCAATCGGCTTGTGCAGACTCTTTGCTGCTTCGGGGGCTCGTCACCCGGTCGACGGCCAACGACAGGGCCGAGGCTTTTGCCACGTTCTTGAGCTGCGCGTAGGCCTGCGCCCTTCGGTCCATGAGCCGGGCCTGCGACGACAGTGCCGCATCGAAGGCATGAAGCAGCGAGGCATCGGCGGTCACAGCACCCTTTCGACGGTCGAGCTCCAGCAGGGCCTCGATGGGGCCGTCGGCACCCGTGCGCCGGGCCATGACGAGCCGGGCCTGCGAAAGGGCAGCATCGAGAAAGCCCGGAGGCAGCGTGAGCGCTGCGGCGGTGGCCCGCTCGGCGCGTTCGGCCGGCGGCAAATCGAGCGTGGCATCGAGGGTACGCACCAGCGCGAGCGCAAGAAGCGGAGACTCGCCGCCCCGGGCCATCGCTTCGGCGCGGCGGACTTCGCCCAACGCGAGGCTCCCCATGGCGACGAGCGCACGCCCCTCGAGTGTGTCCGACGTGCCCTTGACGTCGATGGTCTTGGCGTCGGACACGGAGCCTGGGGCCTGGCTCCCCGGCGACGGCGCCGTGAGAGGAACGCCCCTGCCCGTTTCGTCCCACACGTGGAGTTCGACGCGGCCTCCGGCGCGACTGCCGGCCGCACTCAGAACAAAGCGCGTCGTGTCTCCTTGGGCACGGACCCACGCAAAACGCGTGAGCGGGAGCGCTCCTTCGTCGTAGCGGCGCTCCATGACACGCACGCCCCCGGCGTGCAGCACCGCGGGGACATCGCTCGTCATGGCAACGAGCAGGTAGCCCTTCGCACGCGAAGGCCCGTCGGCCACGAGGTCGAGTGTTCCCGGTCGCAGGGCCAACGATCCGAGCTCGATGCCACACCCGCGTCCGGACGTAGCCATGGCCGGCACCGTCCGCGCAAAGGGCCCTGGCATGTTGATGCTCGACGGCAGAGGCTTGCCCGGCGCAGAGCTGACCGCTGGCGTGGGGCGCACCAGCGACGGCGCATGCGGGCCAAGGACCGCCGCAGACTGGAGACAAGAGCCACGAAGGGCCGCGGCGCGCGGGGCGTCGCCGGAACGCTCGGCCAGGCGCAAGAGGGCGCGGGAAACCAATGCCTGCACCACGCGGTTGCTGGCCCGTTCGCGAATGTTGGCGAGCGCCGCGGTCACGCCGTTGTTTTCCCGACGAAACGCAAGGGCCGTGGAGCCAGCAAAGGCCTCGAGGCCGGCTGGAGTGCGGTACACCAACGCATCCAGCGAGGCCGCGGCGGCCAGGTACGAGGCCTCGTGGTCGGACTGCGAAGCGCCTTCGATGACCGCAAGGTACTTTCGCGTGGCATCTTCGGTGCTGCTCGTCTGCTCGGCAAGTGCCGCGGCGGCAAAGCTCGGTGCGAGGCTGGGGCCCGAGGCTTGGGGCACCTTGGGCTCTTGGGGCCCGCCGCAGCCCACAACGCAGGACAACAAGAAGGCAATGGGCGCAAGTGAGGTTCGCATGGTCATCGTTCCGTGCGCCCGAGGCGGAGGGTCTTGTTCATCAGGGCGTCGACCTGAAGCACGAAGGCGCGGAACGCCGCGTACTCCTGCGTGCTGATGAGAGGCTTGCTGAGGGTGAGGTTGCGACGCACCACGAGGGTGCGCGGGTCTGCGGGGTCCGGAGCCAAGCTCAGCTGTGCGCGCCCAAACTCCGATCGCAAATCGCCGCCCGGAGGCGCGTCGAGCCAGCGATGCCCCGGCGGCGCCACGAACCTGAGCACCCGAGAGTGATGACTGGGGGCGAGGCTTGGGGGCAGCTGCACCGGGGTCTTGCGCACCGGCAGTGCGGCCAACTGCGAAGCCAAGCTGGTGGCCGGCGCGATGGGCACCGCCAAGTCCTGACCATCCGGGCGCGCGAGCTGGCCACTGTGTGCCTTGTACTTTACACGGGACTTGCCGTCCGGGAGGTCCGCGGCAAAGTCGATGGTCTTGTCGACTTCTACCTCGGCCATCCAGGGGCCCACGAGTCCGTCTTCGACGAACTGGGCGCGGCCGGCCTCTTCGGACAAGTACGTGCGCAGGTAGAACGCCCCATCCCCAGAGTGCAGTTCCTCGCCGACGATGTCGGCACCACCGTCTTGGCCAATGCGCACGGTCCAGTTCACGTCGGCGCCATGGCTCTCCGGCGAACTCGCCGGGAGCTCGACAATTTCGGCCGGGCCGTCCATGCGAAGCGCAAGTCCGTGGGCATCCATGGAGGGCAAGGGGCCCAGGCGGGACTTGGGGCTCGTGGCATCGAGATAGCGACCTCCGCCGGGGCCCGGCAAGAACGCGATGCCGTGGTCGAACAACGGTACCGCCACGTTCTTGGACCGCAGGAGCGACGGCATGTTGGTGAGCCGCGTCTGCACCATGACCTCTTGGGCCTCGATGCCGATTGACTTGAGCAAGGTGATGAGCAAGAGCGCCTTGTCGTCGCAGTCGCCCTCCCGACGAGACAAGAGCTGTTGGGGCCGATTCGGAAGCCACCATTCGCCGCTCACGTAGTTCACGTAACGGATGTCGTCGGCCACGAAGTCGAAGAGCGCGCGGAGCTTGTCTTCGCGGCTGACCTTGCCTTTGGTGAGCTGCTTGGCGAGCGCCCGCACCTCGTCGTCGGGCTCCGTGAAGCCTTGGATGGCGCCGCGATACCACGTGCGAAAGTCTTCCCAGTTCTTGAACGTCGACCCGACGATGACCGGGACGATCTCGCTCAACGGAGGCGATAGCGGCTCTTCGGGCACCGACACTGGCGCATCCCATACGTAGCGCACGACTTTGCGCCCTTCGTCGGTGGACTCGGTGCGTTTGTGGTCGGTGCCGCGAAGCACGTCAACGTAGAGGGGCCGCTCCGGCACCGTCTCGATGACGACCTCGTTGTAGATGAGCGGGTGTGTGGCCGGCGCGCCGGCGTAGTCCATGAAGTGGTACGGCGCATCGCCGCGGCCCCCAACCGCAGAACTCGTCCAGGTGCGCAGGGCAATCTCGACGGTGTCACCGGGTTCCAAGTTGGGCCAGCGCACGCGCGGCCGGGCTCCGTCGTCGTGCACTTCGAGGGGCAACGCCACGCCGCCCGCCTTGCGGTGCACCCGCGCCCGGAGCAGCTCCGTCAGCTCACCCTCGGCCGGAATGTCCTCGTAGAGCTCACTCTGGCTCTTGGGCGCGATGACGATCTCTTTGGCATAGTGGATAAGCTGCGACACGCGACCATCGGCATGCGTGCGCACGGCCCGAAACCAATGCAGCTCGCGATCGGCCACATCGGACAGACCCGCGGGAACGCCCTTGCGGCGCGCGAGGAACACCCCCGGGGCCACGATGTACTTCTCGTCGGTGCCCGGCGCGGGGCCTTGGGTGCCCTTGCGCAGCAAGAGTTCCGAACGAAAGCGGGCGTCCGTGGGCTCGAGATCCCGGGCCCTCGCTAGGTACCCGGCAATCTCCGACGCCTTGGCGCCGTTGTCGCTGCTGGCGCGGGCCAGCAACGCAAAGGTGGGCGCCCGGTTCGGAGCGAAGGCAAAGAGCATCTGCGCAAGCGTCAGGCCATCTTTCGCGGCGCCAGCCCCCAACACGGTCTCCACGACGGCGGTGCCTTCGTCGGCGTCGTCGAGATTCCCGGCAAAGAGCACCAACGCTGCCTGCGTAAGCGCCGTAGATCCTTCGGTAGATGCAAGTTGCACATATTCTCGCGTGGGGTAGCCCCGCGTGGCCAAATCGGAGGCCGCCGCGCGGGCGATGGCCGTGTCGTAGGCCGGCGCAAGGCGTAGCAAATGCGACAGGAGTTCGACGGAGACCTTGGCTTTGGACTCGAGGTAGACGGCTCGAAGGCGCTGGTAAGCCAAGCGGCGCATGGCCTCGATGCCAAGCCCCTCGAGCGCCCGGGCGGTGGTCACCGCGGCATACGAGCCTTCGCCGGCGGGCTTGCCCTGCAACAGGCTCAGCGCCTCGTCCGGCAGCTGCGAAGACACGAGCTCACCTGCGAGCTCCGCGCGCACGAAGGCCAAGGTCTTCGGATCACCCGACGCCCGCTGCTGGGCAACGTGGAGCCAGCCCGTGCGCGTGGCGGCAGCGGGGCTGATCCATGCGGCGAAGGCCAAAAGGTCCGGGGCTTGGTCTTTGCTGCCAAGGATCCCCTGCAACGTGCCGGCGGCGCGGGGGGAGCGCAGATCATCGGCGCCACCAAGGGTGCGCAGCACCGCCGAAGGCAATTTGCCCGCGGCGAGCGCGGCCTCGAGGGGCGTCTTGTCTCGTGGAGCCGCTTTGCGCGATGGGCCTTTGGCCACCTTGCTCGCCTTGTCCCGCGACGCGGCGGCCAGTGCGGCGATGCTGCCGTCGGCATGGAGGTCCAGGGCCGCGCCGGCGTCGTCGGTGATCCGCACGCGCACCCTGCCCTCGTCACCTAGGGCCCCGGAGCAAGTCTTGATTGCGACGGTGTGCGGTCCGGCGTCGAGGCTGACCTTGGCGGCGATGCGATCAAAGTGTGCGAAGCGATGCACCTCTTCGCTGCGCGCGATCTCGACACCATCGAGCAGCAACTTGACTTGCCCCGACGAGGCCACGCGCAGCACGGCCTTTTGGGGCCCGTCAGCGCGCACGGCGGTAGCCAGGTACGTGCAGCTCTCTTTGCGCGGTGCCACGAACACGTCGAGCGGCACTCCCCGAAGACCGGCGAACAACGGCGGAAGGCTCCGCCACTGCACGAGCACCGTGCCCCAGGAGAACTGCGCCGCGGGGTCGTACCCCTTGTCCTCGGGGCCTTCGGCGCGAAGAAGTCCGCCGCCGGTGTCCCGCAACGGCCCCAGTAGCGCAAGGTTGCGAACCAAACCAAAGCTGTCTCCGGACGGTGCGGCGCCAACACGAGCCTCGGCAAAACGAGCCTCGGCCCGCAGCGCGAACGAGCGGGCCTTCTGCGCGATGGCCCCGAGCGCCTGGGCCCCGGTGTTGCCGCCGGCACGGGTGGCGAGGCGCTCGATGACCGCAATGGCCGCAAGGCCCTCTTCGTCTTCGGCGGCCTCGGCCCGGCGTTGCGCAGCCTCGATCATGGCCTCAGGGGTCTCGTCGGTGAGCCGGAGAGCAACCTGTGATGACACTGACGTGGGGGCCGCTGCCGCGGGGCCGGAGATGGCAGCAACACCCGCGAGCAACAGCAGGGGCACAAGGCTACGAGCGCTCATGGCCGCGTACCTTAATAGCTTGGCCCCGGCCGCGGGCCGCAATCGACACTGACGCATCGGATGCGGGCCGCGTCATGACGCGCAAATATCAAACAATACCAAGCACATAATGAATTCGCGCACGCCCACACAGGGCACCAACGGATGGAAAGTGCGCTTGGAATCTTGCACTGCGTCATTTTTGATCCAAGCTGCGCCACCCCACGCGATGAGCCCCCTGACTGCGGACCTCAAGCGACCCACGATTCGGAAGCGTGCCGACGCTCCGACGCGGCCGAGCGCGCCCACCACAGATGTCGCGCTCCGACCGACCGAGAGCTCCAAGCGAGCCATGGACCTCGTGTTGGGCAACGCCGGCGGTTACCGCGACATCGTGATTCGGCACGCCCCCACCGAAGAAGAGCGCGCCGCGCGCCAGCGCGAGGGGCTCTTGTCCTTCTTCCATGGCCCGCCGGCTTTTGCTCCTCCGCCCGTAGGCGAGTCATCGCCGGTGCTGCGCGCAAGCGACGTACTGACAGAGATGGACGCCCTGCCACCACTCGTGCCCTCGGGCTCTGGCCGCAACGAGGCATTGCACCGCAGCGCAACGCAAACGCCGATCATGGCCATGCGGCCTCCGGTCGTTTCGGTCATGTCCGAATGCACGCCACCGCCGGTGGCCTACGCTGCCTTGCCCCCTTCGCCGCCCCCGCAGGCTTACCCGCAAACCAAAGTCCCCTCGGTTCCTCCGCCGCCAGTAGACCTTCCAGCCCGGACCCGCAGCGAAGGTTGGAGCTGGGCAGCCACGGCCTTCACTCTGGCCGCCTGTCTTGCGCTCGTGGTCACGGGGCTCATGGTGCACGAACAGCGCGCAGCAAATCCGAGCAGCGGCACCAGCGTCGCGGTGCGGGCCCCTCTCGAGCTTCGCCAGTCTAGCGCCCGCGGGCTCTCGCTCAGCGACTTGCCTAACGCCGACCCCGTCGCCGCGCCGGGCGCCGCCATCGTGGTGGCCAAGCACTTGCGTCAGCACCGCATCTGGATCGACGGCGTACTCATCGAGGCCAGCGGCGACGAGGGGCGGCCCGTGGCTTGCGGGCGCCATACGCTCCGCGTGGGCTCCTCGGGCGTCACCCGCAGCATTCACGTGCCCTGCGGCACCGCGTACCTCATCGAGCAGTAACGGGCCCGGAGCCCACTTACCGAAGTTAGCCTTCGGTCACGCTGCCCGTGGGCGCGGTAAGAACCGTGGCGGACCACTTCGGGTATTCCATCTGCACGCCGGGCTTGTCGAAGCGCACCTTGGCGCGAATCAAAACCGGGTACCGGAGCTCGCCATTTTGGTTGATCAGGCTCGCGTCGGCCCGCACATAGCCACCGCCGCTCGGGGCGCGCTGCAGGTAGCCCACGCGACCATCTTTTTCGTAGCGGACGATGGTCGGGTTCAGCGTCGAGATGGTTCCAAGGAACTCGATGCTGTCTGGGGCGAGCGAATCCATGAAGTTTCGCGGCGGGCTGCCCACGATGAACAAGTTGCTGAGGCCAATGTGGAACGCCTTGTAGGTGGCCGCGATGCTGTCGGTGGCGAAGCGCTCGTTCTGCGGGTGCACGGCATTCTGAATGTTGGCCCGGATCATCGCCAGCGCCGGCGCCCGTAGGCGTCCGTCGTACCCGCGGGCAACCTGAACATCGTTGGACGTGGGTGGCCGCCCCAAGTTGTCGGGGATCTCCATGAGCACAAGACCCGGCGGCGCGTAGTCGTAGCCCTGGGCCGTGCCGTAGTTCTTGAGCAGCGTGAACTGCGCCTTGCTGACGCCCTTGATGGGCTTCATCTCGTCGACGGAGTAGAAGAACTTGTCGTCGATGGGGCTGGCCGTGGCACCGGCACGGGCCTTCACGAGCGCCTCCGCAAACGTCTTCGAGAGCTTGACGCTGGCGCGGTACCTGGCCGCATCCATGCTCACGTCGTTGACCAGGTTGAGCACGATGCGCTCTTCAGGTGACCCCACCCTGACGCCGGCGGCATCCGCCGACGCCAGCGCGTCCTCGGTGGTGGTGTCTTCGGCATCGGCGTCTTCGTCGGTGCTCGCCGTGCAAGCGATGCTGGTGGCGGCGAGGGCAAGACAGGCAAGCAGGTACCGTGCGCGCATGCCGACAGGCTCGCATACCCCGCGGGTTTGTCGAAAGGCCCGAGGCGCAAACAAGCTCAAATAGGCGTGGAAATGGGCGAGCTGTGTGTGCTACGCCTTCCTCCCTTGCGCAGCAGGTCCCTGCTCGCACCAATTCCGTCACAATTCCCAGAGGTTAGCGATGACTACGCCTTCCAGCGGCACCCCGATCACCATGGGCGCGGGCAACAAGCTCAACGTGCCCAACGACCCGATCATCCCCTTCATCGAGGGCGACGGAACCGGTCGCGACATCTGGCGCGCCAGCGTGCGCGTGCTCGACGCGGCGGTGGCCAAGGCCTACGGCGGCAAGAAGAAGATCGCCTGGCACGAGGTCTACGCCGGCGAGAAGGCCTTCCAGAAGTTCAACAACTGGCTCCCCGACGAGACGGTCGAAGATTTCCGCAAGTACCTGGTCGGCATCAAGGGCCCGCTCACCACGCCCATCGGCGGCGGCATCCGCTCGCTCAACGTGGCCCTCCGCCAGATGCTCGACCTGTACGTCTGCTTGCGCCCGGTGCGCTGGTTCAAGGGCGTGCCTAGCCCGGTCAAGCACCCCGAGTCCGTCGACATGGTGATCTTCCGCGAGAACACCGAAGACATCTACGCCGGCATCGAGTGGGAGTCCGGCTCCGAGCAAGCCAAGAAGGTGCTCGCGTTCCTCAAGGCCGAGTTCCCCAAAGACTACGCCAAAATCCGCTTCCCCGAATCCAGCGGCCTCGGCCTCAAGCCCGTCAGCAAAGACGGCACCGAGCGTCTCGTCCGTTCGGCCATCGCCTTCGCGCTGGAGCACAAGCGCAAGAGCGTCACCTTCGTCCACAAGGGCAACATCATGAAGTACACCGAAGGTGCGTTCATGAAGTGGGGCTACGCCCTGGCCGACAAGGAGTTCGAGGGCAAGGTCTACACCTGGGCCACCTGGGAGAAGACCAAAGAAGCCAAGGGCGAAGACGCCGCCAACGCCGAGCAGAAAGCCGCGCTCGCCGCGGGCAAGCTGCTCGTCAAAGACGCCATCGCCGACATCGCGCTCCAGCAGGTGCTCACGCGCCCCAAGGAGTTCGACGTCATCGCCACGCTCAACCTGAACGGTGACTACCTGTCCGACGCCCTCGCGGCGCAGGTCGGCGGCATCGGCATCGCCCCCGGCGGCAACGCCAACTACGTGACGGGCCACGCCATCTTCGAGGCCACGCACGGCACGGCGCCCAAGTACGCCGATCTCGACAAGGTGAACCCCGGCAGCGTCATTCTCTCTGGCGAGATGATGCTCCGGCACCTGGGCTGGAACGAAGCGGCGGACCTCATCATCAAGGGCATGGACGGCGCCATCGCGAGCAAGCGCGTGACGTACGACTTCGCCCGCATGATGGAAGGCGCCACCGAGATCAAGTGCAGCGAGTTCGGCGACAACATCATCGAACACATGTAACCGGGACGGGGCCTTTGCCCTAAGCAACGCGCCCGCGGACCAAGCGCCGCGGGCGTTTTGCGTTTGTCCGGCCGTGCGCGGAGGCCCCCGGGGCCAAGCACCTTAGTTGTGCAATTAAGCACCGACAAAGGCGGATGGACTGCACGCGGAGCCCGTCTACTCCTTACCGAGGGGCTTGTTGGCTCTTTGCCTCAGGAGGCGCGCATGATGAAGACCCGTTCCACCTTCTCGCTTCGCAATCCCGTCGCCTTCACGCTGGCCGCGCTTGGCCTCTGGGCCGTGATGGC
>JBIKNA010000561.1:0-4270 GCA_044358965.1 Polyangiaceae bacterium
GTTGGATCGACAGTCCGCCGTGCGTCCCTTATCGCTTCCATGTCATGCGGGGCCTGGTGCGCATGGCCCGGGCCTTCGCGCGCACACACCCGGGCAAGACCGCTTTCGACGTTCGGCGCCTGTCGCGATTGGGGCGCGTCTACGATTACGACCGCGAGGTCATCGTCCCCATGCACGGATTTGCGTCCGTGGAGTCGTATTGGCGCGCGGCGAGCCCTGGTCCCTTGCTGCCAGCGGTGCGCACGCCGGCCCTCTTGCTACAGGCAAAAGACGATCCCATGGTTCCGTGGTCGACGTACGCGCCCTGGCTCAAGGCTGCATCGACCTGCATCGAAGTCCGCACATCGGCGCACGGTGGACATCTGGGCTGGGTGGCAGGCATGCGCGAGCATGACTGGGTGGCAAGCTGGCCCGTGCAGCAGATGGCGGCCTTCTTCGCGACCCACGAGGACTAAGTCTGGCAAGCAGCTCGCCAGACGCCACCCGCGCCCGAGGCGGGGGTTCGCACGGGGCAAACACCGCTTGGAATCATGGTTCCGTGCGGACGATGACGTTGTCCAGGCGGCCCAGACCGTCGATCTCGAGCGCAACCCGGTCGCCCGGCTTGAGCCACTGGTTGTCGGTGATCTTGGACCCGTTGAGCTCCAAGAAACAACCGGTGCCGCAGGTGCCGGAGCCGATGACGTCGCCGGGGTAGAGTGTCACTCCGTAGCTTGCGCGCGCCATGATCTGCGCGAAGGTCCAGTTCATGTCCTTGACGTTGCCTGTGGATACCTGGACGTCGTTGACGAACGCACGCATCCCCAGGTCGAACGAGAGCCCATTGGGCGTCTTTTGGCTCTTGGGGGCGAGTTCGTCGAGCGTGACAAGGTAGGGCCCAAGACCCGTCGCGAAGTCTTTGCCCTTGGCAGGGCCAAGCGACAGTTTCATCTCCTCCATTTGGAGCGCCCGGGCCGAGAAGTCGTTCATGATCATGAGCCCGAAGATGTGCGCGTCCGCCGTGCTCGCGGACAGATCTCGTGCGGGCTTGCCGCCCCCGGCGCCCACCACGATGGCGGCTTCGAGCTCGAAGTCCAACCGGTCGAGGTGCTGTTCGCGAACGTGCACCGGGCCCGGGCCCACGACGGCCTGATGATTCGTGAAGTAGAAAACCGGGAACTGATCGAACTCGGGGATCATGTCGAGCCCACGGTTTCGCCGGGCCGTCTCGACGTGCTGCCGAAACGCATAGCCATCGCGCATGGACGGCGGCCTGGGGATGGGCGAATGGAGGGTCACCTTGCCCGCGTCGTGCAGCAGCCCTTTGGGAGCGCGACCGCTATCGAGCGCCGCAAGAACGTGCGTCAACGCGGCCCGGCAGGCCTGCTCGTGCTCGATGAAACCGAGGACACCAGCGCCGTAGCGCTCTTCGAGGGCGTCGCGAGTGATGCGCCCACCTTGCTCTTGCTCGAACCATGCGAAGGCCTCTTCGAGGTCCAGGATCCCGGTGTCCGTAAGCAGACCAGGGCGTAGACGCGACGTGGTGGAGAAGGTGACGAGCTTCATGGCGTCGGGCTTTACCACGAACGCCGGGCACGCACGACAGGCTGCCCGGGTTGGGCGCCGCTCGCGGCCTGCCACGCCTCAGGAGCTTGCCTGCGGACGCACGGCAGACGGGATGGCGAAGGAAAGGGCCAACTGTGCTAGCCACATGGGCTGTGAAGAAAGGCGTATTCGAGCGGTTGCCCAAAGGCGCCTTCGTCATCATGAAGGAGGCCGCGCGGCACATCCTGCGAAGGCCCGTGGTGGGGGTCGCTGCCTGCGCCCTCACGCCCGGTGGGCAATGGGTGCTGATTCGCCGCGGCGATACTGGCACATGGGCCCTGCCCGGCGGAACGCTCGAGTGGGGCGAGACGTTGACCTCTTGTCTCGAGCGGGAGCTCAAGGAAGAAGCCGGCATCTGCAAGGTCAGCGTCCGTGGGGTCGTGGGGGTGTACTCCGATCCGGAACGCGACTTGCGGTTTCACGGGGTCACGGTGTGCGTGCTCTGCGACGTCGCGGCGCCGGAGATGCCCCCGGTGAACCCACTCGAAATCCTGGAGGTCCGCGCGTTCGACGAAGCAGACCTGCCCCAGGCCTTGGCCTTGGGGCAAACGGACATGCTCGATCACGCACGAAAGAGCCGAAGTTCCATGGTTCCGGCGAACTTCGAGTAGGCATGACGCCACTTTGCTAGGCTGTGTCCCGTGAACGCGCCGACCGACCCGTTCGGGCTCGTGGGGAGCCTCATCGAGGGGAAGTACCGCGTCGACCGACCCATCGGGGAAGGCGGCTTCGGGGTTGTCTACGCGGGCTTCCACACCATCGTCGGGCAACCCGTCGCCATCAAGGTCCTCAAGGCCACGAGCGGCGCCGACGTCGAGACCATCCTTCGCGAGGCGCGCGTTCTGTTCTCGCTTTCGCACCCCAACGTGGTGCGCTTCTACGACACGGGCGTGGTCCACGCCGGCGCACAACGCGCCCAGCAGCTCCCCTATGTCGTGCTCGAGTTCGTGCAGGGCAATACCCTCGAAGAAGAGCTGCTGGGGCGCATCCGCGCAGGCGGGCCCCACCACACCATCGACGAGATCCAAGCCATCGTGCTGCCCGTGCTCGAGGGCCTGGCCGCGGCCCACGCCGCCGGGGTCGTGCATCGCGACGTCAAGCCCGCCAACATCAAGCTCAAGCGCCAAGACGGGCTGTGCACGCCCAAGCTCCTCGACTTCGGCTTGGCGCGGGCTGGCGCTCCGTCGCTGCAGCAATCGCAGCTGGGCGTTTCTTTCACACCCAGGTACGCGGCACCGGAGCAGTGGGAGCCCAAACTCGGATCCACCGGACCGTGGACCGACGTGTTCGCAGTTGGTGCGGTGCTCTACGAGGTGTGCACACTGGCCACAGCCATCCCGGGCGAAGGCCTCGCCGAGGTCATTCGTGCGTCGAGCACACTTCGGGAACGCATCGATTTGGCGCAGCGTCGCCCCGATCTGCCCGGCGCGTTGGGGCCAGTCCTTGCCCGGGCTGTGGCCCGCGACCCGCGAGAGCGATTCCAAGATGCGCGTGCCATGCTCCAGGCCGCCAAAGATGCGTTTGCGTCTGCCTCGCGACCTTCGTTGTCGTTGGGGGCCACGCCGCCGGTCTACAGCAACGCAACACCCCCGCCTGCCACCGGTTACGCCAGTGGCCAGCCGCAGCTCGCATCATATGCGCAGGGGTCGGGCCCCTATGGGGTGGCCACGGGGCCGTACGGTCGCGTACGGAAAGGTGCGCAGTACAACCCTTGGATGATCGGGTTCATTGTGGCGGCGGTCGCGTTCTTTGGCCTCCTTGGCAGTTGTGTAACGTGCGCCGCCATGGCCGAGTAGCAGGCGAGAGCGAAGGTCCAAAAAGGCCGCCGACGCGAAGGGCGCATCGAGAATCACGGCACTTTCGCCTGCGCATACACCGGCCGCTTGCATCTTCTTTGGCAGCGTAAGTGGCCGGGCTTTGCATGGGGGAGGGGGCGCCCACGGAAATGATGGGCCGCCGTAGAACTTTCCGTTCGACTGCCCGTACCCTCACCCAACATGGAGAGCATTGGCGGCTACGAGGTGGTGCGGCTGTTGGGCGAGGGCGGCATGGGCAAGGTCTACGAGGGGCGCGAGCGGCTCTCGGGCCGTCGCGTCGCGCTCAAGGTGCTGCGTCCGGAGCTCACCAAGCGGGACGAAGGGCGGGCAGCCTTCTTGGGCGAAATGAAGATTCTCGCGCACCTCGAGCACGAGAACCTGGTGCGCAGCCTGTCGTCCGTCGAAGAGGACGGGCAGCTCGCGCTGGTGCTCGAATACCTGGAGGGACGAACCTTGCGCGAGGAGATCTCGAGCAAGGGGGCGCTGAGCTTCGCCGAGGCCCTCGACATCGCGACGCAGATTTGTTCTGCGTTGGCCGTGACGCACGGGCAAGAGCCCGCCATCGTCCACCGCGACCTCAAGCCCGAGAACGTGATGCTGGTACCGGGCCCCGGTGGAAAGCGCACGGTCAAGGTCATGGACTTCGGTGTTGCCAAGGTGCTCGAGGGCGCGCACGCAACCAGCACCCAGAGCGTAGGCACGCTGCAGTACATGAGTCCCGAGCAAATCGATGCGCGGCCCATCGATGCCCGGTCGGACCTCTACGCCCTTGGGCTTTTGGTGTACGAGATGCTCTCCGGTGCACCGCCGTTTCACTCGGCATCCCCCCGAGAGCTTCTCAACATGCAGTGCACCACGAAGCCCCCGCC
>JBIKNA010000171.1:0-14101 GCA_044358965.1 Polyangiaceae bacterium
GGGCTACGTGCTTTCGGGTAGGGCTGCGCGCGCTTCGTTGGCCCGCCGGAACGCGCCGCTGTTGTAGACCGGTGTTAGGAGACGCCTCGAATCGATGGCCTTGCCCGGGGGTAAGGAATTAGGCGTCGCTATCCATGCTTTGAGGCCTTGGGCGGGCCAGCCTCGGCTGCTTGCCCAGACCCGAAAGCACGTAACCCCTCCGGCCCCTTGGGGACTCTCGCCGAAGAGGAGAGGGAGGGGGGCTAACGGGGTCTGCGAAGTTTATGGTGACGCGCAGCGCCGCTCGCGCGGGCTGTCGGGCGCGAAACGTTTACGCCTGAGGATTGCGGGGCTGGGCGGTAGCTCGCGTCGTCGGAGTTCAGGGGCACGCGGAGCTCGGCTCGCCCGGGCTGTCGGGCGCGGAACGTTTGCGCGGGTGCTTCGGGAGGCGAACGGGGGAGGGGGCTCGGGAGGCGAACGGGGGAGGGCGGCACGATGGGGGAGGGGAGGGGTGGGCCCCAGATCCAAATGATCTCCACCTGACCCCAAAGCCGAAAAAGCCCTTTTGAACAAAACCTCGTTCCGAAACCAGACACCGTTAAGCCCCAGCCGGCACCCCCCCACTTCAGTTGGACACATCCGCCGTGAACCGGAGCCCAGCACCTTCGGCGTCGATCTTGACGTTGGTGCCCGGCGGATACGTTCCCGCCAGCACCTCTTTGGCGAGTGCGTCTTCGAGGTGCTTTCGAATCGCACGCTTGAGCGGGCGCGCGCCGTACTGCGGATCCCACCCCTCGCGGGCCAGGAAGTCTTTGGCGGCGTCGGTGACCTGTACCTTGAGGTCGCGCTTCTCGAGACGCGCAGTAAACCGTGCGAGTTGGATGTCGACCACGTGCCGCAGGTCTTTGGGTTCGAGGCGGCGGAAGACCAAGATCTCGTCGAGGCGGTTGATGAACTCGGGGCGAAAGGCCTTCTTGACCTCTTCCATGACCGCGCGTTGCGCAAGATCGCGCTTGTCTTCTTCGGGCAAGTCCTCGCGATCGAACATGGCCTGCACGTGCACCGAGCCGATGTTGCTGGTGAGGATGAGCACCGTGTTGCGAAAGTCGACGGTGCGCCCTTGGCCATCGGTCAGGCGACCGTCGTCGAGCACCTGCAGGAGCACGTTGTAGACGTCGGGGTGGGCCTTCTCGACTTCGTCGAACAGGACCACCGAGTAGGGCCTGCGGCGCACGGGCTCGGTGAGCTGGCCGCCCTCTTCGTAGCCTACGTAGCCCGGAGGCGCGCCAATCAGGCGCGACACCGAGTGTTTCTCCATGTACTCGCTCATGTCGAGGCGCAACATGGCGCGCTCGTCGTCGAACAGGAACTCGGCCAGGGCCCGGGCGAGCTCGGTCTTGCCAACACCCGTGGGTCCCAAGAACAAGAAGCTCCCGATGGGACGCTTTTCGTCGCCGAGCCCGGCGCGTGAGCGGCGCACAGCGTTGGCCACGGCGACGATGGCGTCTTGTTGGCCCACGACACGGGCCGAGAGGCGATCTTCCATCTTGAGCAGCTTGCTCATCTCGCCCTCGAGCATCTTGCTCACGGGCACGCCCGTCCATTTGCCCACGATGGCGGCAATGTCTTGGTCCGTGACCTCTTCGCGCAAGTAGGCCACCTTGTCTTGCACACGCGCCAGCTGCTTGCGCGCTTCATCCACACGGCGCTCGATCTCGGGCAGCTTGCCGTATCGAATCTCGGCGGCGCGCCCCAGGTCTCCTTTGCGCTGGGCGCTCTCGGCCTCGGCACGCAGGCTCTCCATTTCCGGCTGCGCCGCACGGATCTGCTCGATGACCTCTTTTTCCCGGAGCCATTGGGCGCGCATCGCCTGGGAGTTCTCTTGCAGATCGGCGATTTCGACTTTCACCTGCTCGAGGCGCACCTTGGAGGCTTGGTCTCGCTCTTTTTTGAGCGCCTCTTGCTCGATCTGCAACTGCGTGAGCTTGCGCTGCACGGCGTCGAGCTCCCCGGGCATGCTGTCGACTTCCATCTTGATCTTGGCCGCGGCCTCGTCGATCAAGTCGATGGCCTTGTCCGGCAAAAATCGGTCCGTCACGTAGCGGTCCGACAGCGTGGCCGCGGCCACCAGCGCCGCATCTTGGATCCGAATGCCGTGGTGAACCTCGTAGCGCTCTTTGAGACCACGTAGGATGGCAATGGTGTCGAGCACCGTGGGCTGCGACACGAAGACGGGCTGGAACCTGCGCTCGAGCGCCGGGTCCTTCTCGATGCGCTTGCGGTACTCATCCAGCGTTGTGGCTCCAACGCAACGCAGCTCGCCCCGGGCCAGGGCCGGCTTGAGCAGATTGGCCGCATCCATCGACCCTTCGGCGGCGCCGGCGCCCACGATGGTGTGGATCTCGTCGATGAACAGGATGATCTGCCCCGCGGCGCCTTCGACCTCCTTGAGCACGGCCTTCAGGCGATCTTCGAACTCGCCGCGAAACTTGGCGCCGGCCACCAATGCGCCCATGTCGAGCGACACCAGACGCTTGTTGCGCAAGCTCTCGGGCACGTCGCCATTGACGATGCGTTGGGCAATGCCCTCGACGATGGCCGTCTTGCCGACACCGGGCTCGCCGATGAGTACGGGGTTGTTCTTGGTGCGGCGCGATAGCACCTGCATCACTCGGCGGATCTCTTCGTCGCGCCCCACGACCGGGTCGCTCTTGCCTTTGCGCGCGGCCTGCGTGAGGTCCCGGCAGTATTTCTCGAGCGCTTGGAACTTGCCCTCGGGGTCCCGGTCCGTCACGCGCTGATTGCCACGAACGTCGGCCATGGCCCGAAGCAGCTTGTCGTAGGTGACGCCGCCGGACAGCTCGAACACTGCTTGCATGTCGCGATCGTGTTTGCCCAAGGCCAACAAGAAGTGCTCCACCGACACGAAGTCGTCTTTGAGCGCTTTGGCCTCGTCTTCGGCCTTGCGCAGCATGTCCAGGGCTCGGCGCGACAGGCCGGGCTCGGAGCCGCCAGTCACCCGGGGCAAGCCGTCGATGCGCTTTTCGCACTCGCGTTGCAGGATGGCCACGTCGCCGTGGGCCTTCTGGAAGATGGGCTGCGCCACGCCGCCCTCTTGCGCCAACATGGCCAGCACCAAGTGCTCCGGGAGCAGCTCGGGATTGCCCCGGCGAGAGGCCGCATCCACGGCATCACGAAACGCTTCCTGGCTCTTGGTGGTCAGCTTGTCGGGGCGCATGGACGTATCCTTTCATTTGGCGCGCCCAAGGAGCGCACCAATGCTTGTCTGAGGGCTCGAGCCTGCAGGTCCAACCAAGGACCCGGGCCGTGTTTCGCAGCGTTGCGGCTGCACGCCTCGACAACGAAGGTAATCACGCAGGCCCCTGGCGCAAGACGCGTACCACCCACAAATCGCTCTGGCCCGGGCGATACCTCCGCCCTATACCGCAAATCACGAAAATGCCGGACCTCGAGACCCTGTCCCCTCATGCCTACCGCGTCGAAGCCCCGCTGCCCGGCGGCCCGCTGCGTCGCGTCATGGCCGTTGGCAAACGCTCCGACGGCCAACTCGTCGTTTTCAGCGCCATTCAGCTCGACGACGCGGGCATGGGCGCGCTCGAGGCGCTCGGTCCGGTTGGCTTCATCATTGTGCCCAACGGGTTTCACCGCATCGACGCCGGGCGCTACGCCGAGCGATACCCCAACGCCAAGGTGCTCTGCCCCGCGGCCAGCAAGGGCCGTGTGGCCGCCGTCGCCCGCGTCGACGGCACCCTCGAAGACTACCCCGACGACCCGCGGGTCTCCGTGATGTACGCCGCTGGCACCAAACAGCGCGAAGCGGCCATGGTCATCCGCGACGAGGCCGACACCACCGTCGTGGTGTGCGACGCCATCTTCAACATGCCTCACGCCGATGGTCTTGCAGGCTTCGCTCTCAAACACATCACGGCATCATCGGGTGGGCCCACCATCAGTCGCTTGGCCCGGTTCATCTTGGTCTCCGACCCCAAGGCGCTCGCCTCGCAGTTCGAAGAGTTCGCGGCGCTACCAAATCTCAAGCGCGTGGTGGTCGGCCACCACCAAGTCATCGATCAAGATCCAGCAGGCACGCTACGAACCCTGGCCGCGCGCCTTCGCTAGCGCTTGCCTGCGGCGCCAGCAGAGCGTGCACCACACAACTTGTTGGCCTTGGCCTCCAGGGCTTGCGTGTCCTTGTCGGACGGGCCTCCGGTGGCCATGCCCTCGGATTGCTGGCGCAACGCGATGGTCGCCTGATTCAGCTTGCGGAAGGCGTCTACCACCGCCAACACATCTGCGCGGGAAGGGTCACCCATGGAGCTTGCTTCGCGCTCGATCTCGCCGAGCGACGCCTCGAAGGCCCGCGCATCGCTGGCCTCGGGGCCACGTGGCAAGCGCTTGAACAACGTGATGGCCGCACAGGCCTGACCTGACGGCGCACGCTCGCAGGCAAACGACAGGGCGCCCATGCGGTCTTTGATGTTCTGGCCGCTCTGCTCTACCTGCGGCAACAGCTCCGCCACACGGTCGAAGCGTACGGCCGCGCCCTTGGCCCAGCGGCCAGCGTTCCGTGAGTACGTCGCGAACTCGACACTCAAGGCCTTCACCTCGGCGCGCTCGAACCTGGTGGCCTCGAGATCCGCCGCGAACGCGTCGGCCTGGGTGCCAAGGGCCCGCATGCGCTGGGCCACCTCGGCGGGCTTCGTGTCGTCGTCTCCCAGTTGCGCCGTCATCGTCGCCTCGAAGGCGTCGAGCTTGCGCCGCAGCGTCGCGCAGTCTGCGGAGCCCTCGGCGGTCGCTATCTTGGGTGCTGCGCTGCCTTCCGCCGCGCCTCCACATGCGCAAAGCGTCGTCGCCAACAACAAGCAGCGCCAACTGGCCATGCCCCCTTGTAGCGACGAAGGCCCCGCGGCACCACCATGACGTGGACGGGCACCGGCAGCCACTGCCCACGAACGCCCTACTGGTTGCACTTGTCCGGAACACCCGAGGGCATCCCTTTGCAGCCTTTGGAGCAGGCAACGTCTCGCACGGTCTTTCCGTTCTCGCAGCGCAACAGGCGCTTTTGGTCGCTACTGTCAAAGTTCCGCGCGCAGTACATGCCCGTCTTGCGTGCATTGGCGCACAAGTCGGGCTTGGGCTTGTCGCTGCACTTGTCGGGCACGCCCGAGGGCATGGACTTGCAACCGAACTCGCAAACGGTGAGCACCGGCACGGCGCCCTGGGTGCATTGGTACAAGTTCTTCGGATCCGAGTCCGAGAGCGACTTGCCGCAATAGAATCCGCCGACCTTCTTGCCGTCGCAGCGCGAGGCAAACTTGTCGACGGTGGCGATCATGCCTCCTTCGGCCGCCCGACGCTCGCGAATCACGGCGTACTCGAAGCGCTGCGCCCAACCCAGACCCAGGGTGCTGTGCTCTTCGAGGCCCGCCGCCTCCGTGGGCAGCCCCAGTTGCGCCGCCGCGCCCTTGGCCTTGAAGGCATCCAGGATCGCGCTGCACACCCTAAAGGGCTCCTTGTTGCGGCCGAGCACTGTCTCGCAACCCTGAAAATGACCGCTGGGAGCCGGGTTGCCTCGCACGCGCAAACCAGGCACCGTTCCCAACCACCCGGCCACGTCCCACTGCGTGTTGGCGTCGAGCCGCGTGTGCGAGTTCGTTGTGCCGATGGCGTTGACGTCGCTGCCCTTCCAGCCCCGAGAGTTCACGCCCACCACGCGAGCGCCATCGGTGCCGCGGTACACCGGACCACCCGAGTCGCCGGGGCACAGACTGGCTTCCTCTTTCTTGCGACCTTGGCCGCGGGTGGCAAAGAACTGCCGACGGTCTTGGTCCGTGACGTAGACCGTGGCCACACCGGAGTCCGGTGCTGCGGCTTCGGTGGCCATTGTTTCGTAGCTTGCAACCTTGGTGGGCTGAAACTTGAGCCGAGCCTTGGTGTAATCCTTGGTGCCGTCGAAGCCGTTCTCGCAGCCGTACCCTTGGATCGTCACCGCTTCATCCACGGCCAGAGGCTCCGTATCGATCTCCGCCGCAGGAACCTCTTTGAGGCGTTCTGCACTCGCGTCATCCATCTCGACGATGGCGATGTCGGCATGTTGGCCCCACGAGTAGATGGGCTGCCGCGCGGCCACGGCTGCCTCGACGCTAGGCGGCAGGTGCACCTTGACCGGCGTTACCTGGATCCACGGAAACTCTGCGCCCACTTGATCGACGAGAACCTTGGTCGTCACCTGAAACGACGTTTGGTACATCCAGTTGATGGTGCCCTGATCGCTCACCACACAATGCGCCGCGGTCAGGATGTGCTTCGGTCCCACCTTCGTGGACGTGCAGTGGCTCCGCACCAGCAGCGACGAGGGAAACTGCCCCTCGGCGGCCACAGTGCCGCCAACCAGATCGTCGTCCTCACCCTCGATGGGCGCTTCGTCACCGGGGGCCGCTTGGGTACAGGCGACGGCCAGGGCGAGCAGCGAAAGCAGGGCGGAACAGCGAGCAAACAACGAGACGGAGCGCGACATGATGCACTCGGTGAAGCACATGGTGTTCCGTTGTGTGCCTCACATGATTTCCAACAGATATGCGTCACGGCATTCCGTCCACGCTGGACTTCTGCGCCGTTCGCGATCCGTCACCCGGCCATGACACCCCCATGATCGGAGCGATCATGAACTCAGGGGACGATGCAGACCTTGGTCGTGGGCTCGCATACCTGACCTGATCCCTTGCACCAGGACGAGTCCAGGCAAGCGACGCAGCGGCCCGGCCGACGGTCACACGCGGGTCGGTCCGTGGGGCAGTCGGCATTGCCCCGACACTCGACGCAGGTACCGGTGGTCACATCGCAGCGCCCACCCGCCGGAGACGCCGCGCAGTGCGCATCACCGACACCGGCGTGCGGGCCATGAGCACGCCGCAAACCGACGGCGACTGCAACGGCTGTCACACCCAAGACGGCGTCGACAAAACGCCCGGCCGCATCATCCTGCCCTGAGCGGTACCCCCGCGCCACGTGCACGCTGCGGCCCCAGTTGGAACCGCAGCGCAAGCAAAGATGGCGAGATGATCAGGGCTTGCCCCAAAGCTCCACTTGCGCGCGGCCTCCGCCGGGCAAGTTCGCGTACTTGAACTCGACCTTCTTGATGGTGCGCTTGTCGCCCGGAAGGTCGATGACACGGGAGGTCTCGCCGTTCTTGAAGATCAAACGCGTGGGGGGAGCAAAGGTGCTGCCGTCGCCAAACGTGACGACCACGTCGAACATCTCGAGGGCGCTTTGCTCGACCTTGATCTGGATGGCCGAGAAGCGACCGTCGGCCTTGCCCACGGCGATTACGTCGCGATCGCCCTTGGCGTCCACCATGCGCTCGCCCAGCTTGTCCCAGCCCGTGGCGGCCTCCACGCGCTTGTCCCTCGCGTCGTCGCGTCGCTCGGCGCCGGGGCCGGGCACGGCGCCTCCTTGCGGAGCGTTGGGGCGAGGACCTTCGGCGTTGCGTACCCGCCCTTCGCCGCTGCCACCACCGCCACAGGCCACCACTGCAGAGATCAACGCCAACCCAACGAGCTTCTTCACGGTCATTTTGGTCAACTCCTTGGGTGGGAGCCTACCGGGGCCGCCTGCAACTGGCGCATCACAAAATTCTCAACTCGTGGCGCCACGGCGCGTTGGCGCCAGCGCTACCGGAACAGCAAAAACGGCAGCGCCACCAGCATGGGCGCGGCCATGATGCCTGCCACCACCAACGCGAAGATCGCGCGGCCCTTGCCTCGCTGCGTCGGATCCCGGCGCAGCGCGCGCAGACCCAAGAGCCCCAGCGCCGCGATGGGCAACGGCCCGAGCACCATGGCCCCGAGCCAGAACCCTAGGCGCAGGAGAATGCTCGTGGTGCCCGGGTCGAACGCCATCGCCACCGGAATCACACAAATGGGGCCGCCGAAGAACAGGAGCGAGAACAGACCCAGGTATTGCCCAAGGGTGCTGTAGGTCTCCACACGCATCGGCACAAACATGGCCGCGCCATCGTCGCCACGTTCGTGCAGCCGCGCAAACAGCACGTCGGCGCGAATCCAGGTACGCCCGGCGTCGACGCTCACCGGCACGTCCGGCGCAAGTTGCCCTGCGCGAACCGCGTACAAGAACTGCTGGTCATCGGAGGCCAGCGACGAGGCCCCTTGCCCCACAAGAACTTGGAAGCCCACGCGCGTCGTCGCCGAGCCGCTAGATGTCCAGGTTGCGCACGTTGAGCGCGTTGGTCTCGATGAACTCGCGCCGCGGCTCGACTTGGTCACCCATCAGGATCGTGAAGATCTGATCTGTCTGCACCGCGTCGTCCATGCGCACCTGCAACATGACGCGAGCGTTGGGGTCGAGCGTGGTCTCCCACAGCTGTTCGGGGTTCATTTCGCCCAAGCCTTTGTAGCGCTGGATCTGCCAGCCCTTGCGACCACGGGCCTCCAAGAAGTCCCACAGGGCATCGGCGTCTTCGAGCTCGGTCTCTTTGGGACCTTCTTCGGTGTCGTCGGCTTTCTTGGTGACCTTGGCAAAGTACGGCGCCGGCCCAATGGACCGCACGTCTTGCTCGATGGCGTAGAGCTCTTCGTATTCGGCAGACTCCACCAGGTTCCAGTCTACCGTGACCGGTCGCACCGCCGAGCCCGGACGCGGCGTGATGTGGATGACGCCGGCGCCGTGCTCCGTCTCCCACTCTTCGACGATGGTAAACGGCATGGCGTCGGGGTAGCGCTTGTCGAGGCGCGCCTTGATGAGCGGGATGGCTGCGGCCACGCGCTTGCGCTCGCGGATCTCGTTTTTGCCCAGGCCCGACGCACGCAGCACGCTGGCCACCACCTTGGCATCGGCGCGGCGGTCGATCTTGGAGAGCGCACGCCGGAAGCCCCGAAGGCGCTCGGAGAAGCGCAACAACGGCTCCCCAGACAGCGTGGGGCCGCGCGATGCGCGCACCCCAAGACCCTCGACACCCTGCTCCAAGAAGAAGCGATCGAGGGCGCCCTGGTCTTTCATGTACAGGCCCTTTTTGCCCCGCGACACGCGGTACAAGGGCGGCTGTGCAATATACAAGTACCCCTTCTCGATGACCTCGGGCATTTGCCGATAGAAGAAGGTGAGCAGCAGCGTACGGATGTGGCTGCCGTCCACATCGGCGTCGGTCATGAGCACGATGTGGTGGTACCTGAGCTTGGTGATGTCGAAGGTGCCGCCCACCTCGGGCTGACCAATGCCGCAGCCAAGGGCCGTGACCAGGGTGCCGAGCTCCGCCGACGAGAGCATCTTGTCGAGACGAGCGCGCTCGACGTTGAGGATCTTGCCCTTGAGCGGCAGGATGGCCTGAAATTTCCGGTTGCGGCCTTGCTTGGCCGAGCCGCCGGCGCTGTCTCCCTCGACGATGTAGATCTCGGCGCTCTCGGGATCTTTGCTCTGGCAGTCGGCCAGCTTGCCCGACAGCGTGGTGAAGTCCATGGTGCCTTTGCGCACCACCTCGCGGGCTTTGCGCGCGGCCTCGCGGGCCTTGGCCGCCATGACGGCCTTCTCGAGGATCTTGCGCGCGACCTGCGGGTTCTCTTCGAAGAACTGGCCGAGCTTGCTGGACACGGCGGTCTCGACCACACCCTTGACCTCGCTCGAGACGAGCTTGCTCTTGGTCTGCGAGTCGAAGGACGGGTCGGGGATCTTGACGCTGACCACGGCGGTGAGGCCTTCGCGGATGTCCTCGCCGGACAGGCCGCTCTTGACCTCTTTGAACAGGTTGGCCTGCGTGCCGTAGTTGTTGAACACGCGGGTGAGCGCGGCCTTGAAGCCCGTCAGGTGCGTGCCGCCGTCTTTGTTGTGGATGTTGTTCGTGTACGGGAAGATTTGTTCCGCGTAGCTCGAGTTCCACTGCATGGCGACTTCGACGATCATGGGATCGCCGGCCTCGGACTTCTCTTCGGTGACGATGTGCACCACGTGCTCGTGCACCGGCTCTTTGGCCTTGTTCAGGTGCTCGACGAACTCGCGGATGCCGCCCTTGTATTCGAACACCTCGGCGCGGCCCTCGGCGCGCTCGTCGGTGAGCGTGATGACGAAGCCCGCGTTGAGGAACGACAGCTCGCGCAGGCGGCTGGCCAGGATGTCGTAGCTGAACTCGGTGACGATGGTGAAGATGTCCGTGTCGGGCTTGAAGGTGGCCTTGGTGCCCGTCTTCTCGGTGTCGCCGATGACGGCGAGGGGGGCTACCGGAATGCCCTTTCGGTACTCTTGGTAGTGCACGTGGCCTTCGCGGCGAATCTCGAGCTTGAACCACTCGGACACGGCGTTGACGGCGCTGACACCGACGCCGTGCAAACCAGCGGACACCTTGTAGCTCGAGTGGTCGAACTTGCCGCCGGCGTGCAGGACCGTCATGACGACCTCGGCCGCGCTGACCTCTTTGCCGAGCTTCTTGCTCATGTCGGCGTGGATGCCGACGGGGATGCCGCGCCCGTTGTCTTCGATGGTGACAGAGCCATCGAAGTGCACCGTGACGTCCATGCGGCTGCAGAAGCCACCCAGGTGCTCGTCGACGGCGTTGTCGACGGCTTCCCACACCAAGTGGTGCAAGCCCGAGCCGTCGTGCACATCGCCGATGTACATGCCGGGGCGCTTGCGCACGGCCTCGAGGCCTTCGAGGACCGTGATGCTCTCGCTGCCGTAGTTGCCCGGGGGCGGGACGCTCTCTGAGGGAATTTCGGTGCTCATCCTTGGGGCCATCTCTTAGCCCAATTCGCACGTTTCAGCAAGGCCAAGGGCCCGGGAAAGGCACGGCATTTCAATGTGTTACGCACCACCACGGCGATCGCCTGCGCTGCACTCCTCGGGGCCCTTGGCAAGGGTGATCCGCCCTCGGAGCCAAGACAGTCATTTGCCCTTCGGACTTGCGTGCAAGAAGCCATGCGGGCGTGCATCGCATGCGGCAGGGCCCCACACGGCAAGTGGTCGAGCCCGCGCTCTATGCGCGCTCGATATGCCCTTGGGACACGCGGAAATCCGCGCGTTCGGCGTTGGCGCCGGTATCGATGAGCTCTCGCCTGGTCGTGGTCAGGAACACCTGCCCGGGGCTGTCTTGCAGGAACGAAAACAGGCTCACGGTGCGCGTGGGGTCAAGCTCGCTCGACACGTCGTCGAGCAGCAAAATGGGCCTTCGCAGCGTGGCCGCGCTGACCACGGTGATCTCCGCAGCTTTGAGCGACAACACCATGGCGCGGTGTTGCCCTTGGGACGCTGTGCTCCGGGCCAGGCGTCCACCCAGGGTCAGCTCCAAATCGCACTTGTGCGGCCCCACGGTGGCACCGCCACGCCGAAGGTCTACCGCGCGATTGTCTGCAAAGGCCCGCAGGAGCTCTTGTTCGTCTTCGGGGCCCCCTTCGCGGTACGACAGCTCGAAGTGCAGCTTGGGGTCCGCAATGCGCGCAAAGGCCTCGAGGGCGCTCGGAATCAGCGCCTGGGTGGCGCGCCGCCGAGCCTCGGCCACCCGCGCCCCATGCTGCGCAATGAGCACCTCGAAATCCCCGATTTCTCGGGCATGGATGCCCCGGGTCTCCAGCAGCTTCTGCCTCGATCGTACAGCACGCGTGTAGTTTGCAAGCTCCGTCAAGGTGCTCGGGTTCAGGTACAAGCCCAGCCGGTCGAGCAACGTGCGCCGCGGCGCCGCGGGGCCAATGGAAAGCGATAGCTCTCCGGGGTGAAACAGCACCACGGGGCACGATCGCGCGAACTCGGCCAAGTTGCTCGGGCGCTTGCCATCCACCCGCGCAGACCGCACTGCCGGCGCAAGCCCCAACGATCGGTCCGAGGTGAGCCCCAACGACTCGAGGCGCGCGCGCACGTTGGCCGCATCCACGTCGTGCATCACCAGCTCGCCGGGCTTCTGCGCGCGGAAGCTCTTGCTGGTGGCAAGCGCGTACACGGCCTCGAGCAGGTTGGTCTTGCCCTGACCGTTGTCGCCAAAGAGCACGTTGAACCGCGGGCTCGGCCGCATGTCCACGCTTGCCAGGTTGCGAAACGCTCGCACCGCAAGCTCTTGGATCAACAGCGGCTGCGCGCTCATGTCGACTCAGCCCGGCTGACTAGCCGTACTGGTACACGCTCAGCTTGAATCACCAGCGGCTGCGCGCGCATGTCGATACGATGTTCCGCGCCATGGTCCTAGATGCGCATGGGCATGACCACGGACAGGTAGTCCGTGGTGGAGCCTTTGTCTTGTGCGGGGCGCAAAATGGCCGGATCAAGCTCGCCCGACAGGCCGAGCACGACGTCTTCGGTTTGCAGGGCCGAAAGCACATCCAAGAAGTACTTGGCGTTGAACCCGATGCTGATGTTTGGTCCGTTGTAGTCGACGCTGAGCTCGTCGAAGCCATCGCCGCTGTCCGGCGACTCGCTGGTGATGCGCATGACGCCTTTGGCCACGGACAGCTTCACGCCACCCGTGCGCTCGTTGGAAGCCACGGCAACGGCACGCAGAGCGTCGGCAAAGGCCAACCGCGGCACCCGCACGGCCTTGTCGGAGTTCTGCGGAATGACCTGCGCGTAGGGCGGGAACTTGGCCTCGACGAGCTTGACGCTGAACGACACGCCCGCGAGCTGGAAGAACGCGCTCGGACCGCTCTCGACGATGGAGACCTCTGGGGCCTTCTCGCCCGCATCGGCCAGCGCCTCGTCGCACAGCTTGCGCAGCTCTTGCAGCGCCTTGAGCGGGATCAACATGGCCGTCTGCGCCTGCCGACCTTCGACCTTGACCTCCATCTTGGACAAGCGATGACCATCGGTCGTCACCATGCGCACGGTCTCGCCATCCCACTCGAACAACGCCGAGTTCAGGTGTGCGCGCGTCTCGTCGGTGGAGATAGAAAAGTGCGTCTTTTGGATGAGCTCTTGCAGCGTGGCCACGGGCAACGCGTAGCTGGGCGAGCCCTCTTGCGGCTGCGGCAACGGCGGAAACTCTTCGCCGGGCACACCCCGAAGCGTGTACCTGCGCGCCGAACCCGAAGCCTTGAGCACCGTGGTGGCGTTGTCTTGCGTGGTGATCTGGATCGGACCCTCGGGCATCATGCGAATGCGCTCGAACAGGTCTTTGGCGGGGATGGCGATGCTGCCGGGCTTTTTGACATCGGCGCTGACGCGTCCAATGAGCCCAACGTAAAGATCCGTTGCGGCCAAGCGCACGCCAGTGGTGCCTTCGGCAGCCAGCAAAACATTCTGCAGCACGGGCATCGTGCTCTTGCGATCGGCGACGGCTTGCATGCGTCCGACGAGCTTCAGAAGGTCTTTCTTGGCGACGGAGATCTCGAGCACGGCCAACTCCTTGATGCCCAAAACGGGCCTTGCGGTGGGGCAAACCCCTTTTTCCGCCTTTGGGGCCACGTACAGTGCCTCCCACACCCCCTTGGGGTCAATGGGCCCGGGGGTTCTTTCGGAAGATCGGTTCAGGTTTGCTTTTGGGCCACAGCCTGCCCTGTTCAACCCCCCAACCCACCCGACCCTCTCAGAGAACCCTTGTTAATGAATTAAAAATCAGTCGTCGTAATAGGCCCTGTGGGAACTGGGGAAATCCGAAAAACCCAAGTATTCATAGAAGCTTGCGAGGCACTCAGGTGTGGACTCGGGCAGGGAAAGACCCGGGATGTGCGGTGGATGAAAGGAGAGGTAGGACTTTTCAGTAGGTCTTTCCACAGGCCCTACCCATGCCAATCCTCCGGGTTTACCCCTACAGTTTCACCACCATTTTCCAGTATCGCTGTCTGATTCCCGACCTCTCCGGCAGGGGCTTAGCGGTGCCAGGCTCGGAACTGCGGAGGGGTGCCGGCTGGGGCTCAACTTTGCTCCGGCCCCTGCGGGGGCGGGGCTGCGCGCTGGGCGTTCCTGGCTCGGAACTCGGTTTTGTTCAAAAGGGCTTTTTCGGCGTTGGGGTCAGGTGGAGGTCATCGTGGTGCAGGGTCCTGCGGGGCCACGCGCTTTCGGGTAGGGCTGCGCGCGCTTCGTTGGCCCGCCGGAACGCGCCGCTGTTGTAGACCGGTGTTAGGAGACGCCTCGAATCGATGGCCTTGCCCCTAGGTAAGGAATTAGGCGTCGCTAT